>NZ_JAHUWG010000006.1:0-494770 GCF_019219115.1 Pseudomonas sp. PDM28
GTGACTGCGTACCTTTTGTATAATGGGTCAGCGACTTATTTTCAGTGGCGAGCTTAACCGAATAGGGGAGGCGTAGCGAAAGCGAGTCTTAATAGGGCGTCTAGTCGCTGGGAATAGACCCGAAACCGGGCGATCTATCCATGGGCAGGTTGAAGGTTAGGTAACACTGACTGGAGGACCGAACCGACTACCGTTGAAAAGTTAGCGGATGACCTGTGGATCGGAGTGAAAGGCTAATCAAGCTCGGAGATAGCTGGTTCTCCTCGAAAGCTATTTAGGTAGCGCCTCATGTATCACTGTAGGGGGTAGAGCACTGTTTCGGCTAGGGGGTCATCCCGACTTACCAAACCGATGCAAACTCCGAATACCTACAAGTGCCGAGCATGGGAGACACACGGCGGGTGCTAACGTCCGTCGTGAAAAGGGAAACAACCCAGACCGTCAGCTAAGGTCCCAAAGTTATGGTTAAGTGGGAAACGATGTGGGAAGGCTTAGACAGCTAGGAGGTTGGCTTAGAAGCAGCCACCCTTTAAAGAAAGCGTAATAGCTCACTAGTCGAGTCGGCCTGCGCGGAAGATGTAACGGGGCTCAAACCATACACCGAAGCTACGGGTATCATCTTCGGATGATGCGGTAGAGGAGCGTTCTGTAAGCCTGTGAAGGTGAGTTGAGAAGCTTGCTGGAGGTATCAGAAGTGCGAATGCTGACATGAGTAACGACAATGGGTGTGAAAAACACCCACGCCGAAAGACCAAGGTTTCCTGCGCAACGTTAATCGACGCAGGGTTAGTCGGTCCCTAAGGCGAGGCTGAAAAGCGTAGTCGATGGAAAACAGGTTAATATTCCTGTACTTCTGGTTATTGCGATGGAGGGACGGAGAAGGCTAGGCCAGCTTGGCGTTGGTTGTCCAAGTTTAAGGTGGTAGGCTGAGATCTTAGGTAAATCCGGGATCTTAAGGCCGAGAGCTGATGACGAGTTACCCTTTGGGTGACGAAGTGGTTGATGCCATGCTTCCAAGAAAAGCTTCTAAGCTTCAGATAACCAGGAACCGTACCCCAAACCGACACAGGTGGTTGGGTAGAGAATACCAAGGCGCTTGAGAGAACTCGGGTGAAGGAACTAGGCAAAATGGCACCGTAACTTCGGGAGAAGGTGCGCCGGTGAGGGTGAAGGACTTGCTCCGTAAGCCCACGCCGGTCGAAGATACCAGGCCGCTGCGACTGTTTATTAAAAACACAGCACTCTGCAAACACGAAAGTGGACGTATAGGGTGTGACGCCTGCCCGGTGCCGGAAGGTTAATTGATGGGGTTAGCTAACGCGAAGCTCTTGATCGAAGCCCCGGTAAACGGCGGCCGTAACTATAACGGTCCTAAGGTAGCGAAATTCCTTGTCGGGTAAGTTCCGACCTGCACGAATGGCGTAACGATGGCGGCGCTGTCTCCACCCGAGACTCAGTGAAATTGAAATCGCTGTGAAGATGCAGTGTATCCGCGGCTAGACGGAAAGACCCCGTGAACCTTTACTATAGCTTTGCACTGGACTTTGAATTTGCTTGTGTAGGATAGGTGGGAGGCTTTGAAGCGTGGACGCCAGTTCGCGTGGAGCCATCCTTGAAATACCACCCTGGCAACTTTGAGGTTCTAACTCAGGTCCGTTATCCGGATCGAGGACAGTGTATGGTGGGTAGTTTGACTGGGGCGGTCTCCTCCTAAAGAGTAACGGAGGAGTACGAAGGTGCGCTCAGACCGGTCGGAAATCGGTCGTAGAGTATAAAGGCAAAAGCGCGCTTGACTGCGAGACAGACACGTCGAGCAGGTACGAAAGTAGGTCTTAGTGATCCGGTGGTTCTGTATGGAAGGGCCATCGCTCAACGGATAAAAGGTACTCCGGGGATAACAGGCTGATACCGCCCAAGAGTTCATATCGACGGCGGTGTTTGGCACCTCGATGTCGGCTCATCACATCCTGGGGCTGAAGCCGGTCCCAAGGGTATGGCTGTTCGCCATTTAAAGTGGTACGCGAGCTGGGTTTAGAACGTCGTGAGACAGTTCGGTCCCTATCTGCCGTGGACGTTTGAGATTTGAGAGGGGCTGCTCCTAGTACGAGAGGACCGGAGTGGACGAACCTCTGGTGTTCCGGTTGTCACGCCAGTGGCATTGCCGGGTAGCTATGTTCGGAAAAGATAACCGCTGAAAGCATCTAAGCGGGAAACTTGCCTCAAGATGAGATCTCACTGGAACCTTGAGTTCCCTGAAGGGCCGTCGAAGACTACGACGTTGATAGGTTGGGTGTGTAAGCGCTGTGAGGCGTTGAGCTAACCAATACTAATTGCCCGTGAGGCTTGACCATATAACACCCAAGCAATTTGCATGCTTCGAGCTGAAAAGGCGGAAGAGCACCAGATTGCGGTGTGTGAAGACGAAACGAACCGAAAGTTCGAGAGACTCACAAAACACCCAGCTGTCACATACCCAATTTGCTGAAGCGAGGCCAACCGGCCGCGACTCAGTACCCGAATTTCTTGACGACCATAGAGCGTTGGAACCACCTGATCCCATCCCGAACTCAGAAGTGAAACGATGCATCGCCGATGGTAGTGTGGGGTTTCCCCATGTGAGAGTAGGTCATCGTCAAGATTAAATTCCGAAACCCCAATTGCGAAAGCAGTTGGGGTTTTGTTTTGGGCGTAGAAAAAGCACGCTCAATCGAGCACAAATTGGCGCAGTTATTTTTGTCCCGGGACACTAGAATAGGTCCAACTTTTTTAGAGTCAGAGCGCTTATGCCGGATTCGGTTGACGCCAAAGAGCTGTCAGAATTACCACTGGAAAATCTGGTTGCCTGCCATGAGTGCGACTTGCTCATGCGCAAACCAGAACTTGCCCATGGCGAAAAAGCCTTGTGCCCGCGCTGTGGCTACGAGCTTTATGCCAATCGGTACAACGTCGTACAGCGCAGTCTCGCCCTGGTCATAGCCGCCTTGTTGTTGTTTATTCCGGCGAACTTTTTACCCATCATGCAGCTCAATCTACTCGGGCAGTCTTCGCAAGACACTGTCTGGAGCGGCGTTGTCGCCCTTTTTGACACGGGCATGCAAAGCGTTTCAGTGATTGTATTCCTGTGCAGCATGGGGATCCCGCTGCTCAAGCTGCTGTGCCAACTGGCCGTATTGTTGAGTATCCGTTTTGATGTCGGGCGCAGCTACGGTTTGTTGCTCTATCGCATTTATCACCATATTCGCGAATGGGGGATGCTCGAGGTTTACTTCATGGGCGTGCTGGTGGCGATCGTCAAACTGGCAGATATGGCAGCCATCACCGTCGGCCTCGGCCTGGCGTGCTTCATTGGTTTATTGCTGATTCAAGTCTGGCTGGAGGTCGTAATGTCGCCTCACCAGATCTGGCAGGCGTTATCAGGAGAGGATGCCCATGCGGGCGATTGATGCAGGCATTCTGATTTGCAAGGAATGTCATGAATTGAACAGGCAGGAAGCTGATACCGACGAGCAGGTCTGTACACGCTGCGGAGCGTTGGTGCATGCCCGCAGCCCGAATAGCCTGGTGCGCACCTGGGCATTGCTGATTACCGCCGCCATTCTTTACATACCGGCCAATTTGTTGCCGATCATGACCGTGAACTCCCTGGGCAAAGGAGCGCCCAGCACGATCATGGCGGGTGTGATCGAGTTGGTGCACTACGGCATGTTCCCCATTGCGGCCGTGGTGTTTATCGCCAGTATCGTGGTGCCCACGTTCAAGCTGGTGGGCATTGCTCTGCTGCTGTTTTCCGTGCAGCGCCGTCAGCCCCTTTCGGCTCGCCAGCGTATCTGGATGTACCGTTTCATTGAATTCATCGGCCGCTGGTCGATGCTCGATATCTTTGTGATTGCCATCCTCGTGGCGGTCGTGAATTTTGGGCGGCTTGCCAGCATCGAAGCCAATCTTGGCGCCATCGCCTTCGCCTCGGTGGTGATACTGACGATGCTTGCCGCAGTAACTTTTGATCCCCGACTGATTTGGGATAACACGGAGTCGGACGACGACCATGACTGATTTGCCTGTAGCGAAAACCCGACCGGCTTCGAACTGGTCTGCCATTTGGGTGTTGCCCCTGATCGCCTTGATCATCGGCGGTTGGCTCGGCTGGCGTGCCTATAACGAGACCGGTATCGAGATTCAGGTACGCTTTGAAAGCGGCGAAGGCATTCAGGCCAACAAGACTGAAGTTGTCTATAAAGGCATGTCGGTCGGCAAGGTCAAAAGCCTCAAGCTCGATGACGAAGGCAGCTCCAAAGGCGTGATCGCCAGCATCGAAATGAACAAGGACGTAGAGCAATACCTGCGCACCAGCACGCGTTTCTGGCTGGTCAAGCCGAGCGTGACGTTGGCAGGGATTACCGGTCTTGAGACGCTGGTTTCGGGCAACTACGTTGCGATCAGTCCGGGCGAGGGTGAACCGGTTCGCAAGTTCAAGGCCCTGGCCCAGGAACCGCCGCTTTCCGATGCCCAGCCCGGTCTGCACCTGACCATCAAGGCTGACCGCCTGGGCTCGCTGAACCGTGGCAGCCCGGTGTTTTACAAACAGATCAAAGTGGGTCAGATCAAAAGCTACGTGTTGTCCGAGGACCAGAGCACCGTCGAGCTCAAGGTCTTCATCGAGCCGACTTACGCCAAACTGGTGCGCAAACACACACGTTTCTGGAATGCCAGCGGCGTCAGCATCGACGCCAATCTGTCGGGGGTGAAGATTCGCAGTGAATCCCTGGCCAGCATTGTCGCCGGTGGTATTGCGTTCGCTACACCCGAAAACCGTAAGGACAGCCCGCCTACCGACCCGAGCCTGCCGTTCAGACTCTATGAAGACTTCGATGCGGCGGCGGCCGGTATCCGGATCAAGGTCAAGCTCAGCGACTTCGAAGGCTTGCAGGCCGGTCGTACGCCGGTGATGTACAAAGGCATTCAGGTCGGCAATCTCAAGGCGCTGAAGGTCGATCCTGACCTGTCCGGGGCCACCGCCGAGTTGACGATGGACCCGTTGGCCGAAGATTACCTGGTCGACGGTACGCAGTTCTGGGTGGTCAAACCGTCGATTTCTCTCGCCGGGATTACCGGTCTCGAGGCGCTGGTCAAAGGTAACTACATCGCTGTGCGTCCTGGCGACAAGGGGGCCGCGCCGCAACGCGAATTCGTCGCGCGGCCCAAGGCGCCACCCCTGGATCTGCGTGCGCCGGGCCTGCACCTGGTGTTGTTCACCGAAAACCTTGGCTCGCTGGAAGTCGGCAGCCCGGTTCTCTACAAGCAGGTCAAGGTCGGTTCGGTACAGAGCTATCAGTTCTCGCGCAAAAAAAAGCAATTGATTATCGGCGTGCATATCGAGAAGGAATACGAGGATCTGGTCAACGCCTCGACACGCTTCTGGAATGCCAGCGGTATCACGCTCTCGGGTGGCCTGACCGGTGGCATTCAAGTCAAGAGTGAATCGCTGCAAAGCCTGATGGCTGGCGGTATTGCGTTTGAAACCCCGGAAGCCAAGGCGCCGCTACAAAAGCGCATTCCACGTTTCCGCTTGTTCGCCAGCCATGACGACGCCACGCAAAAGGGCGAGGTGATTACCATCAAGGTCGATCGCGCCGATGGATTGCGTACGGGCACACCGATTCGCTTCAAGGGCCTGGATGTCGGCAAGATCGAGGACGTTGACCTGAGTGACGACCTGCAATCGGTGCTGCTGACCGCACGGATTACCGAAGTGCCGGAGCGCATCGCCCGGGTCGGCAGTCAGTTCTGGGTGGTCAAGCCTGAACTGGGGCTGATCAAGACATCGAACCTTGAAACCCTGGTGACCGGGCAATACATCGAAGTGCTGCCAGCTGCCAAGAATCTGGGTCCGCAGAAAAGCTTCATGGCCCTGGCCAGCCCGCCTGAAGCTGTAAAGCGTGAAGACGGTTTGAGTCTGGTGTTGAGCGCCGCTCGTCGCGGTTCGCTGAAGGCCGGTGTGCCGGTGACGTATCGCGAAATCACGGTGGGGAAGGTAACGGGTTATGAACTGGGGCAGACCGCTGATCGTGTGCTGATCCATATCCTGATCGAACCGAAGTACGCGCCACTGGTGCGTAGCGGCACGCGGTTCTGGAACACCAGCGGTTTCGACTTCGATGTCGGACTGTTCAGAGGTGCAACGGTGCGCACTGAATCCCTGGAGACGATGATTCAGGGCGGTGTCGCCTTCGCCACGCCGGACGGCGAGCGCATGGGCAGCCCGGCGCGACCGGAGCAGACGTTCGCGTTGTTCGACAAGTTCGAAGAGGAGTGGCTGACCTGGGCGCCGAAGATTTCGCTCGGCAAGTAGTTTTCTGGCGTCAGTGATGACGCCTTCGCGGGCAAGCCCGCTCCCACAGGGTTATCGGTTGGCCACAGACTCTGTGGGAGCGGGCTTGCCCGCGAAGAGGCCCTGAAGTTCACTGCAAAGCTAACTGACACACCTATGAAAAAGGCCGCGATCCAATGGACCGCGGCCTTTTTCATTGCCTTCGATTCAAGCCTCAGACCGCATCCAGCTCCGGTTCATCCGCTTGTTCGTTGACCGTCGCCTTAACCTGATCGTGACGACGGATGTACTTCCAGTCCGCCTCGTCGATGTAGATGCCGGCCGGGCCGCTGCCGCCTTCAAGGTCGATGGCGACACTGGCGCAGACCTGCGGCTTCACGCTCGCCAGGATCGGCACGAAGCCCAGTTGCAGACTGGTTTCCAGCAAGGCGGCCTGGTTCTTCTCATCGATGTCCGCCGCCTCATCGAGGTAGTACGGCAGGCGTACACGACCGGCCTGGTCACGGTCCATCAAGTGCAGCAACAAGTACATGTTGGTCAGCGCTTTGATGGTCATGGTGGTGCCGTTGGACGCGGCGCCGTCGATGTCGGTGTGGATTACCGGTTGACCGTTGACCTTGGTGATCTCGAACGCCAGCTCGAACAAGTCCTTGAGGCCGAGCTGGTTGTGGTTCGCCGCCACCAGTCGCGCCAGGTATTCCTTGGCTTCTTCGTTCTTGTTGTCCTGCTCGGCACTTTGGCTGAGGTCGAAGACGGACAGGGTTTCGCCTTCCTCGTACTGACCGGCGCTGTGGATGATCTGGTCGATGTGCTTGAGCGCTTCCTTGTTCGGCGCGAGCACGATGCGGAAGCTTTGCAGGTTGGAGACTTGGCGTTTGTTGATTTCGCGGTTGAACAGCGCCAGTTGGTGTTCGAGGCTGTCGTAGTCGCTGCGGATGTTGCGCAGGGTCCGGGCGATGTCCGTCACGGCGGCACGGCGAGCCTTGCCCAGGGTCAGGGCTTCGTCGGTGCGGTGTGCATAGGCGTTGATCAACAGCTGCAGGCGACGCTCCATATCGTCTTCGCTGTCGAACTTGGCCACGCCCTTGAGGCGCACCTGAGCGTACAACGCTTCGATCTGGCCATCGGCCCGCAGCAGGCCTTGCCAGCTGTCCTGATAGTCGTTGAGCAGCGGTAGCAGGTTGTCCATGGAGTCGTCGATCGGGTCCATGAACGGCGTGCCAAACGGCAGGTCCGCCGGCAGCAACTGACGGCGGCGCAGGGCGTCGTCGAGGGTGCGTTGCTTGGCTTCCATGTCGCCGATTTGTCGGCCAACCAGTTGCAGCTTGGCCGACAGTTGCTGGACGCGCTCGGTAAAGGCATCGCTGGAACGTTTCAATTCGTCCTGTGCGGCTTCCATCTGAGCCATCTGTTCCAGCTTGTCGCCTTCTTCGGCGCTCAGGGTTTGCGCGCGACGGAAATCTTCCAGGGCTTTCTGCGCATCCAGCACTTGCTGGTACAGCACTTCGGTCTGGGTCTTGCTCGCGGCACGGTCGGCAGCCACGGCTTGCTGGGTTTTCAGTTGCTTGAGTTCTTTTTCCAGGCGTTCTTTCTGGTCGCGCAGGGCCGCACGGTCAGCCAGAGCCTGCAAGGCCGGTGGTTCGATGTGCGAGATGTCGATGGACAGGCCCGGCACTTCGAAGCGTTCGCCTTTGAAGCCGTCGAGGATCAGCTCCACGGATTTCACCCAGTCGCCGTTTTCGTCGAGGGTGATGCCATGTTCGCCCAGCGGCAGGCTGAACAGCGCGCTGTTGAACAGGCGCATCAGGCGCTCGACGTCCTGCTGCGAGAACTCTTCG
The DNA here is from genome assembly GCF_019219115.1 of Pseudomonas sp. PDM28. Taxonomy (NCBI): domain Bacteria; kingdom Pseudomonadati; phylum Pseudomonadota; class Gammaproteobacteria; order Pseudomonadales; family Pseudomonadaceae; genus Pseudomonas; species Pseudomonas sp. PDM28. The sequence continues at coordinate 8,167 of NZ_JAHUWG010000006.1, forward strand.
CGCAGTCGGGCGTAGCTGTTGTTGTCGGCGTGATCGAGCTGCTGCTTGACCGACTTCAGGCGTTTTTCCAGGTCGCGCAAACGCTCGTCGAGGTCTTCGGCGCTGAACTGACGAGACTGCGCCAAGGCGCCGGCCAGTTCATCGTGGGCGTCCTTGGCGGCCAGCAGTTGCTGCTCCAGCACCTTGACGTCATCGACCAGGGCAAAGCGATGCTTGAGCACCGACAATTCGCCGAGCCAGCGCTGGATGCCGGTGATTTCCCGTTCCAGGCGCATCAGTTCCTGAGTGCCACCGCGCTGGTCGTTTTGCAGGGCGTCCTGCTCGTTGCGGTAGTGCTCGGCCTGAATGGTCAGCTCTTCCTTGCGCGCACTGGCGTAGTCCGACCAGGTGCCCAGCAATGAATCGAGCAGCGGCGAGATGCGGTGCAGTTTGCCGCGCAGGATGTCGCGTTGCTTCACGCCGTTGGCCAGCGCTTCGACCAACGGACCGGCGGCGACCAGCGAGTTGTAGTCCTGCTCCATGCGTCTTACATCGCGGAAGGCTTCTTCGCACGCGGCAATATAATCGACGCTGCCGGATCGCAGGCTGTGTTCGAAGGCATCGAGGAACAGTTGCTTGAGTTTGGCCGCGGTGATTTCGCGCATGTGCAGCAGGTTGATGAACAGTGCGCGGAAGGTCTTCAGGCTCTGCTCGCTGGTGGAGCGCAGCGGGATCAGCGTCAGGTCCAGCGGGATAGAGGTGTGGCCACCGACCAGCAAGCGGCGCAGTTCGTCCGGCTTGAGTTCGTAGGCTTTCAGGCCTTCGCGCTCAAGGTTGGTGAACAGCTCTTTCTGACGCAGGCAGGTGTCGTTTTTCTGGTAGTGGGCCAGGTCCAGCTTGCCCGCGTAGGCAAAGAACTGGTGACCGAAACCGCCACCGGGGCCGCGACCGACCACACCGATCACGTGCGGACCGTGGGGCAGGTTGACTTCGACCAGGATGTAGCTGGTGTCCGAGGCGAAGTAGAAGCGCCGGGATTGTTCCAGGCTGTACTTGCCGAAGCTCATGTCCGACATGCGCGCCAGGATCGGGAACTGCAAGGCGTTGATCGAGGCGGATTTACCGAGGTTGTTCGCGCCGTACACCGACAGCGGCTCTTCCAGCGGGAACAGGCCGAGGCTGTAGCCGGCGGTGTTCAAAAGGGCAAAGCGGCGGATGCCGTAACGTTCCTTGCTCATGCGTCGAGCTCCTGTTCTTCGGCAATGGCCCGGGCCAGGGCGTCTTCTTCGCTTTCACTTTCGAATTCGCTCAAGTCGAGCGGGTCGTCGGTCTGCAGCAGTTTTTCGTCGCTGTCTTCGTCGATCAGCACCGGCACCGGCAATGGCAGGACGCTGTGCAGGCTGGCGGCCAGATCGCGGTCCTGTTGCACCGACAGGCACACATCGAGGAAACGGTGCATCGGCGGCAGGAAACGGTAGACGCCGTTTTCTTCACTGGCGAAACCGAGCTGGGTCATGCGGCGCATGATCTTTTCTTCCAGCTCGTCCTGGGTTTGCACTTCGGCCTGGATGAACAGGTCACGGTACTTTTCCAGCAGCGAGGGCAGCTCATCGCGGCCGAGGCTGCCACCGTCGAGCACGGAGATCGGGTCGCGGCCCTGGTCGGCCAGGTGCTCGACGAGGATGAAGGTGAACAGTGCCAGGCGCTGGGCGGTCTTGTTCACCGCCGCTGCCGCGAGGTCCGGCACGAAGTAGTAGAAGCCGCGGGTGTCGCAGACCAGTTCAAAACCCAGTGCCTTGAACAGCGTGCGGTATTGGTCCTGAAAGTTCGATAACTGTGCGTACAGCTCCGGATCGCGGCGGCTGACGTGGTAACCCTTGAACAGCTCGCGAAAGATCGGCGCCAGATGGGACAGTTCGGATAGATCAAGATGCATAAGGAGTGCTCGCAGAATTCTCGGTGGCGTCATCGCTGACCGAGAGCAGGGCGAAGGAGCGCAGGCTGACCTGGTGCTCGTGAGTATGGTATTCGCGACGTTCCAGACGCTCGCGCTTGAAGCGTTTTTCCCGCGACAGGCGCGAGAACCAGTACAGCAATTCGTCGGTGGCGCCGTCCGGTTCCTGCTCCAGCAACCAGGTCATCAGGTCCGGCATCGGCAGGGCGTCTTCGCAGCGCTCGAGCATTTCCCGAACCGTGCGAGGCGCGCGTGGTGCATCGCCGCCCTTGTGGGTCTTGTGCGCCTTGGGGAAACGCGCCGGTTTCGGCTCGAAACGCGCCAGCGCGTAGACGTAGGCTTCAACCTGACTGGCGCTGCCGAGGAAAGTGCTTTGCGGCCGTGTGAACAGCGGCATCGCCGCTTGTGGTACGGCGTCGATGCCCTTGCGCCGGATGGCGGCCAGGGCCAGCGCGGCGCCACGGGTCACGGCATTGTGCCGGCGGGCCTCTTCACGTAACGGCAAGAGCAGCTCGCGGGCATGACGCAGGGTCAGTTGGGCGCTGGTCTGCATTTCGAGGATGCGCGCGTGGGTGCGCAGCAGCATGTCGTCGTCGACCAGGTGGCCGAGGCGCTGCTGTTCGCTGAGCATCTTCAGCAGCACGGTTTCGACCTTGCGCACGCCTTGTTCGAAGGCGCCGTCGGCGTTCACCAGATCAATCATCGGCTCGACGTATTCGTCCCAGGTCGCCAGTACTTCCGCGTAACGCTGGCGCAACGGAATCTGCCGGTCGCTGGTTTTCGCCCGTTCGGCGACGGCCACCAGTGCCTGTTCGTCGTTATCGAGTTTTTTCAGCACGTCACGCACGCGCATGTCGAGCAGGCGCAACTGGCGGGCCAGGTCATTACCGTCGCGGATGTCGAATGCGTCCTGGATATAGCCGGCCAGGCGCTCAAGGTGGCGCAGGTAGGCTTCGATCTCCAGGCACAGGCCCAGGCGGTGTTCACGGCGCAGATAGGCGAGGAAGTCGTGAATCTGCGCATTGAGCTCGAAACGGTTCGGGCTTTTGGCCACGGGAACCAGGATATCGAGGCGAATCCACACGTCGAGCAGGCTGGTAATGTCCTGCGGCGTGCTGTCGAGTTGCTGGGCGGCCAGTTGCGTGCGCAGTTCGTTGAGGCTCAGTGTGCCTTGGTCGAAGTGCTCGCACAGTGGCTCCAGAAGTGCCCAGTGTTCAGCGAGGGCGCGCAAGACGCGCTTGGGTTCGATCATCGGAATGGCCGGCTGGTTGGCGATTAAAAGCAGCGATTGTACTTCATCGGGGGCAATGCGATTCACTCTCGGGACGGGCTGTTGTTTTTTCTGTCCGTGAAGTCTATCGATCAACAGCGCGCGATCTTGTGCGAACGGCGGTAGAATCAGCGCAATTTAGTTATCCACAAGTGGCCGACCTTTGCTTATCGAGTCCCGTCGTCGCGCTTATTTGAACGCCATGCAGGTGGTCAACTGGCTGCCGCGCACCGAATTGCCCTTTGCTGCGCCGTCACGGCCCGAGCTGCTGGAGATGCCCGAGCCGGCTGTGGTCGCGCCTGTCGTGCCGGCTGTCGTGGCTGAGACGCCCGTGGCGCCTGTGGTCAAACCGGCCGAGCGGGTGAAGATCGAGGTGCCGCGGCCATCGCTGGCGAGCACCCGCACCGGTGCCAAACCGGTGGAAGAGGCCGAAGAGGCACCCGTCGTGGTCAAGGCACCGGTCGTGCCGCCGCCGCGTTTCGCCCTGCAATTGCTGCGGGCCGGGCGTTGCCTGCTGCTGGTGGAGTTACCCACAGGCGAACCCTTCCAGACCCGCGACCCTGCTTATCTGCTGCTCAAGGACATGCTGCGCGCCGCCGGTCTGCCGGACAGCCCGCAGATCGTCGGCGAGCCGGTGCGCTGGCCGCTGCTGGTGCGTGGCACGATGGACCAGGGTCCGGAAGCGGCCCGCGACTTCGTGCAAGGTTTTCTCTCGGTGCGCATGGAAGAAACGCCCTGCGCCTGCCTGTGGCTGATCGGCCTGCCCGCCGTGCGTTTTGCCGGCGAAGCGGATGCCGAGGCGTTCAATCGCGAATTGCAGATCGAAGGCCTGGGCTCGGCCTGGGCGGTACCGGGCCTGGAATTATTAATGGAAGAGCCACAGCGTAAGGCTGATGTCTGGCAAGCCATGCGTCGGCTGATGGCGCGCTGGAAAGAATCGAATGAGTGACGCTGTATCGTTTCGCCCGATGACCGAGGCGGACCTGGAAAACGTGCTGAAAGTCGAGTACGCGGCCTATAGCCATCCCTGGACCCGCGGGATTTTTCTCGACGGCCTGGGCAAGTACCAGATCTGGCTGATGTTCGAAGGCCAGCAACAGGTGGGCCACGGTGTGGTGCAGATCATCCTCGACGAGGCGCACCTGCTGAACATCACGGTCAAGCCGGAAAACCAGGGCCGCGGCCTGGGGCTGACATTGCTGGAGCATTTGATGTCGATTGCCTACAAGGCCGACGCCCGGGAATGTTTCCTGGAAGTGCGCGACAGCAATACCGCGGCGTTCAAACTGTACGAGCGTTATGGTTTCAACGAAATCGGCCGGCGCCGGGATTACTACCCGGCGGTGGGTGGGCGCGAAGATGCGGTGGTCATGGCCTGCACATTGGTCGATTGAGCTTAAAAGCTTCGTCGGATCGCCGCCCGGAGCAAGCCCGCTCCCACATTTGGAATGCATTCCCCTGTGGGAGCGGGCTTGCTCGCGAAGGCGGCTGAACAGGCACTAAAAAACTATCGCTTGCCGTCCATCGGATCGCGCCGCGCCATTTCCGCCTCATCCAGGCCATTGCCACCGCCAATGTCATCCTCATCGACGATGCTCAGGTCCCAATCCGCGCGATTATCATTGCCCGCCTCCTGGGCATCCCGGGCGCCGTCTTCACGGATCAGGGTTTCCGGGCTCAGGTCGTCGTCGGTAGGTTGATGATCGCCGGTCGAGGCGCCCGTCAGGCCTGCTTCACGTCCGCGGCGGGGCGGCATCAGTTGTTCGCGCTCGTTTTCCGGCAGTTCGTCACCGATCCTGGCGCTGGGTTCTTCGGTGTCGAAATCCAGCTCACGCACCGAACCCATGCGGTCTTCGTTATCATCGACGGGTTCCGGTTGCACCGCATCGTACGGACGTCGTGAATCATTCATGGCAATTCCTCATACTGTAGGCCTTACTACGGTTGACCCACGTGGCTACCGAGAATTCCACCGGCATGGAGCCCCGAGTACCGGATCAGGAGAGCATCCGCATTTCGCGCGTGACCCCGACGGACGGTTGTCAGTCAAAGCTGCGCATCATTCTTGAGGCTTCAAAGCATGAACGAATTACAAGATCTGATTGATAACAACGAGCGTTGGGCCGCTGCGATCAAGGAGGAAGATCCTGACTTCTTCGCCAAGCTGGCCCGCCAACAGACCCCTGAGTTCCTGTGGATCGGTTGTTCCGATGCCCGGGTGCCGGCCAACGAGATCGTTGGCATGCTGCCGGGCGATCTGTTCGTACACCGTAATGTGGCCAACGTCGTGCTACACACGGACCTCAACTGCCTGTCGGTGATTCAGTACGCGGTCGACGTACTCAAGGTCAAGCACATCCTCGTCACCGGCCACTATGGCTGCGGTGGCGTGCGCGCCTCTATGCAGGATCGCCAGTTCGGCCTGATCGACGGCTGGCTGCGCTCGATTCGCGACCTGTATTACGAAAAGCGCGAAGAACTCGCCAAACTGGACACCGAAGAAGAACGCGTCGACCGTCTCTGCGAACTCAACGTGATCCAGCAAGTGGCCAACGTCGGGCACACCAGCATTGTGCAAAACGCCTGGCACCGTGGGCAGAGCCTGTCGATCCATGGCTGCATCTACGGTATCAAGGACGGTCGCTGGAAGAGCCTGAACGCCACCATCAGCGGCTTCGAGCAGTTGCCGCCGCAGTACCGCCTGCGTCCGTTCGAACCCCTGTAAAGCCCTTCAGCGCGGACTTTGCCGACGCCACTGTTGCAAAAACAGCTGGCCGTCGGCATTCGGCGCTTCATCGAAGCCGGTGATCCAGCCCCGGCAGTTGTACGAACCGCAGCGGCAGGCGAACTGGCGCAGCAGTTTGTCTTCCGTGGCGGCGTAATCCATCGACAGCCAGTCACCTTTCTGAATGTCTTTGAGCGCCCACAACCACAGCTCACTCATGTCGAGAAATACGTTCGGGTCGCAAGAGTGGCGCAGCAGCCCACAGAAATGCGGGTCATGGACATGAATATCTCGGGCCAGTTGTCGGGTATGCCGGCCACGACAGGGCAGCAAATGCCCCGATACCCGGCAGATCCGGCTTATGCGGGGGAAATCGCGCAACGCTGCCGCAGCCATGGGCGCGCCCTGTTCGTTCGAGAGAATCTCGAAATCGGCCAGGGATGGATATCCGAGGTGCGGGGGTAACTCCACAAATGGGTAAATACCCTGCGGCGGTGGCGCGAGAGACTTGCGCAGTGCATCGGCTTTCATAACGATCCCTGTCGGCTGGGTGCTGCGACTTCCATCGGCTGACGATCCAGTCAGCGCTGCAGCACGTGGGTACGGCCCAAGCCTCTCGCAGATATCGCGGGCGGTCTACTGTCAAAACTGACAGATGGACTGCCGATAGTCGGTTTATAGCGGTGGTGCGGGCAGGGCGGTGGCCGGAGCGGGTGCCTTGAGCTGTTTGAGCTGCAACTGGATCGCTGCTGTCGAGCATTTGGCCGCCGCCTGTCCCGGCGTCAGGTTGCGAATCGAGGTGTAGAACAGCGCGCAGGTTTTATCCTTCTCGGCCACTTGCCAGGTTTGTGTGCAGGTTTTCAGCTCGATATCGGCATTGCTGTCCGGCTGGCGGCCCATGACGGCCTGCCAGCAGGCGGCACTCAAATCCTGGCCCATGACTTTCAGCCCCGCCGCATCGGCCTTGGCCTTGGCATCGTTGCCGGTATAGCTTGCCGGATCGGCGGCATACCAGATGTAGCTTGGGTGGTTGGAGCCCAGCACCCGCACTTTCACCCCGTCACTCGGGCTGATCGTCGCCAGCCCCAGCACATTCACGGTCGCCCCGTATTGTTGCTTGATCCAGTTACGCACCGGTGAGCCGAAGGCGACCATCGGCAATGTTTCACCGCTGGCGTGCAGGCTGAGGTTCCTGACCATGGTGGTCTGGTACTCGTTGAAGTAGCTGTAGACGCCCTCCAGGTCCTTGCCGGCGTTGGAGGGGGCGGCGATAGGGGCGATGTCGATGATGGTCTGAAAGGCCGGCGTCTGCTCGACCGGGATGCCATTGACGGTGAGCAGCGAGGCCCAACGATCCGTGGTGGCGGACTTCAGGTAATCCTGGGCCTGGGTCAACGAATAGTCGGGCGGGAAGTGCAGCAACTCGACACTTTTGCGGTTCTCCAGGGCCATGCCCAGCGGCAGGAACAGGTACCAGCTGTACGCCCACTTGCCGTCGGCATTCAGTTTGCTGGCGCCGTTATAGGCCAGGTCACCGGCATCGAGCAGCGCTGCCAACGGTTTTTCATAGCCATTGGGCACGCCGATGATTTCCGCGTGGAGCTGACCGTTATCGGTTTTGACCAGAACCTTCGCGTCGCCGTAGCCATCGCGCTGCACGCTCTGGGTCAGGTAATGCTCGACGGTTTGCTCGAGCGTCCAGTTGCGAAAGCAGATCACGTTGCAATTGTTGGGGTAGGCGAAGAGGCGGGTAACGCGTTCGGTCGTGCCCAGCTTCAAATTGACATCGGCGTGGGCGGTGGTGCTTAGGGTGAAGGCTGCGAGGGTGAGTGCCGCAAGTTTGAACATGCTCAGATCCTTTTCAGCGTATTAGACCAGCAGATACTGAAACCGACGGGCGGAACACAAGGGGCCGATCAAGGCCGGCCCCTTTCTGGGTTACGGCATGACTGGCGGCAAATACGCCAGCGTCGTCCCCAGTGCCCATAACAACACTAGCACCAGTGGCGTGTGTACCAGCAACTGCACGAACGAGAAACCGATCAGGTCCCGCGCCTTCAGCCCCAGCACGCCCAGCAATGGCAGCATGTAGAAGGGGTTGATCAGGTTCGGCAAGGCTTCGGCGGCGTTGTAGATCTGTACCGCCCATCCCAGGTGATAGTTCAGGTCATTGGCCACCTGCATCACGTACGGCGCTTCGATGATCCACTTGCCGCCACCGGACGGAATGAAGAAACCGAGGATCGCCGAGTACACACCCATCAGCAGGGCATAGGTGTCGTGGGAGGCAATGCTGACGAAGAAGGTCGAGATGTGATGCGCCAGGGTCTGCGCATCGGCGCCCTTGACCGTGGTCATCAGTGCCGCGATCGAGCCATACAGCGGGAACTGGATCAACACCCCGGTGGTGGTCGGCACCGCACGGGACACGGCATCCAGAAAGCTGCGAGGGCGCCAGTGCAGCAGGGCACCGAGCATGATGAACAGGAAGTTGTAGGTGTTCAGCCCGGAAATCGCACTGATGGCCGGTTTGGTCGAAAACTCATGGAACAACCACCCGGCCGCCAGCAACACCAGCAGAATCGTCAGCAGCGGGCTGTGTTCCAGCCATTCGCCGGGGCGGGTGCGTGGTTGCAGCGGTGGCAGGTTGAAACTCGGGTCGACGCCACAGGCCTTGGCGTCACGCGCCGAATTCGGGCCGGGGGCGGTGGCGTAGGCGATGATCAGCGAAATCACGATCAAGGCCAGCAACATCACGCCGGACTGCCAGAGAAAGATCGTCTGGGTGAATGGAATCACCCCGGTGATCGACAGAATCGAGGGCGGCAGGCTACCCGGGTTGGCCTGCAATTGAGCGGCCGATGACGACAGGCCCAGGGCCCACACGGCACCGAGCCCCAGGTAGGCGGCGGCACCGGCGGCACGGTAATCCATTTTCAGATCGGTGCGGCGGGCGAGGGCGCGCACCAGTAATCCGCCGAACACCAGGGACAAGCCCCAGTTCAGCAGCGAGGCGACCATCGAGATCAGCGCGACCCAGGCCACGGCAGAGCGGCCGTTTTTCGGGATTTTCGCCAGGCGGTCAATCAGTTTCACCGCCGGCGGTGAACTGGCGACCACATAACCGCCGATCACCACGAAGGCCATCTGCATGGTGAAGGGGATCAGGCTCCAGAAGCCATCGCCGAAGGCCATGGCGGCGTCGGTGGGCTTGGCGCCCATGGCCATGGTGGCCACCGCGACGATAATCACCGCCAGGGCAGCAAACACCCAGGAGTCGGGGAACCAGCGTTCGGCAAAACTTGAACAGCGCAGGGCAAAGCGGGCGGAGCGGCTATCTTCGATATCAGCGGCCACGGGAGTACCTCGAATTTTTATGTTTGTTGTGGTCTTCGGGGCAGTAACCGCCCGTCTGGACAGACGCCAACATTAATTCAAGCCGTGGATTTTTGCGGGGCTGATTTGTGGCTATGGGACTTTGGTCTAGCGGGTTGTCCGCCAGCGCGTTTGCGTAGACCATGGGCGCCTTGGTTTTTGCCTGTGCCAGAGTTCTTTACATGACTGCCAACACCGATTCGCGCCCGGCGCCGTTCAGCCGCTCGGACTACAAGACCCTGGGGCTTGCCGCCCTCGGCGGGGCGCTGGAAATCTACGACTTCATCATTTTCGTGTTTTTCGCCCTGACCCTCAGCCAGTTGTTCTTCCCGCCGGAAATGCCCGAGTGGCTGCGCCTGCTGCAAAGCTTCGGGATTTTCGTCACCGGTTACCTGGCGCGACCTTTGGGCGGCATCCTGATGGCGCACTTCGCCGATCGCCTGGGGCGCAAGAAAGTCTTCAGCCTGAGCATCCTGATGATGGCATTGCCCTGCCTGCTGATCGGGATCATGCCGACCTATGCGCAAATCGGTTATTTCGCCCCCTTGTTGCTACTGGTCCTGCGCGTTCTCCAGGGCGCGGCGGTGGGCGGCGAAGTGCCGAGTGCCTGGGTTTTCGTCGCCGAGCATGCGCCGATCGGTCACCGGGGTTATGCCCTGGGGTTCCTGCAGGCGGGGCTGACGTTCGGCTATCTGATCGGTGCATTGACCGCGACCTTCCTGGCGCAGGCCTTCACTCAGGCGGAAATTCTCGATTACGCCTGGCGTTACCCCTTCCTGCTCGGCGGCGTGTTTGGAGTGATCGGCGTCTGGCTGCGTCGCTGGCTCAGCGAAACCCCGGTGTTCATGGCCATGCAGGCGCAGCGCGAGGCGGCCGGTGAACTGCCGCTACGCACGGTCCTGCGTGAGCATCGACTGGCCATTTTGCCGGCGATGATTCTCACCTGTGTGCTGACCTCGGCCGTGGTGGTTTTCGTGGTCATTACCCCGACCATGATGCAGAAAACCTTTGGCATGACCGCCAGCCATACCTTCGCCTTGAGCGCACTGGGCATCGTGTTCCTGAACATCGGCTGCGTGCTCGCCGGGCTGCTGGTCGACCGCATTGGCGCCTGGCGCACGGTGATGTTCTATAGCCTGCTGCTGCCGTTGGGCATCGGTGTGCTTTACAGCTGCCTGATCATGGGCGGTGACTGGATCGGCCTGGCCTACGCCGTGGCAGGGCTGGCCTGCGGGGTGGTCGGCGCGGTGCCATCGGTGATGGTCAGCCTGTTCCCGGCGCGGATTCGTGTCTCGGGCATCTCGTTCACCTACAACATTGCCTACGCCGCGTGGGCGAGCATCACACCGCTGTTGCTGATCGGCCTGATGCCGTGGAGTCCGTGGATCTGCGTGATGTTCAGTGCGGTAATGGGCGCGGTGGGCGTGGGCAGTGCGGCGTACTTCGGTGTGCGGATGCCCAGAATTGCTGGCTGTTCTGCCGCTGGCGCGCATTGATCGGGCGCGTCGTCACTATTTTTGTAGGACAAACCTGAATCACGCTTAAGAAAATGTTTCCAAGGCCGATGGTTAGGCTGCATATCGCTTTCCATCCCTGTCCATCGGTGCTTTCCCATGTTCAATAAACGCTTGAAGCAGGAGCTGTCGGCTCTTCGTGAAGAACTCTCCAGCCTCCAGCAAGTGAAGGAAAGTCTGGAAAGCGAGATGCTGGTGCTGACCCTCGACAGCGATGGACGTGTCCAGTCGGTCAATCAGAACTTCCTCGGCGAAATGCATTACAAGAGCGGCGACCTGATCGGCCGGCACATCGACGACCTCGTCCCGGAACACGTGAAATTCGACGAATTCCAGCAGCGCTTCAAGAACGCACTGACCCGTGGCGAGCACTTCGCCGGTGCGGTACGGCTGTTGCGCGGCACGGGGCAGGAAGCCTGGTTGCGTTCGATCCTGCAGCCAGTGCGCTCGGCGGACGGTCGGATCAAGTGTTTCTCGATCTTCTCCAGCGACCTGACTCGCACCATCGAGGCGTCTCGCGAACACGAGAACCTGATCGGTGCGCTGGTGCGCTCCACGGCGGTGATTGAATTCGACCTCAACGGCAACGTGCTGACCGCCAACGACCGCTTCCTCAGTGGCATGGGTTACAGCCTGGCGCAGATCAAGGGCAAGCATCACCGCACCTTTTGCCTGCCGGAGGATTACAACAGTGCCGAGTACCAGAACTTCTGGCGTCGCCTGAATGCGGGTGAGTACGTGGCCGACCGTTTCAAGCGTGTCGACAGCCATGGTCGTGCGGTCTGGCTGGAGGCGTCCTACAACCCGGTGGTCGATGCCAACAATAAGCTCTACAAAGTGGTGAAGTTCGCCACGGTGATTACCGATCAGGTCAATCAGGAACACGCCGTCGCCGAAGCCGCCAACATTGCCTACAGCACCTCGCAGCAAACCGACCAAAGTGCCCAGCGCGGCAACGCCGTGGTGACCCAGGCCGTGGACGTGATGCGTGACCTGGCCAAACACATGCAAACCGCCGGCGACGGCATCGAAGCCTTGAACGAGCAATCGCTGGTGATCGGTACCATCGTCAAAACCATCAGCGGCATTGCCGAACAGACCAACCTGCTGGCGCTCAACGCGGCCATCGAAGCGGCGCGTGCGGGCGAGCAGGGCCGCGGCTTCGCCGTGGTGGCGGATGAAGTCCGGCAACTGGCGTCGCGCACCAGCCAGGCCACCGACGAGATCGTCCTCGTGGTGCGGCAGAACCAGGACATGGCGCGCAACGCCGTGGCCTTGATGACCGATGGCAAACTCCAGGCCGAACAGGGCCTGGCACTGGCGGCGGAAGCGGGCACGGTGATTGTCGAGATCCAGGACGGCGCCCAGAAAGTGGTCAATGCGGTGGGGCAGTTTGCCAATCAACTCACTAACTGACCTGCGATCAGCTCTTGGTGGGAGCGGGCTTGCTCCGGGCGGCGTTCCGACGAAAGCGGTGTGTCATTCAACGCAACTGTTACTGAACTGACGCTTTCGCGAGCAAGCCCGCTCCCACAGGGTTACGTGGGCGCTACAATCGGCTCCTTTCCCCCAGGAGCAGACTTCCATGAGCGCTTCCCACCGCCGTCCGGTTCCCTTGTCCAAGGCTTATCGTCTGCTCAATCATGGCCCGACCGTGCTGGTCAGCGCCGCCCACGATGGCCGGCGCAATATCATGGCGGCAGCCTGGGCCATGCCGCTGGATTTCGAACCACCGAAAATTGCCGTGGTGCTGGATAAGTCCACCTGGACTCGCCAGTTGCTGGAAGCCTCGGGCACTTTTGTGCTGAATGTTCCTTGCGCTGCCCAGGCTGACATTGTGCAGACCGTCGGCTCGACCTCCGGCCTGGAATTGACCCAGGGCCAGGGGCGCGACAAGTTCGAGACCTACGATTTGCAGACTTTCACCGGTGAATCGGTCGATGCGCCGATGCTCGAGGGCTGCGTGGCCTGGCTGGAATGTCGCCTGTTGCCGGAGCCGAACAACCACCAGCAATACGATCTGTTCCTGGCCGAAGTGATTGCCGCCCAGGCCGACGAGCGCGTGTTCAGCGAAGGGCGTTGGCACTTCGAAGGGCAAGACGCCTTGCGCACCTTGCACCACGTGGCGGGCGGGCACTTCCTGACCATTGGCGAGCCGGTGGACGGCAAGACCTTGCAGCCGTAAGGTTTCGACTATTCAGGTTGTAAGCACATTCACCAGGAGGCCAGGCGATGAGAAAGCTGCGTGTAGGGATAATCTTTGGCGGGCGCTCGGCAGAGCACGAAGTGTCGTTGCAATCGGCGAAGAATATCGTCGACGCTCTCGATCGTTCTCGCTTCGAGCCGGTGCTGATCGGCATCGACAAACAAGGCCACTGGCACCTCAACGACCCTTCCAACTTTTTGCTGAATCAGGAAAACCCGGCGCTGATCGCCCTCAATCAGTCCAATCGCGAGCTGGCCGTGGTGCCCGGAAAAGCCAGCCAGCAACTGGTGGAAACCAGCAGTCAGGAAATGCTTGGCCATGTCGATGTGATCTTCCCGATCGTCCACGGCACCCTCGGCGAAGACGGTTGCCTGCAAGGTTTGCTGCGCATGGCCGATCTGCCGTTTGTCGGCTCCGATGTGCTCGGCTCGGCCGTGTGCATGGACAAGGACATCAGCAAGCGTCTGCTGCGTGATGCCGGCCTGGCCGTGACGCCGTTCGTGACATTGACCCGCGCCTCGGCGGCACGCACCGGGTTTGCCGAGGTTCAGTCCCGGCTCGGTTTGCCGCTGTTCGTCAAGCCGGCGAACCAGGGCTCTTCCGTGGGCGTGAGCAAGGTTACCGACGAGGCCGAATACAGCGCAGCGGTGGAGCTGGCGTTGAGTTTCGATACCAAGGTGTTGATCGAGTCTGCGGTCAGCGGCCGCGAGATTGAATGCGCAGTGCTCGGCAATGAAGAGGCGATCGCCAGTGGTTGCGGCGAGATTGTGGTGCGCAGCGGGTTCTATTCCTACGACAGTAAATACATCGACGACACGGCCGCTGAAGTCGTGGTGCCGGCCAATATCAGCGTCGAGGCCAGCGAACGCATTCGCGCCCTGGCCGTCGAGGCGTTCCAGATCCTGGGCTGCTCCGGCCTGGCCCGTGTCGATGTGTTCCTGACTGACAGTGGCGAAGTGCTGATCAACGAAATCAACTCGCTGCCCGGCTTCACCCGCATCAGCATGTACCCGAAGTTGTGGCAGGCCACCGGCATGACCTACAGCGAGCTGGTGACGCGGTTGATCGAACTGGCGCTGGAGAAACATCAGGTTCGGCAGGGGTTGAAGATCAGTCGTTGAGTGCGCTGCTCTCGCATTCCTGGGGAATTGTAGGAGCGGCCGGTTGACGCTCGATTGCTGGCGATGGACGCAAGTGCGCCACGTTTATCCAGTTCACCCGCGTCATCGTTAACGACCATCGCTGGCAAGCCAGCTCCCACAGGGGGCCATGCCCACGCTGAAACTGTAGGAGCCAGCTTGCTGGCGATGGACGCAAGTGCGCCGCGTTTATCCGGTTTACACGCGTCATCGTTAACCACCATCGCTGGCAAGCCAGCTCCCACAGGAGACCGCGTCCGAGTCGAAAGTGAAGTGAGCTCCATACCAGTGAAGGCCCCAAAAAAGGGCCTGCTCACTGGCAGGCCTTTCATCATTCCAGCGCGTGACTCAATCTCCCAACGCCTGCCCCTCGCGCCGTGGGTCGGCACCTCCCGTCAGTGATGCTTTGCCCTGAGCGTCCTTGACCCGAACAATCGCTTGGGTGCCGCTGGTCATGTCGATTTCGCTCACGCTGTGCCCTTTGTCTTTCAGCGCCTGAATCAGCGCGGGGCTGAACTGGCCCTGTTCCAGTTCGGTCGGGCCGTTGCGGCTGCCGAAGTTGGGCAGGTTGATGGCCGCTTGCGCATCGAGATTCCAGTCGAGCAGACCGATGGTGGATTTGGCCACGTATTCGATGATTTGCGAGCCGCCGGGGGAGCCGACAGTGGCGAGGAATTCGCCACTCTGGCGGTCGAAGATCAGGGTCGGCGCCATGGACGAGCGCGGGCGTTTGCCGGGTTCGACGCGGTTGGCGACTTTCTGCCCGTTTTCCTCGGGGATGAACGAGAAGTCGGTCATTTCGTTATTGAGCATGAAACCCTGAACCATGATGTGCGAGCCAAACGCCGATTCGATGGTGGTGGTCATCGACACGGCGCCGCCTGCGTCATCGACGGCCACCACTTGCGAGGTGGAAATCCGCAGCGGCGAACGGTCCGGCGCATAGGCCACCTGGATGCCCGGCGGCGTGCCGGGTTTGGCCGTGCCCATGCTGCGTTCGCCGATCAGGGCGGCGCGGCTGGCAAGGTAGGCCGGGTCGACCAGGCCTTTGACCGGCACGGGCACGAAGTCGCTATCGGCCAGGTACTGCGCGCGGTCAGCGTAGGCCAGGCGTTCGGCTTCAGAGATAAGGTGCACGGCTTGCGGGTCGGGTTCGCTGCCGGCCGGGGCTGTGGTCTTGACCGGTTTCAGCGGTGCCAGCGCCAGGCGCTTGTCGCGAGCTTCCAGGGCTTGCAGCGTACCGAGGATCTGCGCCACGGCGATCCCGCCCGACGACGGTGGCGGCATGCCGCAGACTCGCCAGCGTTTGTAGTCGGTACACAGCGGTGCGCGTTCCTTGGCCTGATAGTTGGCGAGATCGGTCAGGGACAGGCTGCCGGGGTTGGCGTGGCCCTGGACCTTGGCGGCGATTTCCTCGGCGACCGGGCCTTTGTACAGGGCATCCGGACCTTCGTGGGCGATGCGTTTGAACACGGCGGCCAGTGCCGGGTTCTTCAGGTGGGTGCCAACGGCTTTCGGGCTGCCATCGGCATTACGGAAGTAAGCCATCATTTCCGGAGAGCGTGGCATGGACGAATCTGCGGCGATCAGCTGGTGCAGGCGCGGTGAAATGGCAAAGCCTTGCTCGGCGAGCCGGATGGCCGGTTCAAACAGCTGCGCCCAGGGCAGGCGTCCGTGTTTTTGATGGGCCAGTTCGAGGGCACGCAGTACGCCGGGCGTGCCCACCGAGCGGCCGCCAATCTGCGCCTGGGTAAAGCCCATCGGTTGTCCATTGGCTTGCAGGAAAAGTTTTTCGGTGGCACCGGCCGGGGCGGTTTCACGGCCGTCGTAGGTGCGCACGGCTTTGCCATCCCAAAGTACGATCAATGCGCCGCCACCGATGCCCGAAGACTGTGGCTCGACCAGCGTCAACACCGCTTGCATCGCAATCGCGGCATCAATGGCCGAACCGCCCCGGCGCAGCATCTCCCGCCCGGCTTCGGTCGCCAGCGGGTTGGCCGCCGCTGCCATGAATTTCTCGGCGTGTTGAGTTTTCAGGTCGGTGCGAAAACCCGAAGCGCTTTCCGGGGCGAGCGGCAACATCGGCACCGAAGCGTTGTTGCACGCGGCCAGGGTCAAGGCACTGACAATCAGTGCCAGGGCAGGCAGGCGATGGCGGCGCAAAGCGAAGGTTGAAAACACGTGGGGTACTCCGTCCGTTGGATCTACGATCTGTGGACTTTATCGGCCGACCGGGAGGGACGCAAACCGGGGTCCCATGGCGCTGACGTTTTTGTCCTTCATCAATGGCAGGAATTTCTGTAGGGTCGTTGCCATCAGGCAGGCCAGAAAATCAACAAGAGGCAGACATGCACACCGAGTTCCCAACCCAGCCCGGCTATCGCACCCAGCGTGAACAGTTCCTGGCCGCAGCGGCTGCCGCAGGCGCAACCCTGACTGAATATCCACATCCGCTCAAAGGTCCGTTCGGTGAATCGTTGAGTACCGATGTGGCGGTGTTGGGTGATCCGGGCGCCAAGCGTCTGTTGGTTGCGCTGAGCGGCACTCACGGGGTTGAGGGCTTCTATGGCTCGGGCTGCCAGATCAAATGGCTGCAGGAGTTGGGCAAGCGCTCCCTGCCAACGGATGTGGCCGTGGTCATGATCCATGCCATCAACCCCTGGGGCATGGCGTGGTTGCGCCGGGTCAACGAAGACAACATCGACCTGAACCGCAATCACCTGGATTTCCAGCGCCCGCTGCCGGACAACCAGGCCTATAACGCCCTGCATGAAATCTATGCCTGCCCACAGTTGCACGGCCCCGAGCGTGAGCGTGCCGATGCCTTGCTCGACGAGCAGATTCGCCTGCATGGCTGGCCGGCGGTGATGTCGATTGTCGAGGGCGGTCAGCATGCTCACCCCGATGGCCTGTTCTATGGCGGGCTGGCGCCGAGCTGGTCGAACCGCACGCTGCACCGGATCGTGCAACAGCACGTGGCCCATGCCGAAGTGGCCATGTGTTTTGACTTGCACACCGGTGCGGGTGAATACGGTCATCCGATGTTGCTGACCATCACCGAGTCCGCCTATCCGGCGCTGCCGGATGCGCAGGCGATTTACGGCCCGTGGCTCTACAGCCTGCAAACCGGCGCCGATACCCTGAGCGAAACCGGCGTGGCGGCGACGGCCACCGGCTACACCTCGCAGGCGTTGATCGATGCGCTGCCGCTGGTGCGCTTGATGCCTTTTGTCATCGAGTGCGGAACGTATCCGGGGCCGGACGTTCACCGCCATTTGCGCGATGACCACTGGCTGCATCTGTATGGCAATCCGGGTGACGCAACAGGGCGCGGGATCAAGTTGAATCTGCTGGAACAGTTCTATCCGGCCGATAGCGATTGGCAGTCGATGGTCTGGTTGCGCACGTGGCAGATCTGGGAGCGGGCGTTGTCGGTATTGCCGACATTGCCGACATTGTAGGAGCGAGCTTGCTCGCGATGGACTCAAGAGCGCCGCGTTTAACCAGTAAGCACGCGTTATCGTTAACGTCCATCGCGAGCAAGCTCGCTCCTACAGGGATATAAAAACGAGGCATAAAAAAACGGCCTACCTTTCGGTAAGCCGTTTTTAGTACTTGGTGGCTACACAGGGACTTGAACCCCGGACCCCAGCATTATGAATGCTATGCTCTAACCAACTGAGCTATGTAGCCAAGTGGCGCGCATTATTCACCGGTAACGGGGATGCGTCAAGCATAAATCTAAAATATTTCTCTGCGCTTTCAACCGTTTATCAAAATCTACCTTCCAAGCAGGGGTGAAGGGCAGCGCTGGAACCAGCGGCTGGCCTGTTCGTACGCGTGCGCCAATTGCAGTACAGCGAAGTCGGCCTGGTGTCTGCCGATGATTTGCAGGCCCATCGGCAGGCCGCTGGCGTTGAAGCCGACCTGTACGTTGGCCACCGGGCAGCCGGACAAGGTGCCGGGAATCACCACCTCCATCCAGCGGTGATAGGTGTCCATGCTCACGCCTTCAATGGAAGCGGGCCACGCTTGGTTCTTGTCGAACGGGAAGACCTGGGCGCTGGGCAACAGCAGGTAGTCGTATTGTTCGAACAGCCTGGAGATCGCCCGATACCAGTCGCTGCGCGTCACTGACGCGGCAAACACGTCGCTGGCCGAGAGTTTCAGGCCGTTTTCCACTTCCCAGCAGGCTTCCGGTTTCAACAGCGCACGCTTTTGCGGGTCGGCATAGGTTGCGCCCAACGAGCCGGCGATCATCCAGTGGCGCAAGGTTCGCCAACTGCTCCACAGCTTCTCTGGCGCGAATTCGGATTGAACCGGTTCAATGTGGCAACCCAGGCTTTCGAAGTCGGAAAAGGCCTTTTCGCACAGCGAGAGGATGCCTTTTTCCATCGGCAGGTAGCCGTTGAAGTCGCCGAGCCAGCCCAGTCGAGTACCTTTGAAATCGCGATCCAGCGGCGCCGTAAAGGCACTGCCGGACTCGGCAATCGACAATGGCGCCCGCGCATCGGCCCCGGCCTGCACCGACAACAGCAAAGCGGCATCGCGCACGCTGCGCGCCATGGGGCCTTCGTAGCCGAGTTGGTCGATAAACAGGTCGGCACTGTCATCGAAGGGCACGCGGCCCTGGGACGGACGGAAGCCGAAGATGTTGTTGAACGCGGCCGGATTGCGCAGCGAACCCATCATGTCGCTGCCATCGGCCACCGGCACCAGGTGCATGGCCAGTGCCGCCGCTGCGCCGCCGCTGCTGCCGCCAGCGGTTTTGCTCGGGTCGTAGGCGCAACCGGTCGCGCCGAACAGCGGGTTATAGCTTTGCGAGCCAAGGCCGAATTCCGGGGTGTTGCTCTTGCCGATGATGATCGCGCCGGCGCCCTTGATCCGCTCGACCATGATGCCGTCGCGTTCGGGGATGAAGTCCTTGTACAGCGGCGAACCCAGGGTGGTGCGGATGCCGCGCGTCAGAGACAGATCCTTGATTGCATGGGGCAGCCCGTGCATCCAGCCACGGTATTGACCGCGGGCCAGCTCGGCATCACGGACATCCGCCTGGGCCAGCAGGTCCTCAGGCGCTTGCAGGCTCACCAGCGCATTGACCTGCGGATTGAAGCGTTCGATATGGGCAAGATAAGTCTGCATCACTTCCCGGCAGGAAACCTGGCGCAGGCGGATGCGTTCGGCGAGCTCATGGGCCTGCAACAGGACCAGTTCGCTGATGTTATTGGAGTTCATTGCAAGCGGCCTTTCAGACGGCTGGAAAAACGCCCCGCCTTTGCGTCGGGGCGGTGGAGATCAGCGCATCAGGTTGGTCCAGAGACGGTCGGCCAGGCGGATCGCGCCTTCGCCGCAGGTCTTGCTGAACACCACCGGTGTGCCTTCGGGAATGTGCAGTTCCGGCGCGTCCTTGAGGCCCGCGTCGAGGAACGGCTCTACCCCCTTGATCGGGCTCTGGTGCTTGAGGAAGTTCTGGGTCATCGCCGCGTTTTCAGGCTGGCTGAGGAACGCGATGAATGCCTTGGCGTTCGCCGGGTTCTTGCTGCCGGTCGGGATGACCATGTTGTCGACCCAGGCCAGTACGCCTTCTTTCGGGTACAGGTATTTCAGGCTCGGTTTCATTTCCCGGGCGCGCATCGACGAGCCGCCCCAGAAGGTCGACATGTCGATTTCACCGGATGCCAGGTTTTCGCGGATCGAGCCAGCCTTGGAGCTGTAGGTTTTGACGAAGGGTTTCTGCGCCTTGAGCAGGGTCAGGATCTGCTGCATCTGCTTCGGATCTTCACTGCATAGCGGAATGTTCAGGTACAGGCTGGCCATGTCCACCACGTCACTGACCGAATCGAACATGTTGATTCGCCCTTGCAGCTCGGCCGGTGGCTCGTAAAGCACCTTGAGGCTGTCGGCAGGGCCTTTGTAGCGCTCGGTATTGATCACCACGCTGGTGGTGCCCCAGATGAACGGTACGGAATAGGCACCTTCCGGGTCCCAGGTCGGCTTTTTCAGGTTGTCGACGACGCCGGCGTAGTAAGGTTCGTTGACCGGATCGAAACGCTCCAGCAGTTTTTCCTTGATCAGGATCGGAATGAACTGGTGGGAAGGGATCGCCACGTCATAACCGGCGCCGCCCTGTTTCAATTTGGCCAGCAGGGTTTCGTTGGAGTCGTAGGAGTCGACGGTGACTTCAATGCCGGTCTGCTTCTGGAATTTGGCGAGAATTTCCGGCGAAAAGTAACCGCTCCAGCTCACCACGTTGAGTTTTTCCGCGGCCTGAACACTGCCGGCCATGGTCAGCGGCAAGGTCAGGAACAACGAGGCGCCGATGCTTTTAATCCACTTGCTCATGCTATTTCCCCACAGTACGTAGAAGGTTCAGGATTTCTTTTTGCCCAGCAGATAGGAAAGGGTTACGAACAGCACCGAGACGCCCAGGATCAGGGTCGACACGGCGTTGACGTCGGGTGTCACGCCCATGCGCAAGAGGCCGAAGATGAAGATCGGCAAGGTCGTGGTGCCGGCCTGGGAGACCATCATCGAGATCACGAAGTTATCCAGCGAGACGATGAAGGCCAGCATCAGCCCGGAGAAAATCCCCGGCATCAGCAGCGGCAACGTGACCTTGCGAAAGGTCCGCCACGGGCCGGCGTAGAGGTCGGCCGAGGCCTGTTCCAGGGACAGGTCCATGTCGTTCAGACGGGCGCGGATCGGCAGAAAGGCAAACGGAATACAGAACACCGTGTGCGCGATGATCAG
This sequence comes from Pseudomonas sp. PDM28, assembly GCF_019219115.1. Classification (NCBI taxonomy): domain Bacteria; kingdom Pseudomonadati; phylum Pseudomonadota; class Gammaproteobacteria; order Pseudomonadales; family Pseudomonadaceae; genus Pseudomonas; species Pseudomonas sp. PDM28. The sequence goes on from NZ_JAHUWG010000006.1 coordinate 29,079, forward strand.
GTTGCCGTAGCCCAGGGACAGGCCGATGGTGGAAAACAGCGCCAGGGTGGCGACGCCGACCACGATTTCCGGCAGTACCAGAGGCAACATGATCGCGCCCATGGACAATTGCAGCCCTTTGAATTTCGCACCCCGTGAAGTGCCCAAGGCGGCGAGGGTGGCGATGGCCGTGGCGACCATGCTGGCGCAGACCGCGATCAACAGGCTGTTGCCGGCCGCCTGGCGCAGGGCCTGGTTGGCGAAGGCCGCGCGATACCAGTCGAGGCTGAAGCCGGTCCACACCGTGGCCGACTGGTTGGCGTTGAACGAGAACACCACCAGCACGACGATCGGCGCGTAGAGGTACAGGTAGAACAGGAAACTGAATCCGCCGAAGCCGGGGAAGTCCTGCACGCCCAGCGTATTGCGTTTGAACAGGCCGATCATCACGCACCTCCTTTGGCGATGCGCTGGCGTTCGGCACGCAAGGCATAAACCGTCAGTACCAACATCACCGCGGCCATCAGCACCAGTGAAAGCGCCGCGCCGAACGGCCAGTTACGTGCATCGCTGAACTGCCGGAAAATCAGGTTGCCGAGCATCATCCGCGTGCCGCCGCCGAGCAGTTCCGGGGCGATCATCGCGCCCAGGCAAGGCACGAAGGTGAGGATGGCGCCGGCGATGATTCCCGGTTTGGCGATGGGCAACACCACTTTGCGCAAGGTCCGGACGCGCCCTGCATAGAGGTCCTGAGCGGCCTCGAGCAGGCGGGTATCCATCTTCTCCAGCGTGGCGTAGATCGGCAGCACGACGAAGGGCGCATAGGTGTAGACCAGCCCCAGCAGCACCGCGCCGTCGGTGTAGAGCAGTTGCAATGGCTGGTCGATGACCCCGAGGCCCATCAGGCTGTTGTTGATAACACCGGTGTTGCGCAGCAGCAGAATCCAGGCGTAGGTGCGGATCAACAGGTTGGCCCAGAACGGCACGGTGATCAGGAAGATCAGCAAGCCACGGCGATGGGCTGGTTGCATGGCCAGCCATACAGCCACCGGAAAACCGATCAGCAGGGTAATGACGGTGGTCAGCCCGGCGATGCCGATGGAACGCAGGGCGATGATCAGATAGGAGTCGGCAAACGCCAGGCTGTCATCCAGTTGTCGCTCGAACAGCAGCGAGGTGTAGGCGTCGCTGCTGAAGACCTTGTTCACCCCGCCATAGGGGTTGGCTTCCATCAGCGAGTAACCGATGACGATCAGGATCGGCACGATCAGAAACAGGCCGATGGCAATCAGCGCGGGGCTGACACCGAGAAAACTCTGGAAGGCCCGCCGACGTTCCAGCGTGTTGGCAATCGGTAATGCGTGCATGGCAATTCCTCGTGCTCAATCGTGCAGGACGCTGGCGCTGCCCTGGTCGAACAACAGACCGGCCAGGCTGCCGACGGCGAAGCGTTTGCTCTGGTCGACGCAGTTGGGGGTGCGCACGGTGAGGCGCGAACCGTCGCTCAGGCTGACCTGGTATTGCAGGTCGGTGCCGAGGTAGATCTGCGCTTCGATCCGACACGGCAGAGCGTTGCCCGTGCTGGCAGGCACCAGATGCAAACGCTCGGGGCGCACGGACAGTGCGACGTTGGCGCCGACTCGCACATCGCTGCACGGCTGTGCGGGCAGCGGATGACCGGCCGGGCCGGCGAACCAGGCCAGGCCGTCTTCGACGCGGGTGACCGTGCCTTCGATGAAGTTGGTTTCACCGATGAAGTCGGCGACAAAGCGGTTGCGCGGGCGTTCGTAGATGTCTTCCGGACGACCGACCTGCTGCACTTCGCCTTCGGACAACACGGCGATGCGGTCGGACATGGTCAGCGCTTCTTCCTGGTCGTGGGTGACGAAGATGAAGGTGATGCCGGTGCGCGCCTGAATGGTTTTCAGCTCTTCGCGCATGGCCTGGCGCAGCTTGAGATCGAGGGCCGAGAGTGGTTCGTCGAGCAGCAAGACTTTGGGATGCGGCGCCAAGGCACGAGCGAGGGCGACGCGCTGCTGCTGACCGCCGGACAGTTGCGCCGGCTTGCGGTTGGCAAAGCGCTCCATCTGCACCAGGGCGAGCATCTCGCGCACCCGTTCGGCCATCTGCGTTTTATTCAGGATCTTGCCCATCGGGTGGGATTCAAGACCGAAGGCCAGGTTCTCGGCGATGGTCATGTGCGGGAACAGCGCGTAATGCTGAAACACCGTGTTGACCGGGCGCTGGAACGGCGGGCGGTCGGCGATGTTTTCGCCGTAGAGCAGAATCTCGCCTTCGGTAGGGAATTCGAACCCGGCGATCATCCGCAGGAGCGTGGTCTTGCCGCAGCCCGAAGGGCCGAGGAGGGTGAAGAACTCGTTGTCGCGAATGTCCAGGTCGATGCTTTTGAGCGCCACCGGGCCAGTCTTTGGATCGCCGTAAACCTTACGCACTGAGCGGATGGACACCGCCAGCGTTTGCAGCGAATGCAGGGCATTCATGCGTTACCTCCGATTCCCCCATCGTCCGCGAGTGCTGTAGTCAGCCGGGCCGTCGGACCATGGATATTATTTTTCTGGGCAGGATCGAGATTGCGTTCGAGTGTTGTAACCAGCTGTTTTTTTGTTTTGCTGTGGCTGGATTATCAGTGAGGGGTTGCGGGGGCGAAACTTCAATTTTAACATAGGGGCTGTTAAAAAATTTAACAGCAGAAGGCGTTCAGAACCATGCCTGACCAGCGTTTGCCACCCCTCAACGCGGTGCGTGCCTTTGATGCAGCGGCGCGCTTGGGCAGCTATGTCGAAGCCTCCAAAGCCCTGCACGTGACCCAGCCGGCCATCGGCCGCCATGTGAAGTTGCTGGAAGACTGGCTGGGCATCCAACTGTTCGAGCGCACCTCTCGCGGGGTCAACCTGACGGCGGCGGGGCAGAAGTACCACCGCAAGATCACCGCCGCCTTGCAGTTGATCATCGAAGCCGGAAAAGAGGCGCAGCCCAAACACGCCGAGCGCTGGCTGCGCATCATGGTGGTGCCAGGGTTCGCCAAGCGCTGGCTGATGCCGCGCATCGAGGCCATGCGTCACCTGCGCCCGGGTTTGAAGTTCGCCATCGAACCCAATTCGACCTTCACCGAAGTGGATGGCAAAAGCGCTGATCTGGGCATTGTCTACGGGGTGGACGGCCAATATGCCCACTCCCGCACCAGCCTGATTTGCCCTCGGGTGTTTCCGATCTGTTCCCCTGAATATCTGGCCAGCGTCGAGCCCATTGGCAGCCCCGCGGACCTGGTGAAACACAACCTGATCCACGTCGATGACGGCGAGTGGTGGAACCTGTGGTTCGCCGCCAACGACCTCGACATCCACCTCAATTCGGACATGCTCTACGTCAACAATGACCATGCGCTGTCAGTGGCCGAGAGCGGGCAGGGCATTGCGCTGGCCAACGAAGTGCTGGTGCGCGAGGAGCTCAATACCGGCAAGTTGGTGCGGGTGGTGGACGCGCAAGTGAAGCTGGAAAGCTATCGGGTACTCACGCCGTCCGCCGAGCTGTCGGCGGACGTGGCGTGGTTTATCGACTGGCTCAAGACCGAGTTGGAGCAGGACTTCCCGGAAGCGGTGATCCGCGCCTGAGCAGGGCTGCCGGACTCAACTCAAGCGGAAGCGCCCGGTGTTGTCGCTTAACGCTTTGCTGCCCTGACTCAGGGTATCCGCTGCCTGGTTCACCGCGCGGGCACCTTCGAGCAAACGTAGCGCTGCCTGATCGACTTGCTGGATATTGCCGCTGACCTCGTCGGCGGTACTGGCCTGCTCTTCCACCGCCGTGGCGATTTGCGCAAGAGTATCGGTGACACTCTGTACTGCACTGGCGATTTCCCCGAGCCGTACGCCAAGGCCGGTGACCGCTTGTGCATCACTCTCTGCCTGAGTGCACGCGGCCTCCATCAGGTTGACGGCCTCATTCACGGTGTGACGCAGGCTGTCGACCGTGCCGGCAATCTGTGCGGTCGACGATTGAGTGCGCTGTGACAGGCTGCGTACTTCATCGGCCACCACCGCAAAGCCACGCCCTTGTTCGCCCGCCCGCGCCGCCTCGATGGCGGCGTTGAGTGCCAGCAGGTTGGTCTGCTCGGCGACGCCGCGAATGGTGTCGACCACCAGTTGAATCTGCTGTCCTTGCTCGCTGACCCGGCCCAGTGCCGCCGCGGTTTCGTTCAGGCGTTGGTTGAGCTGCTGGATGCTCGCGGTGGTGCGCTGGCTGTCGCGGCTGCTGTCGGCGGCAATGCGCCGGGTGTGCTGGGCGCTGCCGGACGCCTGTTCGCAACTGTGGGCGACCCCTTGTGAAGTAGCGGCCAGTTGCGTCGCCGCCGCGGCAATCTGACTGATCTGCAACTGCTGGGCTTCGACTTCGCCCAAGGCGTCACTGGAGTGATGGTTGAGGCTTTGCACCGCGTGGCTCAGTTGCAAGGTTTCATGATCCACGCCTTGCAGGCTGGTGCGCAGTTGCACCACGGCGACGTTCAGCGCGGTGCTGATGACCGCCAGTTCGTCCCGTCCCTGAACCGGAACTTGCAGGCTCAGATTGCCATCGCGCAGAGCCTCGGCCAGTACCGTGATGCCGCTGGCGCTGCGGCGGATCGAAGCCTGCAAGCAGATGAACAGATACAGCGCAGCCAACAGCAGGCAGCCGAACACGGCGGCCACCACAATGAACTGGCGGATCGCCGAGCCGTGGTAGTAATCCAGGCGTTGATCCAGCGATACCAGCGACTGCTGGCGCAACGAGGCGAGGTCAGAGAGCAGGGCGTCGAGACTGCGTTCGAAGTCCTCCGGCTTGAGATTGATGCTGCCGCCGAACACGCCGTCATCCAGCACCTTCAGGCCTGAGTCCAGGCGCTTGAGGCTGTCGTGGTATTGCCCGGCCCAGGTTTGCAGGGCGCTGGGCAAGCGCGCTTCGAGCAGGCCAGCGGTTTTCACCAGCTGCTCCCGTGCATCGCCGATGCGGCTGCGCAGGTCGCGCAGTTGCAGGCGGCTTTGCAGGGTGAACTGCCCGGACACTACCGACGCCTGGCCCACCGCCGCCAGGCGACCGACTCGTTCGATCAGGTCGGGTGCGTGTTGGGTGGAGATCTGCGTCAGCAAATAGGTTTCCAGCCACGGTGCCAGTGTCAGCCGATTGTCCATGGCGATCTGCTCGCGTAAGGCTTGCAGGGCGCTCAGGGCGTTGGTGAAACGATCGTAGCCATCCGGCCACCAGCCGACGCTGCTCAGGCTTTTCGAGTCGAGGCCATCGAGGGCGGCTTGCAGGGCCTGATAACGGCTCAGTGTTTCGCTCTCGGCAGCTTCTTTTTGCAGGGCATTGCCCAGTTCGGCAGTGGCCTGGCTGACGGCGGGTTGGACCGCATCGAAGGCGGCCATCGCGGCGAGGGTGGCCGGTGTCGGCTGGCGATTGGTTTCCGTGGCGCGCCAGCGGGCGGCGCGATCACGCTGGGCGGCGAGCAGATCATCCAGTGCATCAAGGGCCAGCAGTTGCCGCACCCCGGCACGTTCGCCGGAGATCAGGCTGAGTTTGTCGCGATAGTCCTGGCCGATCATCCACAGGCTGCCGGCCAGCGGCAGGATAAACAGCAGAAACAACAGCTGGAATTTGCGCGCAAAGCCAAAACGCCCCAGCAACCCGATCCCCGGTGATAAAAAAGCCTGCATGCCCCAAGACTCCCATGGACACCACGCACCATTGGCGTGCGTCGGAGGTTGTTGCACCGCCGACTCGTGCCCTCTAAAAAGGCCTCGAAAGTTCACCCTTGTCCGCTCTGTAGGCCGACTCTGTGGCGAAACTTCCCATTGTCGGTCTCCTTTGTAAGGAGGCCGCGTTCAAGCCGACAAAGAAGGCAAGATTCAGACCATGGCGTTGCGCCATCAATGTTGTGGCGATGAAAATCGAGGTCGTTAGCAGGCTAAGGGGATGGCGTTGCCGTACTGAAAAATGGCACATTGGCGCACCTGCCCGTTTGTACCTCCTGTTGTCTGGAAATTCCCATGGCTATCAGCAACGCCCAGACCGGCTCAGTGCCGGCGTCCGCTACGCCCCAAAGCAGCCCCCTGGTGATGCGCATCATCGGCGCGGTGGCGCTGGCGCATTTGATCAACGACCTGATCCAGTCGGTGCTGCCGTCGATCTACCCGATGCTCAAGGCCAGCTATGGCCTGACCTTCACTCAGGTCGGCCTGATCACCCTGACGTTCCAGTTGACGGCCTCGCTGTTGCAGCCGTGGGTGGGTTACTACACCGATCGCCATCCCAAGCCGTGGCTGCTGCCGGCAGGTACGGTGTGCACCCTGGTCGGCATTCTGATGATGTCGGTGGTTGGCAGCTTCCCGCTGATTTTGCTGGCGGCGGGCTTGATCGGCATCGGTTCTTCGACCTTCCACCCCGAAGCATCCCGCGTGGCGCGCCTGGCTTCGGGCGGGCGCTTCGGGCTGGCGCAATCGACCTTCCAGGTCGGCGGTAACGCAGGCTCGGCGTTCGGCCCGTTACTGGCGGCAGCGATCATCATTCCCTACGGTCAAGGGCACGTGGCCTGGTTCGGCTTGTTCGCGGTGTTTGCGTTGTTCGTGCTGTACCGGATCAGCCGCTGGTACGCCAACCACTTGAACCTGTTCAAGCTCAAGCAAGGTCAGGCAGCGACTCACGGCCTGTCCAAGGGCCGAGTGACCAGTGCGCTGGTGGTGCTCGGGCTGCTGGTGTTCTCCAAGTATTTCTACATGGCCAGCCTCACCAGCTATTTCACCTTCTACCTGATCGAGAAGTTCGACCTGTCGGTCGCCAGTTCGCAGTTGCACCTGTTTCTGTTCCTTGGTGCGGTAGCGGCGGGGACGTTCTTTGGCGGGCCGATCGGCGACAGGATCGGGCGTAAGGCAGTGATCTGGTTCTCGATCCTCGGCGTTGCACCGTTCACCTTGTTGCTGCCCCATGTCGACCTGTTCTGGACCAGCATCCTGAGCGTCGTCATCGGCTTCATCCTCGCCTCGGCATTCTCGGCCATCGTGGTGTACGCCCAGGAACTGGTGCCGGGCAATGTCGGGATGATCGCCGGGGTGTTCTTCGGTTTGATGTTCGGTTTCGGCGGGATTGGCGCGGCGTTGCTGGGGCACCTGGCGGATATTCACGGCATCGAATACGTGTACTACCTGTGTTCGTTCCTGCCGTTGTTCGGGGTGTTGGCGATCTTCCTGCCTCGGACCAAAAAGGCCTGACTCGACACAAATCCCCTGTGGGAGCGAGCTTGCTCGCGATGACGGAGTGTCAGTCAGTATCTTTGTTGGCTGACACACCGCTATCGCGAGCAAGCTCGCTCCCACAGAAAAGCAAAAACAAGGCACAAAAAAGCCGCGTATCAAACGCGGCTTTTTCTTGGGCGTGTGGCTTACACGTTGAAGCGGAAGTGCATCACGTCGCCGTCCTTGACGATGTAGTCCTTGCCTTCCAGACGCCATTTACCGGCTTCCTTGGTGCCGGCTTCGCCCTTGTACTGGATGAAGTCGTTGTAGGCGATCACTTCGGCGCGGATGAAGCCTTTCTCGAAGTCGGTGTGGATCACGCCAGCGGCTTGTGGTGCGGTGGCACCGACGCGTACGGTCCAGGCGCGGACTTCTTCGACACCGGCGGTGAAGTAGGTCTGCAGGTGCAGCATTTCGTAGCCGGCGCGGATCACGCGGTTCAGACCTGGCTCTTCGAGGCCCAGGGCTTCGAGGAACATGTCTTTCTCTTCGCCGTCATCGAGCTCGGCGATTTCCGCTTCGATCTTGTTGCACACCGGTACAACCACGGCGCCTTCTTCTTCGGCGATGGCCTTGACCACGTCCAGGTGCGGGTTGTTCTCGAAACCGTCTTCAGCGACGTTGGCGATGTACATGACCGGCTTGGTGGTCAGCAGGTGGAAGCCCTTGATCACCGCTTTTTCGTCGGTGCTCATGGTCTTCATCAGGCTGCGTGCAGGCTTGCCGAGGGTGAAGTGAGCAATCAGTTGCTCCAGCAGGCCTTTCTGGACCACGGCGTCCTTGTCACCACCCTTGGCGTTGCGCGCGACTTTCTGCAGTTGCTTTTCGCAGCTGTCGAGGTCGGCGAAGATCAGTTCCAGGTCGATGATTTCGATGTCGCGTTTCGGGTCGACGCTGTTGGAGACGTGAATCACGTTCTCGTCTTCGAAGCAGCGGACCACGTGGGCGATGGCATCGGTTTCACGGATGTTGGCCAAAAACTTGTTGCCCAGGCCTTCACCTTTCGACGCGCCGGCAACCAGGCCCGCGATGTCGACGAATTCCATGGTGGTCGGCAGGATGCGCTTTGGATTGACGATGGCCGCCAGGGCTTCCAGACGAGGATCCGGCATCGGCACGATACCGCTGTTCGGTTCGATGGTGCAGAAGGGGAAGTTCTCGGCCGCGATCCCGGATTTGGTCAGGGCGTTGAACAGGGTGGACTTGCCGACGTTAGGCAGACCGACGATGCCGCAATTGAATCCCATGGTGTTTTCCCCGAGGAGTGAGTCAGGCCTTCTGGCTGTGCAGGTTTTTCATCGCGCGGTTCCATTCCCCGGCGAGGATATCCGGCAGCACGCCGAGGGCAAAGTCGATGCTGGCATCGAGTTTTTCCTGTTCGGCGCGTGGCGCACGACCCAGGACGAAATTTGAAACCATACTGGCAACGCCCGGGTGGCCAATGCCAAGCCGCAAGCGGTGAAAGGTATTCTGATTGCCCAGTTGCGCAATGATGTCGCGCAACCCGTTGTGACCGCCGTGGCCGCCGCCTACTTTGAGCTTGGCAACGCCGGGAGGCAGATCGAGTTCGTCGTGCGCCACGAGGATTTCTTCAGGCTTGATGCGGAAGAAACCGGCGAGTGCCGCCACGGCCTGGCCGCTGCGGTTCATGTACGTGGTGGGAATCAGCAGACGAACATCCTGACCTTGGTGCGAATAGCGCCCGGTCAGGCCGAAATATTTGCGGTCCGCCACAAGGTTCACGCCTTGTGCGTTCGCGATGCGCTCAACAAAAAGGGCCCCTGCGTTATGCCGGGTCTGTTCGTATTCAGCGCCTGGATTTCCCAGGCCAACGATCAGTTTGATGGCAGTCACGATAGGGGCCCTTCATTGGAGTGGTGGATAACATCGCCGCAATCAGGGAAAGCGGCGAAAGTGGACGAAAATTGCTCATTTACCATGATGTAAACTCCGCGTTCTCGCCCGCTTTCTCGCTATGCTCTAGTCCGCGATGTTTCCGGTCACTCCGGCGTACAGAGTAAAATTACTCTGCAGCGCCTTCTGCAGCTTCTGGAGCAACACGTGGAGCGTGGACGTTGGCAACAGCCTTGTCATCGCCGTGTGCCAGGGCCACGAACTCAACGCCTTTAGGCGCCTTGAGGTCCGACAGGTGAATGATCGAACCGATTTCAGCGTTAGCCAGGTCGACTTCGATGAACTCAGGCAGATCTTTCGGCAGGCAGGAAACTTCGATCTCGGCAACAACGTGCGAGATTTCGCCGCCTTTCTTGGTCGGTGCTTCTTCGTTGATGAAGTGCACTGGAACGATCGCGGTCAGTTTCTGGCCAGCGACTACGCGTACGAAGTCAGCGTGCATCACGTGGCCTTTGGCCGGGTGACGCTGCAGGGCTTTGATCACGACGTTCTGCTTGGTGCCACCAACGTTCAGCTCGATGATGTGGCTGTAAGCCGCTTCGTTTTCGAGCAGTTTGGCAACTTCTTTGGCCAGCATGCTGATGGATTCAGGGGCTTTGTCGCCACCGTAAACTACAGCTGGAACCAGGCTTGCGAGACGACGCAGGCGGCGGCTCGCACCTTTCCCCAGGTCGGAACGCACTTCAGCATTCAGAGTAAAATCGTTCATGTTGTATCTCCAAAATAACCACACTCGCCCCAGCGTTTGCGACCAGCGCTAAAGGCGATATGGGCAAAAAAGCCCCGCCCCGACAGGAATGCCGGGGCGGGGCGCTTTTCGTCAACGAGACATTTCGAGAAGGGCAGGGCCCTTAGCGGAACATCGCGCTGATCGATTCTTCATTGCTGATGCGGCGGACCGCCTCGGCAACTACCGGTGCGATATCCAGTTGGCGGATACGCGCACAGGCTTGTGCTGCAGCGGACAGCGGGATGGTGTTGGTCACCACCAGCTCGTCCAGCACGGAATTTTCAATGTTTTCGATCGCCCGACCCGACAGCACAGGGTGCGTGCAGTAGGCGAAAACCTTGGCAGCGCCATGCTCTTTCAGGGCCTTGGCCGCGTGGCACAGGGTGCCGGCGGTATCGACCATGTCATCGACCAGAATACAGGTACGCCCTTCGACATCACCGATGATATGCATCACTTCAGAGTGATTGGCTTTTTCACGGCGTTTGTCGATGATCCCGAGATCCACGCCCAGGGATTTGGCAACGGCACGTGCACGCACGACGCCACCAATGTCCGGGGACACGATCATCAGGTTTTCGAAGCGCTGATCTTCGATGTCATCCACCAGAACCGGGGAGCCGTAGATGTTATCTACCGGAATATCGAAGAAACCCTGGATTTGGTCAGCATGCAGATCAACCGTGAGAACACGGTCGATGCCGACTACGGTAAGCATGTCAGCCACGACTTTCGCGCTGATAGCCACACGTGCGGAACGCGGACGGCGATCCTGACGGGCATAACCAAAGTAAGGAATAACAGCAGTGATACGAGTAGCCGAGGAGCGGCGGAAGGCATCAGCCATCACTACCAGTTCCATCAGGTTATCGTTGGTCGGAGCGCAAGTCGGCTGAATAATGAAGACGTCTTTACCGCGGACGTTTTCATTGATCTCGGCTGTAATTTCGCCGTCGGAGAATTTACCGACAGAGATGTCACCGAGAGGGATATGCAGCTGACGTACGACACGCCGAGCCAGATCGGGGTTAGCGTTCCCCGTAAAGACCATCATCTTGGACACGCGCAGTACCTGAAGGCTGAGGGTAACCTGGATGAGTATAGGAAAATGGCAGGGGCGGCTGGATTCGAACCAACGCATGGCAGGATCAAAACCTGCTGCCTTACCGCTTGGCGACGCCCCTGTATCTGTTGCAACGATTACCCGGTAATCGGTTCCTTTAGAGCAGACTTTGAAGCTTGCGATGCAACATCGAAACGTTGCTTCCTTTTGCTACAAAACCTGTAAGGGTCTCTGTCAGAAGGGCCGAGACTTTATCAGCTTCAGCTTTGCTTGGGAAGCCCCCAAACACACAACTTCCAGTTCCGGTGAGTTTTGCTTCGGTAAATTTACCTAACAAATTCAAAGCGTTACGTACCTCTGGATAACGCCTTGTTACCACCGGCAAGCAGTCATTTCGACTGTTTCCCTTGGGAACGGGGCGCACTTTAATGGGAGGAGTGTTACGTGTCAACAACGGATCTGAAAAAATTTCTGCCGTACTTACAGAGACTTGCGGCACCAGCACCAGATACCACGGTTCTTCGGGGTCGACAGGGGTCAGTTTCTCCCCCACACCTTCGGCGAAAGCCGCATGACCACGAACGAAAACCGGGACGTCGGCGCCCAGCGTCAATCCCAGGCCAGCCAGGCGATCTTCATCCCAGCCCAATTGCCACAGGTGATTGAGGCCGAGCAAAGTCGTTGCGGCATTCGAACTGCCGCCGCCAATGCCGCCGCCCATGGGCAGGATCTTTTCGATCCAGATATCCACGCCCAGCGAACAACCGGATTGCTCCTGGAGTTTTTTCGCGGCCTTGACGATCAGGTTACTGTCGTGGGGCACGCCGACGAACTCGGTATGCAGCTGAATGACACCGTCATCGCGCAGGGCGTAGGTGATTTCGTCGCCGTAATCGAGAAACTGAAACATCGTTTGCAGTTCGTGGTAGCCGTCTTCGCGGCGACCGAGAATGTGCAGCATCAAATTGAGTTTGGCCGGAGACGGCAAAGTCAGGCGATTGGCTGGCATGTCATGACCCCAGTTTGCGTGGTTGCCAGGCCTTGATCACCAGGGTGACGTCAAGGTCGGTGCCATGCAGCTTGATGCGCTCGGGCAGCCAGTAACCGTTTTGCTGGGTGTAGTCGGTGTATTCGACCTGCCAGCCATCCTGCTCGAGGTTGGCCAGGCGACTGTCGGTATCCAGGGTCAGGCGACTTTTGCTGTCCGGAGCCGGGAGTCCGCGTACCCACCAGGCCAGATTGGACACCGGCAGCTTCCAGCCCAGCTGTTCTTCGAGCAGCACTTCCGGGTTCGGCGCGTCGTAGCGTCCCTGGTTGGCGACTTCCAGCGACACCTTGCCCGGACGTCCGGTCAGGCGAGCCGCACCACGGCCCAGTGGCCCGGACAGGCGAATGTCGTAGTAATCCTGGCGCTGCAACCAGAACAGCGTGCCGCTGCCCGAGTCTTTCGGCGCACGGATGCCGATCTTGCCGTCGATCTGCCAGCCATCGAGGCCGGTCAGTTGCTGTTTGTGCTCGCGCCATTGGGCGGCGTTGCCATGCCCCTCGACCGATTCGCGGGGACCAAGGCCTGCGCAACCGGCGAGCAGGGCGATAAAGCTGAAAACGATGAAATGGCGCAAAAACATAATCTTAAAGAGTCTCTGATCCGGTCAGGCGTTTGATGGTGCCACGCAGGGTCGGGCTGTCAGGCTGTTCCTTGAGGAATTTGCCCCAGACTTGTCTGGCTTCGCGCTGTTTGCCGTTGGCCCACAGGACTTCGCCCAGGTGAGCGGCGACTTCCTGGTCGGGGAAGCGTTCCAGGGCCTGGCGCAGCAGACGCTCGGCTTCGTCGAGATTGCCCAGGCGATAATTCACCCAGCCAAGGCTGTCGAGTACCGCCGGATCTTCCGGACTGATCTGGTGCGCCTGTTCGATCAGGGCCTTGGCTTCGGCGTAGCGTGTGGTGCGGTCGGACAAGGTGTAGCCGAGGGCGTTCAACGCCATGGCATTGTCCGGGTCGCGCTTGATAATCGTGCGCAGGTCTTTTTCCATCTGCGCCAGGTCATTGCGTTTTTCCGCCTGCATGGCACGGGTGTAGAGCAGGTTCAAATCGTCCGGGTATTGCTGCAAGGCTTGATGCAGAACACTCCAGGCCTTGTCGCCCTGATTGTTGGCGGACAGGGTTTCGGCTTCGATGAGGTACAGCTGGATGGCGTAATCCGGCTGCTCGTCGCGCTCTGCCGCCAGCTTTCTTTGCGCTTCGGCGGTCCTGCCGTTGTCTATCAGGATGTCGGCCTGGCGCAACTGCGCCGGCAGGAAATCGTTGCCCGGGCCCACCTTGGCGTATTCGATCAATGCGCCTTGCGGGTCGTTTTGTTCTTCGGCGATGCGGCCGAGGTTCAGGTGCGCCGAGTCGACGTGGCTGTCCCGGGCGATCAGGTCTTCAAGATAACCCTTGGCCTCGTTCCAGGCCTTGGCTTCCAGGCAGACCAGTGCCAGGGAGTATCGCAGATCGTCGTCTTCAGGGTATTGCTGAACCAGGCTCGAGAACTCGGCCTTGGCGTCGTCCATACGGTCCTGTTCAACCAGCATCCGCGCATAAGTCAGGCGCAGGCGTTTGTCGTCCGGGTATTTCTTGATGCTTTTCTGCAGAAGCGGCAAGGCCTCGTCACCGCGATCGAGGGTTTGCAGCAGGCGAGCGCGCAGCAGAATCGGGGCAATTTCGCCGTCGTCCGGCGGATTGTCTTCCAGCAGTTTCAGTGCGCCTTTGGTGTCGCCATCCTGTTGCATCAGCAGCGCCTTGCCGAAAATCAGCTGGCTGTTGTTCGGATGGCGCTGCAGCAAGCGGTCGAAGCTTTTCATCAGGCCGTTGCGCGTGTCCTGGTCGGTGTCGGCCGCCGACAGCGCCAGGAAGTCGAAATGAGTGTCGCCCTTGCCTTGCAGGACTTTCTCCATATAGACCATGGAGTCGTCATAACGCCCGGCGCGGGCCAGTTGCACGGCGGCGGCGCGTTGTGCTTCGAGGTCGTCGGGGGCGTTTTTCGCCCAGATCAGCGCGGTGTCCAGGGCAGCCTGATCGGCGCCCAGGTATTCGGCGATACGGAATGCCCGCTCCGAGATGCCCGGATCCTGGGTGTTGATGGCCTGGGTCACATAGTTGTCCAGGGCAATGTCGAAACGATTGCGCTGGCCAGCCAGTTCGGCGCTCAACAGGCTGAAGACGGTTTCCTCGCTGAAGGAGCTGTAGACCTTCGGCTTTTCAGGGGCCGGGGTGCTGTCTTCAACCGGCGGCGTACCGTCCGACGAAACGGGTGCCAAGGCCTGGCAGCCGCTGAGGAAGACAAAAGCGAGGAGCAACGCGGAAGATCTATTCATATAGGAAGAGGACGACTAACCTGCGGTCGGATCATCATGACACAAGCTTTAGGCCAAACATAACCGGCCCGCCAATTTACCCAATCCCCGGACTTGCGCGATGCCCCTGTAGGAGCTGCCGCAGGCTGCGATCTTTTGATCTTGAAAAACAAAGTCAAAAGATCGCAGCCTGCGGCAGCTCCTACAGGTCGTGAACGAGAATGGCTCGCAAGCCGGGGCGTCCCATCGGCGCGATAGATATCGAGTAGTTGTTCTGATTCCGTCGAAGTAGGACAATTGCCGGCTTCACGTCACCATCAGCGACTTTGAATGGCCTTCCTTGCACTCGGTATTAACCACAAGACTGCTTCAGTAGACGTCCGCGAGCGCGTGGCTTTTACCCCTGAGCAGCTGGTTGAGGCCTTGCAGCAGCTCTGCCGACTCACCGACAGCCGCGAAGCTGCGATCCTCTCCACCTGCAATCGCAGTGAACTCTATATAGAACAGGATCACCTGTCGGCAGACGTCGTGCTGCGCTGGCTGGCCGAATATCATCATTTGAGCTACGACGAACTGCGCGAAAGCGCCTATGTGCATGAAGATGATGCGGCAGTTCGTCACATGATGCGGGTGGCTTCCGGGCTCGACTCGCTGGTGTTGGGCGAGCCGCAGATTCTCGGCCAGATGAAGTCGGCTTATGCCGTGGCTCGCGAGGCGGGCACCATCGGGCCGTTGCTCGGTCGGCTGTTCCAGGCCACGTTCAACGCGGCCAAGCAGGTGCGCACCGACACGGCCATCGGCGAGAACCCGGTGTCGGTGGCATTTGCCGCGGTGAGCCTGGCCAAGCAGATTTTCAGCGACCTGCAGCGCAGCCAGGCCTTGTTGATCGGCGCCGGCGAGACCATCACCCTGGTCGCCCGCCATCTGCATGACCTGGGGGTAAAGCGCATCGTGGTCGCCAACCGTACCCTGGAGCGCGCGAGCATCCTGGCCGAGCAGTTCGGCGCTCATGCGGTGTTGTTGTCGGATATTCCGGCAGAGCTGGTGCGCAGCGATATCGTCATCAGTTCCACCGCCAGTCAGTTGCCGATCCTGGGCAAGGGTGCAGTGGAAAGCGCCTTGAAACTGCGCAAGCACAAACCCATTTTCATGGTGGATATCGCCGTTCCCCGCGATATCGAACCCGAAGTCGGCGAGTTGGACGACGTTTACCTCTATAGCGTCGACGACCTTCACGAAGTGGTCGCCGAGAACCTCAAGAGCCGCCAGGGCGCTGCCCAGGCCGCCGAAGAGATGGTCTCGGTCGGCGCCGAAGACTTCATGGTCCGCCTGCGTGAATTGGCGGCGGTAGATGTGCTCAAGGCCTATCGTCAACAGAGCGAACGCCTGCGCGACGAAGAATTGCAAAAGGCCCAGCGCATGCTGGCCAACGGCAGCAGCGCCGAAGAGGTGCTGGTGCAACTGGCTCGCGGGCTGACCAACAAACTCTTGCACGCTCCGAGCGTGCAGTTGAAAAAGCTCTCTGCCGAAGGTCGCCTGGATGCGCTGGCGATGGCCCAGGAACTCTTTGCCCTCGGTGAGGGCTCATCGGATAGCTTTTCGGATAAAAAACCGCAATGAAAGCGTCACTGCTCAATAAGCTGGATATCCTCCAGGACCGTTTCGAGGAATTGACTGCCCTGCTGGGCGATGGCGAGGTCATTTCCGATCAGAACAAGTTCCGCACCTATTCCAAGGAGTACGCGGAAGTTGAACCGATCGTGGGCACCTATAAAGAACTGCTGAAAGTGCAGGATGACCTCGAGGGCGCCCAGGCTCTGCTCAAGGACAGCGACCCGGACATGCGTGAAATGGCCGTGGAAGAAGTCCGCGAGGCCAAGGAGCGCCTGGTCACGCTCGAAGCCGACCTGCAGCGCATGTTGCTGCCCAAGGACCCGAACGACGGGCGCAACGTGTTCCTCGAAATCCGTGCCGGCACCGGCGGCGACGAGGCGGCGATTTTCTCCGGCGACCTGTTTCGCATGTATTCGCGTTACGCCGAGCGTCGTGGCTGGCGGGTGGAGATCCTCTCGGAAAACGAGGGTGAACACGGCGGCTATAAAGAGGTGATTGCCCGGGTCGAGGGCGACAACGTCTACGGCAAGCTCAAGTTCGAATCCGGTGCGCACCGCGTGCAGCGGGTTCCGGCGACCGAATCCCAGGGCCGTATCCACACGTCGGCCTGCACCGTGGCGGTATTGCCCGAGCCGGACGAACAGGAAGCCATCGAGATCAACCCGGCCGACCTGCGCATCGATACCTATCGCTCCTCCGGCGCCGGTGGCCAGCACGTCAACAAGACTGATTCGGCGATCCGCATTACGCACTTGCCGTCCGGCATCGTGGTCGAGTGCCAGGAAGAACGTTCGCAGCACAAGAACCGCGCCCGGGCGATGTCCTGGTTGTCGGCCAAGCTGAACGATCAGCAGACCTCCGCCGCGGCCAACGCCATCGCCAGCGAACGCAAGTTGCTGGTGGGTTCCGGTGATCGCTCAGAGCGCATCCGCACCTACAATTTTGCCCAGGGCCGGGTCACCGACCACCGGGTCAATCTGACCTTGTATTCCCTCGACGAGATCCTCGCCGGCGGTGTCGAGGCGGTGATCGAGCCGTTGCTGGCCGAGTACCAGGCCGATCAACTGGCGGCGATAGGTGAGTAAATGACGATCATCGCCAGTTTGTTGCGTGCCGCCGATCTGCCCGACTCGCCGACGGCGCGTCTGGATGCCGAATTGCTGCTGGCGGCGGCGTTGGGCAAGTCCCGCAGTTTCCTGCACACCTGGCCGGAACGCATCGTGCCGAGCGAAGCGGCGCTGACGTTCGCCGAGTATTTGCAGCGCCGCCGCAGCGGTGAGCCGGTGGCCTATATCCTAGGCCAGCAAGGTTTCTGGAAGCTGGACCTGGAAGTGGCACCGCACACGCTGATCCCGCGCCCGGACACCGAACTGCTGGTGGAGGCTGCGCTGGAATTGTTGCCGGCCACACCGGCCAAGGTGCTCGACCTCGGTACCGGCAGCGGCGCGATTGCCCTGGCGTTGGCCAGTGAGCGTACGGCCTGGAGCGTCACGGCCGTGGATCGCGTGCTGGAAGCCGTCGCCCTGGCCGAGCGCAATCGCCAGCGCCTGCACTTGAACAACGCCAAGGTGCTGAGCAGCCATTGGTTCAGTGCCCTGGAAGGTCAGCGTTTTCAGCTGATCATCAGCAATCCGCCCTACATTGCAGCGGCTGATCCGCATCTGGTCGAGGGCGATGTGCGCTTTGAGCCGGCCAGTGCCCTGGTGGCCGGTGTCGACGGGCTCGACGATCTGCGTCTGATCGTCGCCCAGGCGCCGGATCATCTCGACGCTGGCGGCTGGCTGATGCTCGAACACGGTTACGATCAGGCCGAGGCGGTCCGCGACCTGCTGCTGACTCGCGGTTTTGAAGAAGTCCACAGCCGCACCGATCTGGGCGGTCACCAACGCATCAGTCTGGGGCGCCTGCCGTGCTGAATGATCAGGAGTTGCTGCGTTACAGTCGGCAGATTCTGCTGCAACACATCGATATCAACGGCCAGTTGCGGCTCAAGGACAGTCGCGTATTGATCGTCGGACTCGGCGGCCTTGGTGCGCCAGCGGCGCTGTATCTGGCGGCCGCCGGCATTGGCGAGATGCACCTGGCGGACTTCGACACGGTCGACCTGACCAACCTGCAACGCCAGATCATTCACGACACCGACAGCGTCGGTATGACCAAGGTCGATTCGGCGCTCAAGCGCCTGACCGCGATCAATCCCGAGATTCAACTGGTCGCCCATCGTGCGGCGCTGGATGAGGACTCCCTGGCCGCCGTGGTGGCCGGGGTGGATCTGGTCCTCGATTGCTCGGACAATTTTTCCACCCGTGAAGCGGTCAATGCCGCGTGCGTGGCCGCCGGCAAACCGCTGGTCAGTGGTGCGGCGATTCGCCTCGAGGGCCAGCTGTCGGTGTTCGATCCGCGTCGGCCAGAGAGTCCGTGCTACCACTGTTTGTACGGGCACGGCAGCGAAGCCGAACTGACTTGCAGCGAGGCCGGCGTGGTCGGTCCGCTGGTGGGACTGGTCGGCAGCCTGCAAGCGCTTGAAGCACTGAAGTTGCTGGCCGGATTCGGTGAGCCACTGGTGGGGCGCCTGTTGCTGATCGATGCCTTGGGCACGCGCTTTCGCGAATTGCGGGTCAAGCGCGACCCGGGCTGCAGCGTCTGTGGGTCCAAACATGCGTGAAGCGCCGATTGGCGTGTTCGACTCCGGCGTCGGTGGGCTCTCGGTGCTGGCCGAGATCCAGCGCTTGCTGCCCAACGAGACGCTGATGTACGTCGCCGATTGCGGGAATATTCCCTATGGCGAGAAAACCCCGGCATTTATCCAGCAGCGTTGCAGCGTGATGGCCGACTTCTTTCAGCAGCAGGGCGCCAAAGCCCTGGTGCTGGCCTGCAACACGGCAACGGTGGCCGGCGTCGCCGACTTGCGTCGCGACTATCCCGAATGGCCCATCGTCGGCATGGAGCCGGCCGTCAAGCCGGCGGCCGCCGCAACCCGCTCCGGCGTGGTCGGGGTGCTGGCCACCACCGGCACCTTGCAGAGCGCCAAGTTCGCCGCGTTGCTCGACCGCTTCGCCACGGACGTGAAAGTGATCACCCAGCCCTGTCCGGGACTGGTGGAGTTGATTGAAAACGGCGACCTGCATAGCGCCGAGCTGCGTCAGCTGTTGGCCGGGTATGTCGAGCCACTGCTGGCGGCTGGCGCAGACACCCTGATTCTCGGCTGCACCCATTACCCCTTTCTCAAGCCGATGCTCCGGCAGATGGTCCCTGCGGACATCAGCCTGATCGATACCGGTGCCGCCGTCGCGCGGCAACTCCAGCGGCTTTTGGCCGAACGCGAACTGCTCGCCGCCGGACCTGCCCGTGAAGCGCAGTTCTGGACCAGCGCCGATCCGCTTCATTTCAGAAATATCTTGCCGATACTGTGGAATACCTCTGGCGTTGTGCGAAGCTTCAACAGGTAGAAGGCTGTCTGGGGGGACGAAAAATCGGGGTGAACTTCTGATAAATCGCTGACTTCTATAGTTTTGCTGGGCCAGGCAACAAAAAATCATACGAAATCGTTCGGAAAAGGAAGTTTCTAGTGAAGCGACTATTCTGCTTGGCCGCGATTGCGGCCGCATTAATGGGGCACACCTTTACTGCGCAGGCGGCAGGTGTGGAGTTCGCGGTTGGTCAGACCAGCGATTCGACCATGACGTATCGACTGGGCATGCAATTCGATTGGGATCAGAGTTGGTGGCAGAGCGACGTGGGTCGCCTGACCGGTTACTGGAGCGGCGCGTACACCTATTGGGAAGGTGACAAGACCTCCAGCAATAACAGCCTGTCGTTCTCCCCGGTATTCGTTTACGAATTTGCTGGCCAGAACGTCAAACCGTACGTTGAAGCGGGCATTGGCGTGGCGTTGTTCTCCAATACCCGACTCGAAGACAACAACATCGGCAGCGCTTTCCAGTTTGAAGACCGCTTCGGTTTTGGCCTGCGCTTCAATGGCGGTCATGAAGTCGGGGTGCGTGCGACGCACTATTCCAACGCCGGCCTTGCCAGTTCCAACGACGGTGTAGAAAGCTACTCGCTGCACTACACGTTGCCGTTGTAAGCACCAAGGTCCCATGTGGGAGCGAGCTTGCTCGCGATGACGGTATATCAGCCAACATTGATGTTGAGTTTGAAGCCGCTATCGCGAGCAAGCTCGCTCCCACAGGGGGCGCGTTGTTTTCCAACTCAGCGATACGCCGTCGAAATCCCCAGGCGTTCGTCGATGCACTCCGGTGCGCCCATCTCGAACTCCCGGCAGATCAGCGGACGTTTTTCGTAGATGGTGCACATCATCGTGTTGCGATCCAGGGCGGCACACCAGCCGTCGTCCAGGCGCAGCATGACTTCCCCGCCCCAGTCATCGGTATCGATGAACCGTTCAGGCACACCCGTGTCGGTGATCAGCATGACTTCGAGCTGGCAGCAACAGGCTGCGCAGGTCGAGCACGTGACTGCGGGTTCCGCGATTTGCGTATGGGGGATGGTTTTCATGCCGCGCAGTGTAAGGCAGTCACCCGGTACTGTGTGAAAGGTCTGACGGACGCCCAGGTATCGGAACGTCCGGGATGCCGCTGCCGATGATGGCGACTTTCAGGGTTGGTCCTTGATCGGTGGCTGGCTGCGCACCATGCGCTTGCCGATCTCCAGTTTCACTTGGTCCGGCCGTTTGGACAGCGGCCAGAGGGCGGCCATGAACGCAGCCGGGAAAGCGATTTCCAGCGGGCGGTCCTTGAGCTTTTCGAAGATGTGTCGCGCAGCTTTCTCCACCGGCCAGCTCAAGGGCATGGGAAAGTCGTTTTTCGCCCTCAGCGGCGTTTCGACAGGCCCAGGGTTGATCACCGTGAGTTCTATGCCTTCAGGGGCCAGGTCGATGCGCAGGGATTCGAACAGGTAACGCAGCCCGGCTTTTGAGGTGCCATATGCTTCGGCCTCGGGCAGCGGCAGGTAAGTGACCGTACTGGCCATGGTCACCATATGGGGTGCGGTGCCGGCACGCAGCAAAGGCAGGGCGGCGTCGATGCAATAGCTGCTGGCCAACAGGTTGGTGCGCAATACGTGCTCGACAATCGACGCATCGAACTGCTTGGCGTCCACGTACTCGCTGGTGCCGGCATTGAGTATCACGGTGTCCAGCGAGCCCCAGTCCTCGGCAATCTGCTCACCGATCTCGCGCACGGTCTGGCTGTTGGTCAGGTCACCGGCCACCACCAGCACTTGCCCCGGATAGCGTTGCGACAAGACTTTCAACTGCGCTACCGACCGCGAACTGACGGCCAGGTGCGCACCGGTTTTCAGGATTTCTTCGGCCAGGGC
This sequence comes from Pseudomonas sp. PDM28, assembly GCF_019219115.1. Taxonomy (NCBI): domain Bacteria; kingdom Pseudomonadati; phylum Pseudomonadota; class Gammaproteobacteria; order Pseudomonadales; family Pseudomonadaceae; genus Pseudomonas; species Pseudomonas sp. PDM28. The sequence goes on from NZ_JAHUWG010000006.1 coordinate 50,335, forward strand.
CGCACCAATGCCGCTACTGGCACCGGTTAGCCAGTATCGTCGTGCGAGTGTACGACTCATCCCAATCTCCTTTTCAGCCAGGCCATTGCCCGGCCCAATATGGGTAAACATTTATGAAGCAGAGCCCCGGCATCGAGGTAACCCCGGTGGCGGTCATTCATGATCCAACGCCGGCGTATTGGCGTGACGGCAGATTTTTGAACGCCGTCAACGCACGCGTACGGGATGTGCTCAAGTCGACGATCGGTGAAGGGTAATCCACCCCACCAAAAAGGCCGCCGAGATTGGCGGGGTTGTGCACGTCTTTTTTATTCAGCCCTGCCAGCTCCGGCAGCCATTGCTTGATGAATACACCTTCGGGATCGAATTTTTCCGATTGGCTCAGCGGGTTGAAAATCCGGAAGTAGGGCGCCGAATCGGTGCCGGTGGAAGAGCTCCATTGCCAGCCACCATTGTTCGCCGCCAGGTCGCCATCGATCAGGTGACGCATGAAAAAGCGTTCGCCTTCGCGCCAGTCGATCAACAGGTTCTTGGTCAGGAACATCGCCACCACCATGCGCAGGCGGTTGTGCATCCAGCCGGTGGCCAAGAGTTGGCGCATGGCGGCGTCGATGATCGGCAAGCCGGTGCGCGCCTGTTGCCAGGCAGCCAGTTCATCGGGAGCGTTGCGCCAGGCCAGCGCTTCGGTTTCCGGGCGAAACGCACGGTGCCGGGACACTCGCGGGTAGCCCACCAGGATGTGTTTGTAGAATTCGCGCCACAGCAGTTCGTTGATCCAGGTGACGGCGCCTGTGTTGCCGCTTTCGAACTCGCCCTGATTGCTGTTCAACGCGGCGTGCAGGCATTGGCGTGGAGAAATCACCCCGGCGGCAAGATAGGCCGAGAGCTGACTGGTGCCGGGTTTTGCCGGGAAGTCGCGTTCGTTCTGGTAGTGGTCGATCTGCGCTTCGCTAAAGCTGTCGAGGCGGCGCCGGGCTTCGGTTTCGCCGGCCGGCCACAGGCTGCGCAGAGGATCACCGGGCGTTGCGAAACCCTCGACGCTCAAGGGGACCGCATCGCTGGCAATGTTCTGCGGCGCCTGTTTGTGCGGCGCGCGGACCAGGCTGGGCAGCGAGTGGTGCAGTCGTTCGTAGCAGACTTTGCGGAACTGGCTGAAGACCTGAAAGTAAGTACCGGTCCGGGTCAGCACGCTCCCGGGCTTGAACAGCAATTGATCGAGGTGGCGGCAAACCTCGATGCCTTCGGCCTGTAGCGCCCGGGCGACAGCTGCATCGCGACGGGACTCGTGAATACCGTACTCATCGTTGAGGTGCAACGCGTCGACCTGCCACTGCCGGCACAGGTTCAGCAATACGCTGGGCGCGTCATCCCAGCGGGGAGCCTGGCGGATCAGCAGGGGAATGTTCAGTTGAGCCAGTTCGCGACTCAGTTCGCGCAGGTTACGCAGCCAGAAGTCCACTTTGCAGGGCGCATCGTCATGTTCCAGCCATTGCTCCGGACTCAGCAGGTACACCGCCACGCAGGGGCCACGAGCCGCGGCGGCCGAGAGGGCGGTGTTGTCATGTAGACGCAAGTCGCTGCGCAGCCAGATCAATTGCATAGAGGAATCCACGCGATTCATTTAAATCAGCCCGCACTGAACGAGTGCCTGATGTGCCGACAATGGATCTTCGGCCAGGTACAAGTCAGTGATCTCGTTGGTACTGGCGGACAACTCGGCGTGGTGGATGCACACCGTTGGTCCGGCAATCATTTTTGGGCAACCGACGCCTTTGAAAAGTTTCGGCAGTTGCGCCAGGTTCATGGCCTTGCTTGAGTACAGCAGAACCCCGCGAGGTTGCAGCAGTTCGACCGCCAATGCCAGTTCGCCGACAGGCAGCGGCCCGTCGAAGACCTCCACCGGGCAATCCGCACTGCTGATCAGCCAGGCCGTGAGCCACAGCTGAGGTTCCAGGGGCAGGTCCGAGTGGTTGATCAACAACAGTGGCGCGGTACGCAACTGGCGATTGTTATGGTAGATGCGTGCGCCGAATTTGCTGCGCAGCCAGGCAGAAAAAAACACACGCTCCATCTGCGCACCGAACTGGCCTTGCCAGCGTTGCTCCAGAGCGGCCAGCAAAGGCATCAGCAATTGCTCGCACAGGGTTCGCGGCGGATACAGCGCCATCGCCTGATTGACGTTGTCATCCAGGGCGCGTTCCTGCAATTCGCTGACTGCCTGCAGCAGCGTTAGCAGCAAGGTGTGCCAGTCGTTGTCGACGGACTCGCTGAATACTTGCGGCGTGTCGAGCAATTCCTTGACCTGGCTGACGGCGACGCCACGGTTGAGCCAGGTGAGGATGGCCTGGATACGTTGTACATGATCGGGCGAGAACAGCCGATGCCCCTTGGGGGTGCGTTGCGGCACGATCAGACCGTAGCGCCGCTCCCAGGCGCGCAGGGTTACGGCGTTGACGCCGGTCAGGCGCGCCACTTCACGGATTGGCAGCCACCCTTCGTCCAGCGCCTTTTTAAAGTCATCGCCGAGGTCTTCGCGGGCGCTGGTGTCGAGTGTCTTTTTCATCAGATGGCGTTTCGCAGGCTGAGGTTTTCCGGGTGCGGTTGCAGATAGACCTGCTGTGCGATGTACGGATCGGGGTGTTGGCGAAAGTGATGTTTGAGCAGCGTCAGCGGCACCACCAACGGCACGATGCCTTGGTGGTACTGGCTGATCAGCTGTTGCACTTCCTGCTTGTCTTCGCGGCTGATGGCTTGTTTCAGGTAGCCACTGAGGTGTTGCAGGACGTTGGTATGGGTGCGACGGGTGGCGCACTTTTTCAGCGCTGCCATCAATTCGCTGAAATATCGAGGGCCCAGTTCCTGCGGATCGTTTTTGCCCATGCTGCCCAGCAGGTGGCCCAGGGCTTTGTATTGCACCGGGTTGTGGGCCATCAGCAGGTATTTGTAGCGTGAGTGAAAGTCTGTGAGGCCGCGCCGGGTCAAGCCTTCCTGGCGTAGCTGCTGCCAGGCGCTGTAGGCGAATACGCGGGTGAGGAAGTTTTCCCGAAGCACCGGATCGTTGAGCCGGCCGTCTTCCTCCACCGGCAAGTCCGGGTGCAGCAGGCAGAAGGCCTGGGCGTAGATCCCGCGACCGCCACTGTCCGCTCGTGTGCCGTTGGCGTGGTAGACCTTGACCCGCTCCAGGCCACAGGACGGGGAATTTTGCATGAAGATATAACCGCAAATATCCCCCAGCTGCGCTGCCATTTCCCGGCCGTAGGTGGCCAGCGGTTGTGTCACGTTCAGGTTGTGATCCAGGGTACCCACGGCTTCGGGTTGATCGGCACCACTCACCAGTCGAATCGGTTGGCGGGGTACGCCGAGGCCGATGGCCACTTCCGGGCAGACCGGGATGAAATCGAAATAATCAGTGAGGGTACGGCTGCACAGCCGCGATTCCTTGTGCCCGCCGTTGAAGCGCACATCGAGCCCCATCAGGCAGGCGCTGATGGCTATTTTCGGTTTGACAGGGGCGTGGGACATCGGAACACCTCGAATCTAAACCTGTACAAACATTTGCGTCTGTACAAGATAACTCCATCATAGATTCAAAGTTATACAAGTCAAATTTTTTGTATAGGTTTTTGCGACGCAACGCCCCTGTAGGCGCTGCCGAAGGCTGCGATCTTTTGATTTTGTTTTTCAAGATCAACAGATCGCAGCCTTCGGCAGCTCCTACGCATCATTGCAGGTGTTCATGCAAGCGGCGGGCAGCTTCCTGACCGCTTAGCCAGGCGCCTTCGACGCGTCCGGACAAGCACCAGTCGCCACAGGCGTACAGCCCCAGGTCGGCATCGGCCAGGGTGCCCCATTCGTGATTGCTGGCGGGGCGGGCGTAGAGCCAGCGGTGGGCGAGGCTGAACGTCGGCGCGGGCATGGAACCGTGCAGCAGTTCGGCAAACGCGCCGTGCAGCTGCTCGATCACCGCTTCCTTGGGCAGGTCGATGTGTTGCCGGCTCCAGGCACTCGTGGCGTGCAGCACCCAAGTGTCGAGAGTGTTGTCGCGCCCGGGTTTGCTGCGGTTGCGGGCCAGCCAGTCGAGTGGGCTGTCCTGGACGAAGCAGCCTTCCATGGGCGTTTCCAGTGGCGTTTCGAAGGCCAGGGCGATGGCCCAGGTCGGGTCCATTTTCACCCCGGCGGCGGCCCCTGCGAGTTTCGGCGCCGATGCCAGCAGAGCCGTGGCCTGCGGCGCCGGCGTGGCGATGACGACGTGGCTGAACGGTCCGTGGGTGAAGCCCTCGGCGTCCTGCAGATGCCAGTGTTCTTCCCCGCGATAGACCTCGGTGATCCGGCAGGCGAAATGCACTTCAAGATCACCGATCAGGGCGCGGGTGATGGCACTCATGCGCGGCGTACCGACCCAGCGGGTCTGCTCGTCCGGCGACAGGTTGAGCTGACCGCCATGGTAGGTGTACAGCTGCGGCGTCCACTCGGCGACCCAGCCTCTGGCCTGCCAGCGTTGGACTTCCGTGACAAAGCGGCGGTCGCGGGCGGTGAAATACTGCGCGCCCATGTCCAGAGCACCCGCATCGCTGCGCTTGCTCGACATGCGCCCGCCGCTGCCGCGGCTTTTATCGAAAAGTTGAACCACATACCCGAGGTCCGTCAGGGCCTGGGCGGCGGAGAGTCCGGCAATGCCGGTGCCAATGATTGCGATAGGTACAGTCATAGGGGCCTCGTTTACCTTTCTGTACAGACTACGCCGGGGTTCAAACCTGTACAATATTGTTTTTTGGTATAACTTTTAGCGTTCTCGTTCTGACAGCTTGGCCTATTGTTAACCATAGAGCCTGCTCGATACCAAAGATCCCTGCTTATAAAAATAGACTAGTGGACAGGGTAAAACGCCACGCGAGGAAGAAGTCATGCACATATTGCTGACCGGCGGTACTGGTTTGATAGGACGTCAGCTCTGCCGGCACTGGTCGGGGCAGGGCCATCGCCTGACAGTCTGGAGTCGCAAGCCTGAAAAAGTCGCGAAAACCTGTGGTGACCAAGTACGTGGAATTGCCCGGTTGGAGGATCTTGGGCAGGAACCGGTGGATGCGATCGTCAATCTTGCCGGCGCGCCGATTGCCGACCGACCCTGGACCCACAAGCGTAAAGCCTTGTTGTGGAGCAGCCGGATCACGCTGACAGAAACCCTGCTGGCGTGGCTTGAGCGTCGCGAGCAGAAACCCCGGGTGTTGATTTCCGGTTCGGCTGTCGGCTGGTATGGCGACGGTGGCGAGCGCGAACTGACCGAGGACTCGGGGCCGGTCAGCGAAGACTTTGCCAGCCAGTTATGCATCGCCTGGGAAGAGACCGCGCAACGGGCTGAAGCGCTGGGCATCCGCGTCATCCTCATTCGAACCGGGTTGGTGCTGTCGGCCGAGGGCGGCTTTTTGTCGCGGCTGTTACTGCCCTTCAAGCTGGGGCTGGGAGGGCCGATCGGCAACGGCCGGCAATGGATGCCATGGATTCATATCGACGATCAAATCGCTCTGATTGATTTTCTTCTGCATCGTAACGAGGCCAGCGGTCCCTATAATGCGTGCGCACCCAAACCGGTGCGCAACCGCGAGTTTGCCAAGACGTTGGGCAGCGTGCTGCATCGCCCGGCATTCATGCCGATGCCGGCCTTCGCATTGAAGGTCGGGTTGGGCGAGTTGTCCTTGCTGTTGCTGGGCGGCCAACGGGCCACGCCGGTTCGCTTGTTACAGGCGGGTTTCACTTTTCAGTTCACGGATTTGCGTGCGGCTCTGGATGATTTGTCCGCTCGCCTTTGAAATAGGATGTTGCATGACCGATCACGCGTTGCTTCTGGTCAACCTGGGTTCACCTGCCTCCACCTCGGTGGCGGATGTGCGCAGCTACCTCAATCAATTTCTGATGGACCCGTACGTGATCGACCTGCCATGGCCGGTTCGACGTTTGCTGGTGTCGCTGATCCTGATCAAGCGTCCCGAGCAGTCGGCCCATGCCTATGCCTCGATCTGGTGGGACGAGGGCTCGCCGCTGGTGGTGCTCAGCCGTCGCCTGCAACAGGCCATGACTGCCCAGTGGCAGCACGGCCCGGTCGAGCTGGCGATGCGCTACGGTGAGCCCTCGATCGAGTCGACGCTGGTGCGCATGGCTGCGGCGGGACATAAGCGAATAACCCTGGCGCCGCTTTATCCACAGTTCGCCGACAGCACCACCACCACGGTGATTGCAGAAGCCAAGCGCGTGCTGCGCGAAAAAGGGCTCGATCTGCAACTGTCGATTCTTCAGCCATTTTATGATCAACCGGAATACATCGACGCATTGGTCGCCAGCGCGAGGCCACATTTGCAGCAGGATTACGATCACTTGCTGCTGAGCTTTCACGGATTGCCGGAGCGACACCTGACCAAGCTCGATCCGACGGGGAAGCATTGCTTCAAGAATGAGGATTGCTGCAAGAACGCGTCGCCAGCGGTATTGGCCACCTGCTATCGCGCGCAATGCCTGCGGACAGCATCGGAGTTTGCCAAGCGCATGGGTTTGCCGGACGGCAAGTGGTCGGTGTCATTCCAGTCGCGCCTGGGACGCGCCAAATGGATCGAACCCTACACCGAGGCGCGCCTCGATGAGTTGGCCAAAAGCGGCGTGAAAAAGATTCTGGTGATGTGCCCGGCGTTCGTTGCCGATTGCATCGAGACCCTGGAAGAGATCGGTGATCGCGGCAAGGAGCAATTCCGCGAGGCGGGGGGAGAGGAGTTGGTGTTGGTGCCGTGCCTCAACGATGACCCGCATTGGGCGCGGGCGTTGAGTGCGTTGTGCGAAAGGGCGCCGTTGGCGCTTTAAAAGCTTCGCGAGCAGGCTCGCTCCCACAGGGGAATGCATTCCAGACTGTGGGAGCGAGCCTGCTCGCGAAAGCTATTTCATTAACAACAAAGCTCTTGAAACACTACAGCAGCGGCTCATTCGCCTTCTTGTGCTTCCAGCTGTCATTGCCCGGCAGGATCAGGTTCAAGCCAATCGCCACCACCGCGCACAGCGCGATGCCTTTGAGGCCGAAGTCGTCCGGCCCGGTGCCGGTGCCGATCAGCACGCCGCCGATCCCGAACACCAGGGTCACCGACACAATCACCAGGTTGCGCGCCTCGCCCAGATCGATCTTGTGGCGGATCAACGTGTTCATCCCCACCGCGGCAATCGAGCCGAACAACAGGCACAGAATCCCGCCCATCACCGGTACCGGAATGCTTTGCAACAGTGCGCCGAACTTGCCGATGAACGCCAGGCTGATGGCGAAGATCGCCGCCCAGGTCATGATTTTCGGGTTGTAGTTCTTGGTCAGCATGACCGCGCCGGTCACTTCGGCGTAAGTGGTGTTGGGCGGGCCGCCAAACAGACCGGCCGCCGTGGTGGCAATGCCGTCGCCGAGCAGGGTGCGGTGCAGGCCGGGTTTCTTCAGGTAATCGCGACCGGTCACGCTACCCACGGCAATCACGCCGCCGATGTGTTCGATTGCCGGGGCCAAAGCCACCGGAACGATGAACAGGATCGCCTGCCAGTTGAATTCCGGCGCAGTGAAGTGAGGAATGGCGAACCAGGGGGCCGCAGCGATCTTCGCGGTATCGACCACGCCGAAGTAGAACGACATGCCGAAGCCGACCAGCACGCCGGAAATGATCGGCACCAGGCGGAAGATGCCCTTGCCGAAAACCGCAACGATCAGCGTGGTCAGCAGCGCAGGCATCGAGATCATCATCGCCGTCTGGTAATGAATCAATTCACTGCCGTCACCGGCCTTGCCCATGGCCATGTTGGCGGCAATCGGTGCCATCGCCAGGCCAATCGAAATGATCACCGGCCCGATCACCACCGGTGGCAGCAGGCGGTCGATGAAACCGGTGCCTTTGATTTTCACCGCTAGGCCGAGGAAGGTATAGACGAAACCTGCCGCCATCACGCCGCCCATGGTCGCGGCCAGGCCGAACTGACCCTTGGCGAGAATGATCGGGGTAATGAAGGCAAAGCTCGATGCCAGGAACACCGGCACCTGACGCCCGGTGACGATCTGGAACAGGATCGTCCCCAGGCCGGCCGTGAACAGCGCCACGTTCGGGTCGAGACCGGTGATCAGCGGCATCAACACCAGGGCACCGAAGGCCACGAACAGCATCTGTGCACCCGACAGCACCGTGCGCCAGAGCGGATCGTTGAACTCTTGCTGCATGCTCACGCGTCCTTCTGCTTGGTGCCGAAGATCTTGTCACCGGCATCGCCCAGACCCGGGATGATGTAGCCATGTTCGTTCAGTTTTTGATCAATGGACGCGGTATAGATGATCACGTCCGGGTGAGCCTTCTCGACCACGGCAATACCTTCTGGCGCAGCGACCAGCACCATGGCACGGATGTCCTTGCAGCCGGCTTTCTTCAGCAGGTCGATGGTTGCAACCATCGAGCCGCCGGTAGCCAGCATCGGGTCGATGATCATGGCCAGGCGTTCGTCGATTTCCGGCACCAGCTTCTCGAGGTAGGTGTGGGCCTCGAGGGTTTCCTCGTTGCGGGCCACACCCACGGCGCTGACTTTGGCGCCCGGGATCAGGCTGAGCACGCCTTCGAGCATGCCGATGCCGGCACGCAGGATCGGCACCACGGTGATTTTCTTGCCGGCGATTTTCTCGACCGACACAGTGCCGCACCAGCCATCGATATCGTAGGATTCCAGCGGCAGGTCTTTGGTGGCTTCATAAGTCAACAGGGCGCCGACTTCCTGAGCGAGCTCACGGAAATTCTTGGTGCTGATGTCTGCGCGGCGCATAAGGCCAAGTTTATGACGGATCAGCGGGTGGCGGATCTCATGGATGGGCATGGGGAAAGGCTCCGGCGGCGGGCAAAAAAACCGGCCTAGATTAATCTATCCGAGGGTGTTGTCCTATAGACATAGAGTACGTTAGTCCACAAACGCTTGATCTGGCCTCGCTTGATGCGTACCTTTGCCCGCTTTTCCTGAATCCGCCATCCCCTGGAGAGCACCATGTCCGCTGATCTCGAGCATATCCGTCAAATCATGCGAGAGGCTGACTGCCTGTACACCGAAGCTGAAGTCGAGGCGGCCATCGCCCGCGTCGGTGCACAAATCAACGAACAAATGGCCGACAGCAACCCGGTGGTGTTCTGCGTGATGAACGGCGGACTGATTTTCTCCGGCAAGCTGCTGACCTATCTGCAGTTCCCGCTGGAAGCGTCCTACCTGCACGCTACCCGCTATCGCAACGAAACCAGCGGCGGCGACCTGTTCTGGAAGGCCAAGCCGGAAGTCTCCTTCATCGACCGTGATGTGTTGATCATCGACGACATCCTCGACGAAGGTCACACCCTGGGCGCGATCATCGACTTCTGTAAACACGCCGGCGCACGTAAAGTGCATACCGCTGTGCTGATCGACAAAGACCACGACCGCAAGGCCCGTCCGGACCTCAAGGCCGATTTCGTCGGCCTGCCGTGCGTCGACCGCTACATCTTCGGTTACGGTATGGACTACAAAGGCTACTGGCGTAACGCCAACGGGATTTTCGCCGTTAAAGGAATGTAAGACATGGATATGCCGCGTTTTCTGGATCAGACCTTGTTCGCCGAGCTGGCCGGGAAAGCCGCGGCCAATCCTCGCGGGCGCCAGCATCACAATTTCCATCAGATGGAAGACGCTTGCCATCGCATGGCGGTGGGGCTGCAACCGTCCACGTATATCCCGCCTCACCGGCACTTGGGCAACAACAAGGCCGAAACCCTGTTGGTCCTCAAAGGCCGCCTCGGCGTGTTGATTTTCGACGAAGCCGGCGCCGTGCTGAGCAAGACAGTTCTGCAGGCCGGTGGCGACTGTGTGGGTGTGGATCTGCCAACTGGCGTATTTCACGGCTTGGTGGTGTTGGAAGCCGATAGCCTGATGTTCGAATGCAAGGCTGGTCCTTACCGTCCTGTCGGTGAAGGTGAGCTGGCGCACTGGGCTCCGCGCGAAGGCGAGCCGGGTGTTGCCGAGTATCAGGCCTGGATGCGCGCGCAATTCGATTGATGTACGCCCCCTGTAGGAGCGAGCTTGCTCGCGATGGACGTTAACGATAACGCGTGATTACTGGTTAAACGCGGCGTTCTTAAGTGCATCGCGAGCAAGCTCGCTCCTACAGGGGGGCGCTGTTCACAGACGTTTTTTTACACCCATGCTAGAGTGCCCGGCCCCGCCCTCCGGAGCCCGTCATGAGTGTTTTGATCCGCTGTTGCGCCGCTCTGGCGCTGACCCTCAGCCTGCCCTTGGCCGCCGCCCCGGCGCCCATGCACAGTCAATTCCTGCCGCCGGACGATCTCACTCTGCGCGCTGCTGATCCCGAGCAGCAGCAACTGATGCAGGTCACCGATTATTCGGTGGTGGTCGGCGCTCAGCGTCAATCCACTCAACAGCCGATTCCGGTCACTTCGCCGTTGCTGATTCGTCTCAAGGGCAAATCCCTGAACAAGGGCGCTACCATCAGTCAGGTGCTGGTCAACTTCGATGGTGAAAGCAAGAGCCTGAAGAAGCCGGTTTACGACGAGCCGAGCAAGACCCTGACCCTTTATTACCCGCTGGCGCAATACCGGGTGGTGATCGACTTGCTGCGTAACGAGACGGTGTATTGCCAGTTTCTCAGCTACGCCAATGGCCATGTCTGGGCCGATCTGCATACCGGCAGCACTCGTGCGCGTTGAGCCCTGTGCCTGCGCGGGGGTAAACTGCCCGCCCCGTGAAATGTCTGCGAGCTGGAGTCGGCAATGCGTAAAGATAAAAAACAAGTGATTGGTGACGAGATCGGCGATGAGCAGATCAAGTTGTTCCTCGATTTCGAACCAGTCGACGCGACTTCTCCGTCCCTGCACAAACTGGTCAAGGCCTACCGTGGCCTGCGCATCGACGATTTCGAGCGTTTCCTGACGTTCTTCGTCGAAGCGGGTTACGACGTAAATGGCAAGGATGAGCACGGCAATGACTTCGTTGCCCTGATCACGGATCAGCGCAATGCGCCGGATTACATCGAGTTGATCGAGAAGGTTCGCGGTTAAGATCAAGAGATCGCAGCCTCGCTTCGCTCGACAGCTCCTACATTGGACCGCGTGTTCCTGTAGGAGCTGTCGAGCGAAGCGAGGCTGCGATCTTTCAAACGCATAAAAAAACGCCCCGCTCTCAGTGAGAACGGGGCGTTTTTCATTGCGCCGAATCAAGCGTAGCTTTCGGTCTCGCTGCTGGCTTCAACCAGTTCCAGGGCAACATTGTTCTGCGTGTTGATCTTGCGATACAGCGCAGCGTCGGTTTCCAGAACCTTCTCCCGGGCCGGGAAGATTTCTGCCAGTTTGCCAGCCCATTCGCCCTTGGCTTTGCTCGGGAAGCATTTCTCGATCAGCTCGAGCATGATCGAAACAGTCACCGATGCACCTGGCGAAGCGCCGAGCAGTGCAGCCAGGGAACCGTCCTTGGCCGCGACCAGTTCGGTACCGAATTGCAGGATGCCGCCTTTTTTCGGGTCTTTCTTGATGATCTGTACCCGTTGGCCGGCCACTTCCAGGCGCCAGTCTTCGGCTTTCGCTTCCGGGTAGAAGCGACGAAGGGACTCCAGGCGCTGCTCCATCGACTGCATCACTTCGCTGACCAGGTACTTGGTCAGGTCCATGTTGTTTTTCGCCACGGCGAGCATCGGGCCGATGTTGCCGGCGCGAACCGACAGCGGCAGGTCCATGAAGGAACCGTGCTTGAGGAACTTGGTGGTGAAACCGGCGTACGGTCCGAACAGCAGCGACTTCTTGCCATCGACCACGCGGGTGTCCAGGTGCGGCACGGACATTGGCGGTGAACCTACGGCAGCCTGGCTGTAGACCTTGGCCTGGTGGTGCTTGACCACTTCCGGGTTGTCGCAGCGCAGCCACTGGCCGCTGATCGGGAAGCCGCCGAAGCCTTTGCTCTCTTCGATGCCCGAGGCTTGCAGCAGCGGCAGTGCCGCGCCGCCAGCGCCGAGGAAGACGAATTTGGCGTCGACTTCACGGGTGTTGCCGCTGTTGACGTCCTTGATGCTGACGGTCCAGCCGCCGTTGTTGCGCTTCAGGCCGGTCACGCGCTTGCAGTACTTGACCTGGGCATCGGGTGCACTGGTCAGGTGCTTGAGCAACTGGTTGGTCAAGGCGCCGAAGTTGACGTCGGTACCATTGATCACGCGGGTGGCGGCAAGGGTTTCGCCGGGGTCGCGCCCAGGCATCATCAATGGCATCCACTCTGCCATTGTCGCCTTGTCTTCGGTGTATTCCATGTCGGCGAAGGCGTGGTGCTTGCTCAGCACCTTGAAGCGTTCCTTGAGGAAGGACACGCCGCTGTCGCCCTGTACGAAACTCAGGTGTGGCACCGGGCTGATAAACGATTTGCACGAGCCGAACGTGCCTTTTTTGGTCAGGTACGACCAGAACTGCTTCGACACCTCGAACTGGGTGTTGATGTGCACGGCTTTCTTGATGTCGACGGCGCCATCGGCTGCCTGCGGCGTGTAGTTGAGCTCACACAGCCCGGCGTGACCGGTACCGGCGTTGTTCCACGGGTTGGAACTCTCCGCGGCACCGGAATCCATCAGCTCGACGACTTCCAGCTTGATCGCGGGGTCGAGCTCTTTGAGCAGGACTGCAAGGGTGGCACTCATGATGCCGGCCCCAACCAGTACTACGTCGACTGCTTCGTTATGCGCCATTTAACGCGTCTCCAAAATCTGCAGCACCAAATTGTCGGCATGGCTGCCAGGTGTTCCGGGGCGTGTCAGTGTGGCCCCAAGGTATCCATGGCAGTATCGCCATGTCCGAATCTTCGCAATTTATCGCAACTTCGACGGACGCTACCTGCCGGGTCTAATAAGAGCCCTATGGACTCATTTCAACGTGCGACTGGCAATTCGACTTATGGTCGATACATCCGTTTGTGCAACCAAATCCGTAGCGGACAGGCTTCAGGCTCCGGTGTTCGAGGAATACTCGGTCCTGTGTCGTTGGGCTGTTGTAGACGCTAATGGTGCATGTTCAGACGCAAAACTATTCATTTGCTCGCCACACTCTTGTGAAGTTGTGAAAACCCGTTTTTTTCACGCTCTTTTGAAGACGTGAACCTCAAAAAGGGCTGTCCCAGCCTGGCACCGTGCCCGGGTGGATTGCCGCCATGGGATACAGGGCAGGCAAAACGGGCAAACAGCTCAGTGACCGAGCGTAATGACAGCTCTGCAGATTCGCGAAAAGTGGAGGTTTTGCTCAACAAAACAGCAAGCGCGCCAGCTTCACTCGATCTGTGTGGGCGGCTCTCTGTGGGCGGAGCGGGGTGTCAACACAAGCGCATTGACGATGCTGCGAGGCCCGATCAGGAGACGTCCTTATAATCGGGGGGAGATTGTATCTAAGAAACGCAGGGAAATGGTCGTGTTTTATGACTTTTATTAGGTGTTTGGTCAGGTCGTCAGCAGTTGCTGTGCACGCGAGCGTGGCTGGTGCGGTTGCGAAACGACGCGAGCGCCGGCCGGCAGCGGCTGATTCAACCAGTTCAGGCGGATTTCCTCGATTTCAACCCAGCCATCTCCCATGGGCTGCAAGCTGCACTGCTTGAAGGCCTGGCAGTGGCCGTTGCGGTCGAGCAGGGCGAAGCAACGGTGCAACGGGCGTGGCGCGAACAGAGAGATCAGATGGCGCATGGTGAAGTACCGTGTGGGGATTGCCAGAAGGTTGCCTGTAGGCCATTACGTGCAAGTGTAGGAGTGGTGACATCTGTGTGACATGAACTGCAATCCCCAGGGTTTGTCAGAGATTTCATCAAACACTGTGAGGTGCTGGTTCCCCGCAGTGGCGCACCGCTATACTGCCGGCCTGTTTGTGCCTGATTCTGGAGAGAAGAGCATGTTGCAACGCCTGTTGTTCGGTTTGATCACTGTGACCAGTTTGACTCTGGTTGGCTGCGCCCACAGCCCGCAACAACTGAGCCCGGAACCCAAGCTGACCGCCCAGTTGGCCCCGGTCGGCCATGGCCAGCCCGTCGTGGTGCGTGTCGTGGACGGTCGCCCGTCGCCGACGCTGGGCACCCGTGGTGGTCTGTATCCGGAGACCAGCGCGATCACCGTGCAGGGCGCGCAGATCCTGCCGAAGCTGCAGGCCCAGGCTGAAGCTGCCGTGCGTCTGTTGGGCTTTACCCCGACGACCAACGCCATGAATGCGCCGCAACTGACCGTGACCCTGGCGGAATTGAAGTACCAGTCGCCCAAGGAAGGCATGTACGTGACCGAGGCCACCATCGGCGCGACGTTCCGCTCGGATGTGCAGAACGCCAACCGTCGCTACAGCGGCCGTTATGGTTCGTCCCTGGACCAGCGCTTCGGCATGGCGCCGAACCAGGAAACCAACACCAAGCTGGTCAGCGATGTGCTGAGCGATGCGTTGACCCGCCTGTTCAAGGACCCGACCGTGGGTCAGATTCTCGGCGAGTAATGCGAGCCCCGTAGGAGCTGCCGAAGGCTGCGATCTTTTGATCTTGATCTTCGGCGGCTCAAGCCTCAAAAATCAAAAGATCGCAGCCTGCGGCAGCTCCTACAGGACGGCGTCGTCAGAAGGATGTCGACAGGAGAAGGGCGTCATCAGGCAGCCTGCGAGTAAAAATCCAGCACACTCACGCCCGTCAGCAAATCCGTTTCCGGTAAATCCGCATGTTGATGCCCACCCAGGGCGCAATACACCAGCCAATGGCGATCCTGAACGTTGAAGGCGAGGCTGCCGACGAGGGCTTGTTGCTCTTCGCTGGGGGTGATGAGGTAGAGACGATCCTGGTTTTCGGCGTGGAGCATGACGTGATCCTTGTCGGTTTCGGGACGCGCATGTTCGCCGATACAGATGACGAAGCCGTGACTCAGGACAGCCATTGATCAAAAGCTTCGTTATTTGTCGGAAACAGAGGGCAGGGGCGCAGGCTTTCGGTAGAATCCGCGCCGCGGTCGCCCGTCCGGCAACTGCTACCTGATTGACCTGAGGTTCGTAATGTCGCTGCACTTGATGACGCTGTTTACCGCCCATCCCGCCAAACTGATCAATCTGCTGGCCTTGCTCTTTGCCTTCCCGGGTGGCTGGCTGCTGCACGCAACCCGTCGCCGCGAACTGCGTGCGATGGCCAGTTTGCAGGCGCAGCGCCAGAGCAGCCCGAACGTAGAGCCCACGCTGGATTGGGCGACCTTGCGCATGAACCGGTTTTTCTACATCTTCGGTTTTGCCTGCATGGGGATGGCGCTGCTGGTGTCCTGGATCAGCACGCAAGTCTGAACCTTTTCAAAGTAAAAGATCGCAGCCTTCGGCAGCTCCTACACGGGATTGATGTACACCTGTAGGAGCTGCCGAAGGCTGCGATCTTTTGATCTTGATTAAAAAACGGCGCCCGAAGGCGCCGTTTTCGTATCCATCCGAACCCGCTTACAGCGGCAACCCTGCCTTCACCCGGTACTGATTACGCACCGGCGTCGCATATTGCAGCACCAGGTAAGGACGATGCTCTTGCGGGCAAGCGTCCAGGCGGCGTTGCCATTCTTCCTGGGCCTTGGCCAGTTCTTCGGCCGGGAACACCTCGGCGGCCTTCGGCACCTGCAACTGCGGATCAGCGTCTTTCCATTGCGCGTAAGCCAAGTAGTGCACCGGGAACAAGCGATAACCGCTGAGGATTTGCTTGTCCATCTCGACCGCCAATTGCTTGGTGTCTTCGAAAAGTTCGGTGATCGGCGCGGCAAAGTTCACATGCACCCGGCCCTTGTAGCCAGTGATGCCCTTGGCGATGCTCACGTCATCCTCGCCTGGCATCTTGGTGTAGCTGCCGGTGGTGGCGCGGATGTAAAGCTCGCGGGCCTTGGCCTGATCGCAGGGGTCGTACTCGTAGCTGATCGAAACAGGGGTCAGGTTCAGCGACTGAATGACTTCGCCGAACGGCTCGTCCTTGCGGCTCATGTGGAACATCTTGAGGATCGCCGATTCGGTACGGTCGTCACCGTCCTTGGCGCGGCCCTCGGCCTGGGCGATCCAGATCGAGGCGCAATCATTGCGGATCGAATGGTTGATATACGCCGAAAGCAATTGATAGGCCGCCATTTTCTCCCGGCGACCGCTGATCGAGCGGTGCACGATGAAGCTCTTGTTCAGGCGCATCAGGTCGCTGACGAAAGGCTTTTGCAGCAGGTTGTCGCCAATGGCAATGCGCGGGGTCGGCAGGCCGGCGTGGTACACGGCGTAGTTGACGAAGGCCGGGTCCATCACGATATCGCGGTGGTTGGCGATAAACAGGTAGGCGCTGCCGGACTTGAATTGCTCCACCCCGGTATAAGTGACACCGTCGGTGGCGCGCTCGATGGTGTGGTCGACGTAAACCTCGACTTTGTCCTGTAACGTGGCCACACAGGTCACGCCGGCAAACTCACGGCGCAGCCGATGGGCTATAAGAGGTTTGAGCGCCCAGCCTAAGGCACCGGCAAAACGCGGGAAGCGGAAGTGGGTGAGGATATCTAGAAACGCCTTGTCGCCGAGCAGCCGGTCCAGCACCGCTGGGACTTCGCTGTCGTCGTAAGGTCGGATGGCATCGAATTCGCCCATCATGCTCTCTTGTTAGAAACGGCTAGGGTAAGTAAAGGTTTTGTTCGAAAACCGGCGGGGCACGGTCTGAAAAAGTAGCCAGACAAAAAAAGCCCTGCAAATAGACCGGCGATTATACGCACAAGTCACCTGGGAGACCGCGATGCTGGAAACTGCGCAGTATGAATGTCCGTATTGTGGTGAGGAGGTAGAGACTACTCTGGATTTGTCCGGTGGCGATCAGACCTACATCGAGGACTGTCAGGTGTGCTGCCGGCCGATAACCTTCGTGTTGCAGGTACATGAAGAGGAATGGCATCTCGAAGTGTTCAGTGAAAACGAATGAGGAGCGTGTATGCAGCGCATCTACGATCCGGAAAACCTGATGGAAGGCGAGTTGCTGCAAGGCATGCTCGCCAGCGAGGGTATCGAGGCGCATCTGGTGGGCCGTGATTTGCTCGGCGGCTCCGGGGAATTGCCGATCTATGGCCTGCTCGGGCTGTCGGTCGAGAACGACCAGGCCGAATACGCCCGCGAGCTGATCACCGCGTACAATGCAGCGCTGCCGCTGTCCGGCGATGAACCGGACAGCTTTCCCGGCACGCTGGTCTGTTAGGCTGGCGTTCGTTTGATCAAGAGCCGTGTTGCCCCATGTGTGGACGTTATGCCCTGTTTCGCTGGAACCCTGCCTTCGCGGCCCTGCCCGGTTTTCCCGCCGACCAGAAGGCGCAGTGGAACATTTCCCCGAATGATTCGGTGTTGATGCTGCGGGCCGAGCCTGACGGTCAGCGCTCGCTTGCCCGCGCCCGATGGGGCCTGACGCCACCCTGGCTGACCGATCTGTCCCGCACCCCGGCCCACGCCCGCGCCGAAACCGTTGCCGAGCAGCCAATGTTTCGCCAGGCCTTGCGCGAGCGCCGCTGCCTGTTGCCGGCCAATGGTTTCTACGAATGGCGCGGCACGACGCGCAAGCGCCCGTATTGGCTGACGCCGGGGGAGGGCTCGTCATTATTTTTTGCGGCGATCTGGGAGGCGTATCCGGTACAGGAGCAGGTGTGGCTCAGTACCGCGGTGATTACCCAGCCAGCGGCGAGCCAGCGGCGACCGTTGATTCTTGATGAGGTGGGGCAGGCCGCTTGGCTCGATCCCGAGACGCCGTTGCATGCTTTGCAAGCCTTGCTGGCCAGTGAACCTGCCGCGTTGCGCGAACGGGTACTGGCCAACATGGTGAATGATCCGAAATTGAATGGGCCGGAGTGTTTGACGCCAGGATGATAGGTTGTCTGTGCTGACGCCATCGCTGGCAAGCCAGCTCCCACAGGGATTTGCGGCGCTCACAAAACCTGTGGGAGCTGGCTTGCCAGCGATGAGGCTCTTGAATTAGACCTTGAACTGATTGATCAACCGCCGCTGCTGTTCCGCCAGCTTGGTCAAATCCGCACTGGCCGCACTCGACTCATCCGCACCGCCGGCCACTTCATTGGCCACCTGGCCGATGTTGATCACGTTGCGGTTGATGTCGTCCGCCACCGCACTTTGCTCCTCGGCCGCGCTGGCGATCTGGGTGTTCATGTCGTTGATCACCGACACCGCCTGAGTAATGGTCTCCAGTGCTTCGGCGGCCTTCGAAGCATGCAGTACGCTTTCGTCCGTGCGGTTCTGGCTGTCCTCCATGACTCGCACCACATCCCGCGTGCCTTGCTGCAGTTGCTGGATCATGGCCTGGATTTCTTCGGTGGCCTTTTGCGTCTTCTGCGCCAGGTTGCGCACCTCGTCGGCCACCACGGCAAAACCCCGGCCCTGTTCACCGGCGCGGGCCGCTTCGATGGCTGCGTTCAGGGCCAGCAGGTTGGTCTGTTCGGCGATCCCGCGAATGGCGGTGAGGATGGCGTTGATGTTTTCGCTGTCCTTGGCCAGGGTCTGCACCACGCCGACGGCCCGGCCGATCTCCACGGCGAGGGCGCCAATCGAGTTCGAGGTGTCGCGCACGATCTGCATGCCTTGGCTGGCGGCTTGATCGGCATGGCTGGCGGCCTGTGCGGCCTGGGTCGCGTTGCGCGCCACGTCCTGGGCGGTGGCGGTCATTTCCTGCACAGCGGTGGCCACCTGATCGATCTCGGCCATTTGCTTGTGTACGCCGGTGTTGGTGCGGATGGCGATGTCGGCGGTGTGTTCCGACGAATCGCTGACGCTCTGCACCGATGTCACCACCTGGGTGATCATCGCCTGCAACTTGGCCAGGAAGGTGTTGAAGCCTTTGGCGATCGAACCCAGTTCATCGGCGCGGTCGCTGGTCAGGCGCCGGGTCAGGTCGCCTTCGCCCTGGGCGATATCGTCGAGCATGGCCACCATCTGCTTGAGCGGACGGGCGATGCCGTGGCCCACCAGCCAGATCACCAGTAAACCGATACCGGCAATCACCAGGCCGACCATCGCCATACCGAAGGTGTCGGATTTACGCTGCGCATCCAGGTCGGCCTGGAGTTTTTGCAGGTCGGCCATGACCGCGTTCAGCGGCAATTGCAGCATCAGGGGCCAGCGCGCATCGGTCTGGCCGATGCCGAACGGCAGGTACAACTCGATCCGGCCCTGGGCCTTGTCGACGGTGTAGGTGACTTCGCCGCGCTTGAGATTGGCCATGTTGGCAATCTGCTTGCTGTCGAGGATATCGCTGACTTTTTCGCCGAATTTGCTCGGATCCTTGGTGTAGGCAACGATGCGGCCATTGCCGCCGATCAGGGCCATTTCCCCGGCGCCGCTGTAGAGTTTCTGATTGGCACCCAGGAGCATTTCCTGAATGAAGTTCACCGACAGGTCGGCGCCAACGATGCCCAGGAAAGCACCGTTGAGCATGATCGGCTCAATAAAGGAGGCGAGCATGACGATTTTGTCGCCCACCTTATAAGGCGCCGGATCGATCACGCAGGATTTTTTGGTTTCTTTCGAGCACAGGTAGTACTCGCTGGCGCGCACGCCGGTGGACAGGGTTTTCTGGTCATCGACGTCCACCAGTTTGTCCTGGCCCAGGGTGCCGTCGTCGTTGCGGAACCACCAGGGCAGGAAGCGCCCGTTGCTGGCGTCGATCCCGACCACCTGGGTGCCGACGTAGGCCGCATCGTTGTGGTCCAGCGCGTCTTTTTCCCAACCGATGTAGGTGCCGAGGATCTTCGGGTTCTTGACTACGTTTTCCTTGATCAGGCCGATCAGTTGCTCACGGCTGAGGCTCAGGGCGGGCTGGCCATCGGCACCGGGCGTGCCGATCAGGGCGTTGACTCGCACCAATCCGCCGGCGATCAGCAGCGGTGCTTCGAGTTCTCGCTGGATCTGGCTGACCTGGGTCTGCGCCAGGGACGTCAGGCGTTGTTCGATGACTTGCTCGAACTGGGCCTGGGTCCGTTCCTGGACCATGTCCTGCGTCCGGGCCCCGGAAAACAGCGCATACACCACCAGCGCTGCCACGACACTAAGGACAATGGCGCCGGCAAGGGCCGCCACGGAAAACTGGATCGACTTGAATTTCATGGGGGCTCCGCACGCGAAAGGACGTCTGCCCGGGTGTATCGGCAGGGTGTCGGGCGGGCATGAGCGCGAGCTGTTGAAACGGCTGCTTTTGCCTGGCGGATGTCGCAAATGAATCAATGCGCGGCGTGACGGGCTGCGGCTCGCTCCGGAATGTGAATTTTTTTCTGCATTGATGAGAGCTTTGGCTGAATTGCGCGTCTTATGTCTATTGTATCTGGCGTCGATACCATTCCATGCCTAGGATACCCGGCATGTTTTCAGGGAGTTTTTCGATGAACAAGACATTGGCTCTATGTGCGCTGAGCGCAGGCCTGCTGCTCGCCGGCTGCCAGTCGGTCAATACCACCAGTGGCGGTGCTGTGGGCGTTGAGCGCAAGCAGTACATGTTCAGCATGTTGTCCTCGCAAGAGGTCGACCAGATGTACGCCCAGTCCTATACAAAGACTGTGAGTGAGGCGAGCAGCAAGGGCGTGCTGGACAAGACCAGTAGCGATGCCAAGCGTGTTCGGATCATTGCTGACCGGCTGATTGCCCAGGCGCCGAACTTTCGTCCGGATGCGGCCCAGTGGAAGTGGGAAGTGAACCTGATCAAGAGCGACGAGCTCAATGCCAACTGTGGTCCTGGCGGCAAGATCTTTGTCTACACCGGGCTGATCGACAGTCTTCAGCTCACTGACGATGAACTTGCCGCGGTCATTGGTCATGAAATCGCCCACGCCTTGCGCGAGCACAGTCGTGAGGCGATGTCCAAGGCATACGGTATCGAAATGGCCAAGCAGGGCGCCGGTGCGTTGCTCGGGGTGGGCCAGGACAGCCTGGCCCTGGCGGACGCTGTAGCCAACTATGGCATGACCTTGCCCAACAGCCGTGGCAATGAAAACGAGGCGGACCTGATCGGCCTGGAACTGGCCGCCCGCGCCGGCTACAACCCGAACGCCGCGATCACCCTGTGGAACAAGATGAGCAAGGCCAGCGAAGGTGCCCCGCCGGAGTTCCTCAGCACGCATCCGTCTTCGAGCAGTCGGACTGCGGCGTTGCAGGCGGCGATTCCGAAAGTCATGCCGTTGTACGAGCAGGCCAAGAAGTCCTGATAGTCATGCGGTAAGGCTGCTGGCCTCTTCGCGAGCAAGCCCGCTCCCACACTGGATATCGGTCGTACACAAAATTTGTGTTCACCGAAGATCAATTGTGGGAGCGGGCTTGCTCGCGAAGAACGATAATGCGGTCTAACGACCTATCGGGTCAAACCCACCCGCTGCTCTGCATCGCCTTGTACACCGCGACAATCGCCAGGATGAAGAACGCCGACGCCGCCAGTCGACGGATCAGGGTCAATGGCAGCTTGTCTGCGGCAAAGTTACCCGCCAGAACCACCGGTACGTTGGCAATCAGCATGCCGGCGGTGGTGCCGATGATCACCAGCCACAACTCCGGATATTGCGCAGCCAGCATCACGGTCGCGATCTGCGTCTTGTCGCCGATTTCTGCCAGGAAGAATGCGATCAGCGTGGTCAGGAACGGACCGAACTTGCGGGCGGTGCTGGCCTCGTCGTCATCCATCTTGTCCGGCACCAGGGTCCACAGGGCGGTCGCGGCAAAGCTCGCGGCGAGGATCCAGTGCAGCATCGTATCCGAGAAGAAACTGCCGACCCAGGCACCGACTGCACCGGCGGCCGCGTGGTTGGCCAGGGTCGCGGCAACAATACCGGCGATGATCGGCCAGGGCTTGCGGAAGCGAGCGGCGAGAATGAGCGCGAGCAGTTGCGTCTTGTCGCCGATTTCGGCCAAGGCAACGATTGCGGTGGGTACGAGCAGTGAATCCAGCATCAGGGGTTTTCCTAAGGGGCGGGTCGACACGGCTATGACACGTACAGCCTTCCCGCCCCGGGTAAGGTGTGCGTGTCATAGGTCTTGTCAAACCCTGCGATCCATCTGGTGTGGATGCTTGGGTCGCATGCGCCATGGTCTGAGGACCAAGTATGTTGACGCATGCCGGACGAGCGTGGCGCTCGTGGGAGACTACTCCCCTAGGACGGAGCGGATTCTGCCTTCGCAGAACCCATTCGGCAAGCCCTCTTTTTCAAAAAGGTTTCAGCCGCGTTTTGCCCGGTAAATTCGAAAGCCCTGTCCTTCGGCCTTGATCGCACACACGCCAAGATGCTCTTCGATCAGCGGTTGATACTTCAGGAAGCTGTTCGCTACCAGGCGAAGTTCGCCGCCGTTTTTCAGATGTTTGGCTGCTTTTCGCAGCAAGTTCTCTGTTGCGAAATAATCGGTGTGCACGCCGACATGAAACGGTGGATTGCTCAGGATCGCACTCAAACCCATAGGCGCGGCGTCGATTCCGTCACCGGTAATCACCTCGGCTTCCAGACCATTGGCCGCCAGGGTCAGGCGACTGCTGGCAGCGGCAAAGGCGTCCACATCCAGCATCGTGACCTGGTTGTGCGGGTAACGACGTTTCACTGCCGCGCCCAGGACTCCTGCGCCGCAACCGAAATCGAGTAAATGACCGCTGGGCAGTTTGTCCAGGTGTTCCAGCAGCAGCGCGCTGCCGCGATCGAGGCGACCATGGCTGAATACCCCCGGCAGGCTGATGACCTTCAGCGGGCCTTCGGCCAGCGGCAGCTCGTAGGTCTGCGCCAGGCTTTCCAGCGGCTTGGCTTCAGGTGCATTGGCCACGGTCACCTGCCAGAGCTGGCAGTGGCGCGCGCTGTCGAGTTTGCGTGGTTTGCCGAACGGGTTGAGTTGTTTGGCGGCACCTTCGATGCCGCTTTTTTTCTCGCCGACCAGGTACAGTTCGCGGCCGGCCAGCCGCGAGGCGAGGGCGTTGAGAATGTAGTCGGTCAGGTCCTTGGCCTTGGGCAGAAACACCACGGCGCTATCTAACCCGCGTTCCGGTGCGTTCACGCCAAAGTGGCTGCGCTCGGGGAAGCGGGCGTCCAGCGCGGCCTGATCGCCGGCGTGCCAGCACCAGCCATGGGCATCGGGCAGGCGGCCCAGCAGGTCGTCGGCGGGCAAACCGGCCAACAACACCGAACCCTGGAATAACTCGGCCTGGCGAAGCAGTACTTCACTGCGCGGATCCATAACTGCTCCCGTGAAAAAAAAGTGCCGCAGTTTATCAACTGACGACCCGCAGCGCCTTACCGCTGAAGTATCCCAGTGCGTTTTCGGTCACTTGGCCAACGATCCGCTGGCGCGCTTCGCGGCTGCCCCAGGCGTTGTGCGGGGTGACGATCAGGCGCGGGATGTCGTGGGCCAGCAGTGGATTGCCGTTGACGGGCGGCTCGACGCTCAGCACGTCAGTGGCGGCGCCGCCCAGATGGCCGTTGCGCAAGGCATCGGCCAGCGCCTGTTCGTCGATCAGGCCGCCGCGGGCGGTGTTGACCAGGAACGCTTCGGGTTTCATCGAGGCCAGTTCGCGGGCACCGATGAAGTGACGGGTGTGTTCGTTGAGCGGGCAGTGCAGGGTCAGGGCATCGACTTGCGGCAGCAGTTCATCCAGTGGCAGGCGGTCCGGCCGGGCAGGGCGCCCGGGAATCTGCCCCAGCAGCACGCGCATGCCGAAGGCTTCAGCCAGCCGTGCGACCGCGCTGCCCAATTCGCCGTGACCCAGCAGGCCAAGGGTTTTGCCTTCGAGTTCGACAATCGGGTAGTCCAGCAAGCAGAACTGTTTGGCCTGTTGCCAGCGGCCTGCACCGACGGCCTTCTGATAGTCGGCCAGGCGCGTGGCCAGGTTGAGCAGCAGCATGATCGTGTGCTGCGCCACCGACGGCGTGCCGTAACCCTGGCAGTTGCACACGGTGATCCCGTGGGCGCGGGCGGCAGCGAGGTCGACGTTGTTGGTGCCGGTGGCGGTGATCAGGATCAGCTTGAGGTCAGGGCTGGCGGCCATGGCGGCGGCGTCGATCAGGATCTTGTTGCTGATGGCGACGGTGGCGCCCTTGAGGTGTTCGATGACTTGATCGGGCAAGGTCTGGGCGAACAGCTGCAATTCGCTGAAACAACTGCGCAGCGGGTTGAGGTCAAGGTCGCCGAGGTCCAGGGACGGGTGGTCGAGGAAAACGGCGCGGCGAGTGTTCGTCATCAACTGTACCTTTTGTGCATTGAACTGAAGGCGTAATCTGCCGAGCCTACCAGATGAAATAAATAGTTACGCTTGGCCTGAAGGAGCCCCACATGTACTGGACAGAGTTCTTGACCGTTGCCCTGATTCACTTGCTGGCCGTGGCCAGCCCCGGCCCGGACTTTGCCGTGGTGGTACGTGAAAGTGTTACCCACGGTCGCCGTGCGGGCACCTGGACCGCGCTGGGTGTGGGGACGGCGATTTTCCTGCATGTGGGTTATTCACTGTTGGGTATCGGCCTGATCGTGTCCCAGTCGATCGTGCTGTTCAATGCCTTGAAATGGGCCGCCGCCGCTTACCTGCTGTACATCGGTTACAAGGCGCTGCGCGCGCAACCGGCCAAGCCTGTGGCGGACGATCTACACAAGGAGGCAGGGGAGCGCACGGCCCGTGGCGCCTTCACCTCGGGTTTCGTCACCAACGGTCTCAATCCGAAAGCCACGCTGTTCTTCCTCTCGCTGTTCACTGTGGTGATCAACCCGCACACGCCACTGGCCGTGCAGGCCGGTTACGGGGTTTATCTGGCAGTCGCGACAGCGACCTGGTTCTGCCTGGTGGCGATGTTGTTCAGCCAGCAGCGCGTACGCGCCGGTTTCGCGCGCATGGGGCACTGGTTCGACCGGACCATGGGCGCGGTGCTGATTGCGATTGGCGTGAAGCTCGCTTTTACCGAGATGCATTGATCAAAGGTGATTCCCTGTAGGAGCTGCCGCAGGCTGCGATCTTTTGATCTTGTTCTAACTGTCAAAGATCAAAAGATCGCAGCCTGCGGCAGCTCCTACAGGGCGTAATAAATAGCCATTGATGGCTCGGTGCTAGTATTTGCAAGGCTCTGCAAATCATTCCTTTGGCTGATTTGGCTGACGATCAGGGGCACTACAGTGCGTACTTTCAGTCACGTCCGTGCAGTCAGAAAAAGGGATTCTTATGTTGCAGACTCGCGTTATCCCCCCGGCCGAAGGCGCTTACCAATACCCGCTGCTGATCAAGCGGCTGCTGATGTCCGGTGCCCGTTATGAGAAAACCCGCGAGATCATCTACCGCGACAAGTTGCGCTACAGCTACCCGACCCTGATCGAGCGGGTGGCGCGCCTGGCCAACGTGCTGACAGCGGCCGGCGTCAAGCCCGGGGATGCTGTGGGTGTGATGGACTGGGACAGCCATCGTTACCTGGAATGCATGTTCGCCATTCCGATGATCGGTGCGGTGATCCACACCATCAACGTGCGCCTGTCGCCGGAACAGATCCTCTACACCATGAACCACGCCGAGGACCGCTTTGTGCTGGTCAACAGCGAGTTCGTCGGCCTCTACAAGGCCATCGAAGGGCATCTGACCACGGTCGACAAAACCCTGTTGCTGACTGACCTGCCGGAAAAAACCGCGGACCTGCCGAACCTCGTCGGCGAATACGAACAACTGCTGGCCGCGGCGAGCCCGCAGTACGATTTCCAGGATTTCGACGAAAATTCGGTCGCGACCACGTTCTACACCACCGGCACCACCGGCAATCCCAAGGGCGTGTACTTCACCCATCGGCAACTGGTGCTGCACACCATGGGCGTGTCGACCATCATGGGCGCGATCGACAGCGTGCGCCTGCTGGGTACCAGCGACGTGTACATGCCGATCACCCCGATGTTCCACGTCCACGCCTGGGGCCTGCCGTATGTGGCGACCATGCTCGGACTCAAGCAGGTGTACCCCGGCCGCTATGACCCGGAGTACCTGGTGGAGTTGTGGCGCAAGGAGAAGGTCACGTTCTCCCATTGCGTACCGACCATTTTGCAGATGGTCCTCAATGCCAAGGCTGCGCAGAACGTCGACTTCGGCGGCTGGAAAATCGTCATCGGCGGCAGCGCCCTGAACCGCTCGTTGTACGAGGCGGCCAAGGCCAAGGGCATTCAGTTGACCGCCGCCTACGGCATGTCGGAAACCGGGCCACTGGTCTCGTGCGCGCACTTGAACGATGAGTTGATGGCCGGCACCGAAGACGAACGCACCACCTACCGGATCAAGGCCGGCGTGCCCGGGCCGCTGGTGGAGGCGGCGATCGTCGACACCGAGGGTAACTTCCTGCCCGCCGACGGCGAAACCCAGGGTGAGCTGGTGCTGCGCGCACCCTGGCTGACCGAGGGTTATTTCAACGAGCCGCAGAAGGGCGCCGAACTCTGGGCCGGAGGCTGGCTGCACACCGGCGACGTGGCGACCCTGGACAGCATGGGTGTGATCGACATTCGTGACCGCATCAAGGACGTGATCAAGACCGGTGGCGAGTGGATCTCCTCTCTGGACCTGGAAGACCTGATCAGTCGTCATGTGGCGGTACGTGAAGTAGCAGTGGTGGGGATCCCTGATCCGCAGTGGGGAGAGCGGCCATTTGCCCTGCTCGTAGTCCGTGAGGGGCACGTCATCGGGGCGAGGGAACTCAAGGAACACCTCAAGCCTTTTGTGGAGCTGGGGCACCTGAGCAAGTGGGCGATTCCGAGCCAGATCGCCCTTGTTACTGAAATTCCCAAGACCAGCGTCGGCAAACTCGACAAGAAGCGCATTCGTGTCGACATCAGCGAATGGCAGGCCACCAACAGCACCTTCCTTTCGACGCTTTAAGCCCCTCCCGGCGTGCCCGAAAGGGCACGCCAGCCCCACCAAGCAAGCGCTTGGCTTGTCAAATCGAAATTTTCAGCCATCCTTGCCGTGCCGACGGGTGTCGGACTGGCGAAAGGACTGTTCCAGAGTGGCTGGCAACTGCAAATCACACTTTAGAGGGATCAAGCACTACTACCTGCTGGCTATAGTCCGCTCAAGGATTTTTAGAAACGGAGCACACGCACAAACTGAGGCGATGCAACTTTGGAGTGACTTTGGGATGCCATGGCTCCCGGTTATCCACAGCGTTTTTAGAAGTGCTCAATGCCATAAAAATAAAATGCACATGGAGTAGCGTCGATGACATCAGTAAACCAGTTCTGGCGCCGGGCGAAGCTGCCCCTGGCTGTCAGTCTTGCCTCTACGCTCGCCGGGCCAGCATTCGGCGTCAGTTTCAACGTCGGTGAAATCGAAGGTCAGTTCGACTCATCCCTGTCGCTCGGTGCCAGTTGGTCTACCGAAAGTGCCAACAAGAACCTCATCGGTGTCAACAACGGCGGCAAGGGTCTGTCCCAGACTTCTGATGACGGTCACCTGAACTTCAAGAGCGGGGAAACCTTCTCGAAGATCTTCAAGGGCATCCATGACCTTGAACTGAAATACGGCGATACCGGTGTTTTTGTCCGTGGTAAATACTGGTACGACTTTGAACTGAAGGACGAAAGCCGTCCGTTCAAGGACATCAGCGACGCGGGCCGCAAGGAAGGCGCCAAGTCCGCCGGCGGCCAGATCCTCGACGCCTTCGTCTACCACAACTACGCCATTGCCGATCAGCCGGGCTCCGTGCGTCTGGGCAAGCAGGTGGTGAGTTGGGGTGAAAGTACCTTCATCGGTGGCGGCATCAACTCGATCAACCCGATCGACGTGTCCGCGTTCCGTCGTCCGGGTGCCGAGATCAAGGAAGGCCTGATCCCGGTCAACATGTTCTATGTGTCCCAGAGCCTGACCGAAAACCTCTCGGCCGAAGCGTTCTATCAAATTGAATGGGACCAGACCGTCGTCGACAACTGCGGCACGTTCTTCTCCCAGCCGGACATCGTTGCCGACGGCTGTAACGACAACCTGCGGGTACTGGCCAAGCGCTCGCAGATTCCGGCCATTGCCCTGGGGCCTTTGGCGGCCAACGGCGTTGACGTCAACAATGAGGGCGTTCTGGTGCGTCGTGGCCCCGATCGTGATGCCCGCGACGGCGGTCAGTGGGGCGCGTCCCTCAAGTACATGTTCGAACCGCTGGACACCGAGTTCGGCGCCTACTTCATGAACTACCACAGCCGCGCGCCGATCTTCAGTGCCACCGGTGCGCCGCAGTCGGTCTACAACACAGCGGCGGGACTCCCGGGGCCGTTCGCCGCGCTGGCGCCATTGCTGGTGGCGGGTAATTCGCAGTACTTCATCGAATACCCGGAGGACATTCGCCTGTATGGCTTGAGCTTCTCCACCACCCTGCCTACCGGTACCGCGTGGAGCGGTGAGATCAGCTACCGTCCGAACGCTCCGGTGCAGCTCAACTCCACCGACATCCTGTTCTCCGGTGTCCGTCCTATAGGCAATAACAACCCGAACAACCCGTTGACCAATGCATCGCTGCTTACCGGCGTGCCGGGTCAGGACCTGCACGGGTATCGTCGCAAGGAAATCACCCAGTTCCAGACCACCCTGACGCACTTCTTCGACCAGGTCATGGGCGCCAGCCGCCTGACCCTGGTGGGCGAAGTGGGCGTGACCCACGTCGGCGGCCTGGAAAGCACTTCCGATGTTCGTTATGGCCGCGACCCGGTCTACGGCCCGGGTGAGTTGCCACCTTCTGGCGCGCTCGATACCTGCGTGGCGCTCAACACCAGCACCATCAACGGTGCCGGTCCGGGTACGCCGACCAACAACCGCAGCCGCAACTGCAACGACGAAGGCTTCACCACCGCGACTTCGTGGGGCTACCGCGGTCGTGCCATCTGGGAATACAACGACGTGTTTGCCGGTGTAAACCTCAAGCCGAACGTTGCCTGGTCCCATGACGTGAGCGGTTACTCGCCAGGCCCAGGCGGCAACTTCGAGGAAGGCCGCAAGGCGGTGAGCCTCGGTGTCGACGCCGAGTACCAGAACACCTACACCGCGAGCCTGGCCTACACCAACTTCTTCGACGGCAAGTACACCACCGTGGATGACCGCGACTTCGTTGCGCTCAGCGTCGGCGTGAACTTCTAAGCACTGAATTTTCAGGACGAACGAACATATGAAAATAACAAAGAGTCTGTTCCACGCCAGTGTTCTGGGTCTCTCGCTGCTGGCGACCAGCGTCATCGCAGCGGTTCCCCAGGCCGAGGCCGACAAACTGGGCAAGAGCCTGACCCCGATGGGCGCCGAAATGGCGGGTAACGCCGACGGTTCGATCCCGGCCTGGAAGCCGCTGGCGAAGAACGCCGGTACGGTCGACAGCAAAGGTTTCCTGTCCAATCCGTACGCCAGCGAAAAACCGCTGTTCACCATCACGGCGCAGAACGTCGACCAGTACAAGGACAAGCTCGCACCGGGTCAGTACGCGATGTTCAAGCGCTACCCGGAAACCTACAAGATGCCGGTATACCCGTCTCATCGCGGTTCTACCGTGCCGGATGAGGTGTTCGCCGCCATCAAGAAAAACGCCACCAACACCAAGCTGGTGTCCGGCGGCAACGGCCTGGAAAACTTTGAAACCGCCATTCCGTTCCCGATTCCAAAAAGCGGCGTTGAAGTCATCTGGAACCACATCACCCGCTATCGGGGTGGTAGCGTGACCCGTCTGGTGGCCCAGGCCACGCCACAGCCGAACGGCTCGTTCAGCCTGGTGTACTTCCAGGACCAGTTCGTGTTCCGTGACAAGATGAAGGACTACGATCCGGCGAACCCGGGCAACATCCTGTTCTACTACAAGCAGAAAGTGCTAGCCCCGGCACGTCTGGCCGGTGGTGTGCTGCTGGTGCACGAAACCCTCGACCAGGTGAAGGAACCGCGTTCGGCGTGGGTCTACAACGCCGGCCAACGTCGAGTGCGTCGTGCACCACAAGTGTCCTATGACGGCCCGGGTACCGCAGCCGACGGCCTGCGTACTTCCGATAACCTGGACATGTTCAACGGTGCACCGGATCGCTACGACTGGAAGCTCGAAGGCAAGAAAGAGATGTACATCGCCTCCGACAGCTACAAGCTCGACGATCCGAAGCTCAAGTACTCCGATATCATCAAGGCCGGTCACATCAACCAGGACCTGGCTCGTTACGAGCTGCGCCGGGTATGGCATGTGGTTGCCACCTTGAAGGAAGGTCAGCGCCACATCTACGCCAAGCGTGACATCTACATCGACGAAGATACCTGGCAAGCGGCGGTGGTCGATCACTACGACGGTCGTGGTCAACTGTGGCGCGTCGCCGAGGCACATGCCGAGGATTACTACGACAAGCAAGTGCCGTGGTACGCCCTGGAAGCCTTGTACGACCTGCAATCTGGCCGTTACCTGGCGCTGGGTATGAAGAACGAAGAGAAGTCGTCGTATGACTTCGGCTTCACTGCCACTACCAGCGACTTCACCCCGGCGGCATTGCGTCAGGACGGTATTCGCTAACGAGCGCCGAAACGAGGCCGCATCCTCTGGAAACGCCCCGACTGGTTCGGGGCGTTTTTTTTTTGCTTGTAGACTTTTTGTAGCCATTTGTAGCAATTACCTTCATTCCCTATCCGTTTACGGCTAGTCTGCGGACATCTGCAACGCCGCCACCCGCAATTCAAACAAGAGCCGGCTATGACTGATTTGTCTACACCCCCAGGTTCTGCACAGTCTGCCGTCGCGACACTCGACGGGCGGTTTTTCCGTCCGCCGTTGCCCGATGGTCATGTGCTGCGCCCACGTTTGTGCGAGCGTCTGAGTGCCGGGCTCGCAGGCAGGTTACTGCTGGTCAGTGCCCCGGCAGGGTTCGGCAAGAGTTCGCTGGCGGTGGAGTTTTGTCAGGGTTTGCCGGGGCACTGGCAAAGCCTCTGGCTGGGGTTGAGCCCGCGAGACAGTGACCCGGGGCGCTTTCTCGAACGTCTGCTGGAAGGCCTTCAGGACTATTTCCCGCACCTGGGCAGGCAATCCCTCGGGCTGTTGAAAATGCGCCAGCGCCATCAGCCGTTCGCATTCGAAGAATGGCTCGACGGCTTGCTCGACGAACTGGCCGTACACCTGTCCACGGCGAAGCCCTTGCTGCTGGTGCTGGATGATTACCATCTGGCTCAGGGGCCAGTGCTGGACCGTTGCCTGCAGTTTTTCCTCAACCATCTTCCCGATGGTTTGCTGGTGATGGTCACCAGCCGCCAACGTCCCGACTGGCACCTGGCGCGGCTGCGACTGTCGCGGCAACTGCTCGAGTTGCATGAACAGGACCTTCGCCTGACCCACGACGAGGCCTTGAGCCTGCTTGACCGGCACAGCAGCTCTTTGCGCGGCGAGGCACTGGAAAACCTGATCCAGCGCAGCGAAGGCTGGGTTGCGGGTTTGCGTTTCTGGCTGCTGGCGGCTTCGGAGGCGGGCACCGATGGCGCGCTGCCGCAATCGTTGCATGGCGGGGAAGGGCTGATCCGCGATTATCTGCTCGAAGAAGTCATCGATTGCCTGCCCGCCGAGGTCCAGTCGTTCCTCTTTGACACGGCGCCCCAGGAGCGTTTCTGCAGCGAACTGTGCGATGCCGTTCGCGACGCCCATGACAGCGGGGAGATCCTGCGCTTCCTGCTGGCCCATCAAGTGTTCCTGGTGCCGCTGGACGAGCATGGTCATTGGTATCGTTATCACCATCTGTTTTCCGATCTGTTGCGCACGCGGCCGACGTCCCAGTCGATAGTGCCGGCCGCGAGCCTGCACCTGCGTGCTTGCCGCTGGTTCAATGCCCAGGGACTGCTCGATGAGGCGGTAGAGCAAGCCTTGCGTGCCGGTCACCTGGACGTCGCGGCGAACCTGGTGCAGAACCTCTCCGAAGAGCAGCTGCTGGCCGAGCAGAATGTCGGCATGTTGCTGCGCTGGAAAATGGACTTGCCCGACAGCTTGCTGATCAGCACGCCGCGCCTGATTGTGCTGTATAGCTGGGCGCTGGGCTTGGCTTGCCAGCTGGATGCTGCCGAAGAGCTGGCCAGCCATTTGAGCCGCTTCCTGCCCGCGCCGTCGGCCACCGCCCAGAAGTCCATGCTGGCTCAATGGCTGGCGTTGAGTGGCATCATTGCCCGTGGACGCGGCAATCGCGAACTGACGTTGCAGTACTGCCGCGAGGCATTGGAAAGTCTTCCGGCCAAGCGTTACGGCCAGCGTCTGATGTGCCTCTCGACCCTGTCCAACCTGGCCATTGCCGATGGTGATTTGTGGCGGGCGCGGGGGCTGAACCGCGAATCGCTGGAGCTGGCGCAACGTGTCGGCAACCCGTTGTTCGAAGCGCTGGCGCACTACGATCGCGCACGGGTGCTGCAAGCGCGCGGAGAAATCTGTCGGGCACTGGAAGAGGTCCGTCAGGGCATGCAACGCCTGCAGAGTTTGTCTGCACAGCGGCTGTATGCGATTCGCGCCCGGCTGACCTTGTACGAAGGCTTTTTGCTGGCCCTGCGCATGCAGCCGCAATTGGCGCGGGTGCGCTTGCAGGCCGGTCTGAGCGAGGCGCGCGCCTGTCGTGACATCAGCGTGCTTATCGGCCACTGCGTGATTGCCAGGCTGGAAGGCAGCAGCGGAGAGTTCGCCAAAGCCTTTGCCGAACTGGCCGAAGCCGAGCGGCTCATGCACATCTGGGACGTGCCACCGATCTACTACCTGGCCATGATCACCCTGGTCAAATGTGAGCTCTGGCTGGCCCAGGGGCGTACCGATCTGGCCGAAGCCTGGCTGGCGCGCCTGGGGCAGACCTACAACGGCGAAAACGGGGCGGCACCGCCGGAGTTCCATCCGCAATTGCCGCTGCATATCGAATTGCAACAAGCGTTGCTGGACTTCATCCAGGGCCAGCCGATGCTGGCCGAGGGGCGATTGAATGCGCTGCTCGAACATGGCCAGCAAAGCGGTCGGCAGATGCTCAGTGCCATGGCGCTGACCCAGAAAGTGGCGTTATTGCTGGGAAGCGGACGGGAGCCGGAAGCACGCAAGGCACTGGTCCAGGCGCTGGACGCCGCTGGTGGGGGCGTGCTGCAACCCTTCGAGGGCTTGCTGGCCGAGCACCCGGACTGGCTGCGTGGGCAGCTTCAACAGTGTTCGCCAACCCCTGTTTCCCTCAGCCTCAGTGAAAAGCTGCCGGCGCTGACAGCCCGCCCCGGAGCGGAATCCGGCGCGGCTGCGGAGCAACTCAGCACGCGGGAACTGGCGGTTCTGCGATTGATTGCCCAAGGCTGCTCAAACCAGGAAATCAGCGATCAGCTGTTTATTTCCTTGCACACGGTCAAGACCCACGCCAGCCATATCAACAGCAAACTCGGGGTCGAGCGGCGTACGCAGGCTGTGGCGCGGGCGAAGGAATTGGGGGTGCTGGGTTAAGGATTTTTCACGTTACACATCGCGGCCATTGGCTGGATACTCAATTGTGCGAAAATCGCCCCTCCCCGTTTATCGAGCAGGCCCCCGATGTCCCAGCATCCCACCCTTATCCGCGAAACCTTCCCCGTCGGCCCTTTGCAGTGCAATTGCACCATCATCGGCGATCCGGTGACGAAAAAGGCCATCGTCGTCGATCCGGGTGGCAATCATGAGCTGATCCTGGCGCGTCTCGATGCCCTGGGGTTGAAAGTGGTCAGCATCATTCACACCCACGCGCACCTCGATCACTTCCTGGCTTCCGGTCAACTCAAGGAGAAAACCGGCGCGACCCTGCATCTGCACAAGGAAGACCAGTTCCTCTGGGACAACCTGGAAATGCAGTGCCAGATGTTCGGTGTCCCTTACACTCCGGTGCCGTCCCCGGACCGCTGGCTGGCCGATGATGAAGAGCTGGCCTGCGGCTGTGGCGTGGCGCTTCACACGCCTGGGCACACACCGGGGTCGATGAGTTTCTGGTTTGCCGATGCCAAGCTGCTGATTGCCGGTGACACGTTGTTCAAGCGCGGGGTAGGACGCACGGATTTGTGGGGTGGCGACCAGGCCACCATCGTGCGTTCGATCAAGCAGCGTTTGTACACCCTCGACGAAGAGGCGACGGTGGTCGCCGGGCATGGTCCGGACACCCGTCTGGGCGATGAAATGCGCGAAAACCCCTTTGTACGGGCCTGATTTGTAACGAGTGGAATTTTTGTTCCCGGAAGTGATCTAACACCCGCAATGGCTATGCCTTGGTCCGTTGCACCACAGAATGCAAAAAAGTAGGAGCTATACATGTTCACCACGCGTCGTTTGATTATTGTCGCTACGGCTGTGGCCGTTTTGTCCGGTTGTGCCTCGCCCAATCCTTACGGCGGTCAAGGCCAGGCTCAGGGGCAGGCGGACAGCGGCTCCGAAGGCATGAGCAAGACCGCGAAGTATGGTGGTCTCGGCGCTCTGGCCGGTGCGCTGGCGGGTGCTGCGATCAACCACGATAACCGTGGCAAGGGCGCGCTGATCGGTGCTGCAGTGGTCGGTGCTTCGGCCGCCGGTTACGGTTATTACGCCGACCAGCAAGAGAAAAAGTTGCGCGCCAGCATGGCCAACACCGGTGTTGAAGTGCAGCGCCAGGGCGACCAGATCAAGCTGATCATGCCGGGCAACATCACGTTTGCTACCGACTCGGCAAACATTGCCCCAAGTTTCTATCAGCCGCTGAACAACCTGGCGGGCTCGCTGAAAGAGTTCAACCAGAACCAGATCGAAATCGTGGGCTATACCGACAGCACTGGCAGCCGCCAGCACAACATGGACCTGTCCCAGCGTCGTGCACAAAGCGTGGCCACCTACCTGACCTCGCAAGGTGTCAGCGGTGCCAACCTGAGCGCTCGTGGCGCAGGGCCGGACAGTCCGGTTGCCAGCAACGGCGACGCCAATGGCCGGGCGCAGAACCGCCGTGTAGAGGTCAACCTCAAGGCGATTCCGGGCCAGCAATATGGTGGTCAGCAGCAAGGTCAGGTTCAGCAGTACCCTTGAGCGTCTGATTGAACCCCAGGCGTAAAAAAATGCCCGCCCGATCCCAAGTAGATCAGGCGGGCTTTTTTGTATCGTCAGTTCTGGCCTCTTCGCGGGCAAGCCCGCTCCCACAGGTTAGTGTTGAATGCAGATTTTGTGTCCGACATCGATCACTGTGGGAGCGGGCTTGCCCGCGAAGAGGCCGGGGTGAGCAACAGATAAAACGGATCAGTAATAAAAAAGCCCCCGGAGAATCACTTGTCCGGGGGCTTTTTATTTTGCGCGAAACCTGATTACTTCTTCAGGCCGTAATGCTCATCGAGCATGCCGGGCGCG
Source organism: Pseudomonas sp. PDM28 (assembly GCF_019219115.1). NCBI lineage: Bacteria > Pseudomonadati > Pseudomonadota > Gammaproteobacteria > Pseudomonadales > Pseudomonadaceae > Pseudomonas > Pseudomonas sp. PDM28. The sequence continues at coordinate 85,661 of NZ_JAHUWG010000006.1, forward strand.
TTCGGGGCTTTCGGTGCATAGTCGCGCGGCGGCTCCTGATCGCGCGGTGGCGTCAGGCGTTCACGGGGTGCCTGCGCTGCATCGGCGTGCAGGGAGGCCAGCAGGCGTTGGCGAGTCTGTTCGTCCAGGGCCAGGCGGTTGGCGCCCTCCGCGAGATGGTCCTGCACTTCCTGATAGCTCGCAGTCAGTTTCTTGACCAATGACGCAGTGCTGTTGAAGTGGGTCACCACTTCGTTCTGATAACTGTCGAAACGTTCCTGAATATCGTCCAGCTGACGTTGCGTGCTGCTAGGCGCGGCATTCGGCGCAAGGCGAGCGATCAGGAACCCAATGGCGACACCCACAACCAGGGCAAGAGTCGGTAGCAACCAAACTAAGAGCGAGTGTTCCACGAGTCCTTCCTCTATAAACGGCTTTGCTTTACGTTAACGGCTCGAACCTGCGCTGTATACCGCGATTCACTCGCAATAGACAGCCACAGACAATTTGCTAGACGAGTCGACCCGATTCGAGGTCACGGAGTTCCTTCCTTGCTTATGCGCGAAACCCCTGTAGTGATTGATGGCCCGGTGGGTCAACTGGAAGCCCTTTACCTGGACAACGAGCAACCTCGCGGCCTGGCACTCATCTGCCATCCGAACCCGGTACAGGGCGGCACCATGCTCAACAAAGTGGTTTCGACCTTGCAGCGCACTGCGCGCGACGCCGGGCTGGTCACCCTGCGCTTCAACTATCGTGGTGTCGGTGCCAGCGAGGGCTCCCACGACATGGGCACCGGTGAAGTGGACGATGCCCAGGCTGTCGCCGAATGGTTTCGCAGCAAACACCCGGAGTTGCCGCTGACCCTGTTCGGTTTCTCCTTCGGCGGTTTTGTTGCAGCAAGTCTCGGCGGACGCCTTGAGGCCAAGGGCGAGCAGCTCAAGCACCTGTTCATGGTCGCGCCGGCGGTCATGCGCCTGGGCGATCAGGATCAGCTGCCGCAGCACGGCGAGCTGACCTTGATCCAGCCGGAAACCGACGAAGTGATCGATCCACAAGTCGTTTACCAATGGTCCGACACGCTCGAACGTCCCCATGAGCTGCTGAAAGTGGCAGAATGCGGACACTTTTTTCATGGCAAGCTGACCGATCTCAAGGATCTGATCCTGCCGCGTCTCTCGAATTGATTGCAGTCTGACAAGCGATTACCCATGACGACCCGTACCCGTATCCTCACCGGCATCACCACCACCGGCACGCCGCACCTGGGCAACTACGCTGGCGCCATCCGCCCGGCGATCGTCGCCAGCCGTGACAGCAATGCCGATTCGTTCTACTTCCTGGCCGACTACCACGCCCTGATCAAGTGCGATGACCCGCTGCGCATCCAGCGCTCGCGTCTGGAAATCGCCGCGACCTGGTTGGCCGGTGGCCTGGATGTCGACCGCGTGACCTTCTACCGCCAGTCCGACATCCCGGAAATCCCCGAGCTGACCTGGCTGCTGACCTGCGTCGCCGCCAAGGGTCTGCTCAACCGCGCCCACGCCTACAAGGCTTCGGTGGACAAGAACGTCGAGACAGGCGAAGACCCGGACGCCGGCATCACCATGGGCCTGTACAGCTACCCGGTGCTGATGGCGGCGGACATCCTGATGTTCAACGCGCACAAGGTGCCGGTCGGTCGCGACCAGATCCAGCACGTGGAAATGGCGCGGGACATCGGCCAGCGCTTCAACCACCTGTTTGGCCAGGGCAAAGAGTTCTTCACCATGCCCGAGGCGTTGATCGAAGAGAGCGTCGCCACGTTGCCGGGCCTGGATGGCCGCAAGATGTCGAAGAGCTACGACAACACCATCCCGCTGTTCTCAAGCGCCAAGGAAATGAAGGACGCGATTTCGCGGATCGTCACCGACTCCCGCGCGCCGGGTGAAGCCAAGGATCCTGATAACTCGCACCTGTTCACCCTGTTCCAGGCATTCGCCACCCCGGCGCAGGCCGACGAGTTCCGCAGCGAATTGTTGCAGGGCCTGGGTTGGGGCGAGGCGAAGAATCGTCTGTTCCAACTGCTGGACAGTGAACTGGGCGAATCTCGTGAGCGCTACAACCAACTGATCGAGCGTCCGGCGGATCTGGAAGACATCCTGCAACACGGTGCGAAAAAGGCCCGTGCGGTAGCGACACCCTTCCTCAATGAACTGCGTGAAGCAGTGGGCCTGCGCTCCTTCGTTGCTCAGACCCAGGTGGCGGCGACCATCAAGAAAAAAGCCACGAAAGCTGCGCGTTTTGTCAGCTTCCGTGAAGACGACGGCAGTTTCCGCTTCCGACTGCTGGCCGCCGATGGCGAACAACTGCTGCTGTCGCGCCACTTCGCCGATGGCAAGACTGCCGGTCAGGTGACCAAGCAACTGCAATCGGGTCAGCCACTGGACGTGCGGAATGAAGAACTGAACTTCAGTGTCTGGCTGGAAGGCGAGTGCGTTGCCGACAGCCCGGCCTTTGCCGACAGTGCTGCGCGTGATGCTGCCGTCGAGGCTTTGCGCATCGCCCTGACGCCTGTTCAGGACTAAACAACGGTCCGGCCCGACCAAGGGCCGATTGCCATTCCTCCGGGCCGTCGCTACAGTGTCGGCCCGTTTTTGTTGCCTTGCTAACGAATTATGACGCCCCTAGAACGATATCAAGCTGATCTGAAACGCCCGGAATTCTTCCATGACGCCGCGCAGGAAACTGCCGTGCGTCATTTGCAGCGCCTGTACGACGATCTGGTCGCGGCCGAGCAAAACAAGCCGGGCCTGCTGGGCAAGTTGTTTGGCAAGAAGGATCAGACCCCGGTCAAGGGCCTGTATTTCTGGGGCGGCGTAGGTCGCGGCAAGACTTACCTGGTGGACACCTTCTTCGAAGCACTGCCCTTCAAGGAAAAGTCCCGTACGCACTTCCACCGCTTCATGAAGCGCGTGCACGAAGAGATGAAAACCCTGGGTGGCGAAAAAAACCCGCTGACCATCATCGCCAAGCGCTTCGCCACCGAAGCCCGGGTCATCTGCTTCGATGAATTCTTCGTTTCCGACATCACCGACGCCATGATCCTCGGCACCTTGATGGAAGAACTGTTCAAGAACGGCGTGACCCTGGTGGCGACGTCGAACATCGTGCCGGACGGCCTGTACAAGGACGGCCTGCAACGCGCGCGCTTCCTGCCGGCCATTGCGCTGATCAAGCAGAATACCGAGATCGTCAACGTGGATAGCGGCGTCGACTATCGTCTGCGTCACCTCGAACAAGCCGAGCTGTTCCACTATCCGCTCGACGAAGCCGCCAATGAAAGCCTGCGCAAGAGCTTCCGTGCGTTGACGCCGGAATGCACGGCAGCGGTCGAAAATGACGTGCTGATGATCGAAAATCGTGAGATTCGTGCCCTGCGCACCTGCGATGACGTGGCCTGGTTCAACTTCCGTGAACTGTGCGACGGCCCGCGCAGCCAGAACGACTACATCGAACTGGGCAAGATCTTCCACGCCGTGCTGCTCAGCGATGTCGAGCAGATGAGCGTCACCACCGACGACATCGCGCGCCGCTTCATCAACATGGTCGACGAGTTCTACGACCGTAACGTGAAGCTGATCATTTCTGCCGAAGTCGAACTCAAGGATCTGTACACCGGCGGGCGCTTGAACTTCGAATTCCAGCGTACCCTGAGTCGTCTGCTGGAAATGCAATCCCACGAATTCCTGTCCCGGGCGCACAAGCCGTAAGAGGATTCGTAAAATAAAAGGGCCTGCATTTGCAGGCCCTTTTTTATGCGCTGAAGAAACCTCAAACTCACCGCAATCCCTGTGGGAGCGGGCTTGCTCGCGAAGGCGTCGTGTCAGTTGATGTTAATTTCGCTGACACTCCGCTTTCGTCGGAACGCCGCCCGGAGCAAGCCCGCTCCCACATTGGATTTGTGCTGGGCCTGGATCTACGCAGCCTGCTGAAACTGCTGCCGATACTGGTTCGGCGACAGCTCCGTGTGCTGGCGGAACAGGCGCGCAAAGAAGCTCGCATCGTCATAGCCCACCTCATAACTGATGGTCTTGATGCTTTTGCGACTGCCGGACAACAAGCCTTTGGCGGTTTCGATGCGCAGGCGTTGCAGGTAATGCAGTGGTTTGTCGCCGGTGGCGGTCTGGAAGCGGCGCATGAAGTTGCGGATGCTCATGCCGTGTTCGCGGGCGACGTCTTCGAAGCGGAACTTGTCGGCGAAGTGTTCCTCGAGCCAGTGCTGGATCTGCAGGATGATCACGTCCTGGTGCAGCTTCTGGCCGCCAAAACCGATGCGTCCCGGCGAGTAGCTGCGCTGTACCTCATACAGAATGTCCCGCGCTACGGCCTGGGACACATTGGCGCCACAGAAGCGCTCGATCAGGTAAATGTACAGGTCGCACGCCGAGGTGGTGCCGCCGGCGCAGTACAGGTTATCGGCGTCGGTCAGGTGTTTGTCCTGATTGAGCTGGACCTGTGGGAAGCGTTCGGCGAAGGCATTGAAGAAGCGCCAGTAGGTGGTCGCTTCCTTGCCATTGAGCAGCCCGGCCTCGGCCAGCCAGAACACACCGGTGGCCTCGCCGCACAGCACGGCGCCGCGCGCATGCTGTTGACGCAACCAGGGCAGGACTTGCGGGTAACGTTTGCAGAGGCTTTCAAAATCGTCCCAGAACGCGGGAAGAATGATGATGTCGGCGTTTTCCAGCCCGCCGTCCACCGGAATCATCACATCGCTGAAGGTGCTGACCGGTTTGCCATCGGGGCTGACCAGGCGGGTTTCGAAAGCCGGTGTCAGGCCCTGGCCCAGTTGTTTGCCGTAGCGCAGGCTGGCGAGGTGGAAGAAATCCTTGGCTTGCATGAGGGTGGAAGCGAAAACCCGGTCGATGGCCAGGATGCTGACGCGCCGCAGTGGCGTGGAGGCTTGGTTAGACATAATTCAACTTTATTTTTATAGGGGGAAGTGGTCACCAGACGGCTGGATCGTCTTATTTTTTGTCGGATGTGTCCAGTGTCCTGTATCGGAAGCGAGGCATAGTCTCTGAAGGTCAACTCCTTCTAAAAACAAAGAAAAGGTGCCGCATGATCCCCAGAACCTTGTTCAGTTCCGAGCACGAGCTTTTCCGCGACAGCGTGCGGACGTTTCTCGAAAAGGAGGCGGTGCCCTTCCATGGGCAATGGGAAAAACAAGGCTATATCGACCGCAAACTGTGGAACAAGGCAGGGGAGGCGGGGATGCTCTGCTCACACCTGCCGGAAGAGTACGGCGGCCTGGGGGCGGACTTTCTCTACAGCGCGGTGGTGATCGAAGAAGTGGGGCGGCTTGGTCTGACCGGCATCGGTTTCTCCCTGCACTCGGACATCGTGGCACCGTACATCCTGCATTACGGCAGTGAGGCGCTGAAGCAGAAGTACCTGCCGAAACTGGTGTCCGGCGAGATGGTGACCGCGATCGCCATGACCGAACCGGGCGCCGGTTCCGATCTGCAGGGAGTGAAAACCACGGCCGTGCTCGATGGCGACGAGTACGTGATCAACGGCTCCAAGACCTTCATCACCAACGGCTACCTGGCCGATCTGGTGATCGTCGTCGCCAAGACCGATCCGAAGGCCGGCGCGAAGGGCACCAGCCTGTTTTTGGTGGAAGCCGATACGCCGGGCTTCGACAAGGGCAAGCGCCTGGAAAAGGTCGGGATGAAAGCCCAGGACACCTCGGAGCTGTTCTTCCAGGACGTGCGTGTGCCCAAGGAAAACCTGCTGGGCCAGGCCGGGATGGGCTTTGCCTACCTGATGCAGGAATTGCCTCAGGAGCGCCTCACGGTGGCCGTTGGCGGGCTGGCATCGGCCGAAGCGGCGCTGCAATGGACACTGGACTACACCCGCGAGCGCAAGGCGTTCGGCAAGTCGATCGCGGATTTCCAGAACACCCGGTTCAAACTGGCGGAGATGGCCACGGAAATCCAGATCGGCCGTGTCTTCGTCGACCGCTGCCTGGAACTGCACCTGCAAGGCAAGCTCGACGTGCCGACGGCGGCGATGGCCAAGTACTGGGGTACCGACCTGCAGTGCAAGGTGCTCGACGAGTGTGTGCAGTTGCACGGTGGCTACGGGTTCATGTGGGAATACCCGATCGCGCGGGCGTGGGCGGATGCGCGCGTGCAGCGGATCTATGCCGGGACGAACGAGATAATGAAGGAGATCATTGCGCGGTCGCTTTGATCTCGGATGGCAGGACTTACGCCTTCGCGGGCAAGCCCGCTCCCACAAGGATCACGCAGTACCTGTGGGAGCGGGCTTGCCCGCGAATGGGTTTAGAGATCAATCAAGGCGCAGGATTCGGATGATCCTTGTGAATCGCCTCGATCCCTTCCAGCACTTCCTCCGACAGCTTCAAGTCGAAACTGGCGATGTTGCTCTCCAGTTGCTCCATGGTGGTCGCGCCAATGATGTTGCTGGTCACGAACGGCTGCTGCGTCACGAACGCCAGGGCCATTTGCGCCGGGTCCAGGCCGTGTTCGCGAGCCAGGGCCACGTACCGGCTGCAGGCCGCTTCCGACTGTGGGTTGAAATAGCGGCTGAAGCGGCTGTAGAGGCTCAGGCGGCCTTTAGGCGGGCGGGCGCCACCTTCGTACTTGCCTGACAGGAAACCGAACGCCAGCGGCGAATAGGCGAGCAGGCCGCATTGCTCGCGGATGGCGATTTCCGCCAGGCCGACTTCGAAGCTGCGATTGAGCAGGTTGTACGGGTTCTGGATCGATACGGCACGCGGCCAGCCCCGGGCTTCGGCCAGGGCCAGGAAGCGCATGGTGCCCCACGGCGTCTCGTTGGACAGGCCGATGTGGCGGATCTTGCCGGCGCGGACCTGTTCGTCCAGCGCTTCAAGGGTATCCTCCAGTGGCGTCAGGTTGGCTTCGGTCTGGTGCTTGTAGCCCAGCTGCCCGAAGAAGTTGGTGCTGCGCTCCGGCCAATGCAGCTGGTACAGGTCGATGTAGTCGGTTTGCAGGCGCTTGAGGCTGGCGTCCACGGCTTCGGTGATGTGCTGCCGATTGTGCCGAAGGTTCTTGTCGCGGATGTAATCGATGGTATTGCCGGGGCCGGCGATCTTGCTGGCCAGGATCCAGTCGGTGCGATCGCCGCGGCTTTTGAAGTAATTGCCGATGTAGCGTTCGGTGGTGGCGTAGGTTTCGGCCTTGGGCGGTACCGGGTACATCTCGGCGGTGTCGATGAAGTTGATCCCGGCGCTCTTGGCTCGTTCAATCTGGGCGAAGGCGTCTGCCTCGCTGTTTTGCTCGCCCCAGGTCATGGTTCCGAGACAGAGGGCACTCACGTTCAGATTGGTTCGGCCTAGCTGGCGATAGTCCATCGGGGTGCTCCTTGGGCAAAACAATCATAAAAGCAGGTTGAATTATTTTTCGCAATCTGCATAATTGCGCACCTCTTTCTGCAGTGGAAGTGATGCGCCGCCGCCGAAGAATCTTGCCGTTGAACGGACGCGCCGACCCGAGCCCCCGAAAGCGTCTGTATCCGGCTGCCTTTGACTTGTCAAAGTACGCACTATTCAGTAAGATCCGCCGTCTAATTTACAGGGCGGCCCCTGAGGCTATAAAGAATGAAAACTTTTACTGCTAAACCGGAAACAGTAAAGCGCGACTGGTTTGTCGTCGACGCTGCTGGTCAGACCCTGGGTCGTCTGGCCACCGAAATCGCGAGCCGTCTGCGTGGCAAGCACAAGCCTGAGTACACTCCTCACGTTGACACCGGCGACTACATCGTCGTAATCAACGCTGAGCAGATCCGTGTTACCGGTGCTAAAACCACTGACAAAATGTACTACTCCCACTCCGGTTTCCCGGGCGGCATCAAGTCGATCAACTTTGAAAAGCTGATCGCCAAGGCCCCTGAGCGCGTGATCGAGACCGCGGTCAAAGGCATGCTGCCTAAGAACCCGCTGGGTCGCGACATGTACCGTAAGCTGAAAGTCTATGCGGGCGCTGCACACCCTCATACTGCTCAGCAGCCCCAAGAACTGAAGATTTAACGGAATAGTTCATTATGTCGGCGACTCAAAATTACGGCACTGGCCGTCGCAAGACCGCAACCGCACGCGTTTTCCTGCGTCCGGGTACTGGTAACATCTCCATCAACAACCGTTCGCTGGATAATTTCTTCGGCCGCGAAACTGCCCGCATGGTAGTTCGTCAGCCGCTGGAATTGACTGAGACTGTCGAGAAGTTCGACATCTACGTCACCGTGATCGGCGGTGGTGTAAGTGGTCAAGCTGGCGCAATCCGCCACGGCATCACCCGCGCTCTGATGGACTACGACGAGACTCTGCGCAGCGCCCTGCGTAAAGCCGGCTTCGTAACCCGCGATGCTCGTGAAGTTGAACGTAAGAAAGTCGGTCTGCGTAAAGCGCGTAAGCGTCCGCAGTACTCGAAGCGTTAATTCGCTTTCACGTTCAAAAAAGAACGCCCAGTTTCCTCACGGAGCTGGGCGTTTTTTTATGCCTGCGATTTATCAAAGAATTGCGCTGTGACAACTTGCCACATCCGTAGACGCCCTATACTCCAAGGCTTGAGGGTGGTGGGCTCCGGTAATTACCTTGTCAGAATTGGGGCTTTTCATTACCATTCGGCAAAATTTTTATAAGTACATAGTTTTACTTAGTAGATGCCTGATTTAACAGGCCACAAAGCTGATGGGAGAGGACTGAATGAGCAATGACGGCGTGAATACAGGCCGGCGTCGCTTCTTGGTAGCAGCCACATCCGTGGTGGGTGCTGCAGGAGCGGTGGGGGCTGCGGTCCCGTTCGTGGGGTCATGGTTTCCCAGTGCCAAGGCGAAAGCCGCTGGTGCACCGGTGAAAGTGAATGTCAGCAAAATCGAGCCAGGCCAGCAGATGATTGCTGAGTGGCGCGGTCAGCCGGTGTTCATCGTCCGCCGTACACCGGAAATCCTGGGGAATCTGAAAAAGATCGAAGGCGATCTCGCCGATCCTGATTCCAAGCAATCGACGCAACCGGCCTATGTCAACCCGGAAACACGTTCGATCAAGCCAGAGGTTCTGCTGCTGATCGGCATTTGCACACACTTGGGTTGTTCGCCTACTTTCCGTCCGGAAGTGGCACCTGCGGATCTTGGTCCGAAATGGGTAGGTGGATATTTCTGCCCTTGCCACGGCTCCCATTACGATCTGGCTGGCCGCGTCTACAAGTCGCAACCTGCGCCTTTGAACCTGCCAGTTCCCCCGCATTCCTATGAGACCGATGAGATCATTGTCATTGGCGTCGATACGGAGAAAGCGTGATGAGCAAGTTCATGGATTGGGTTGATGCGCGCTTTCCCGCGACCAAGATGTGGGAAGACCATCTCAGCAAGTATTACGCTCCGAAAAACTTCAACTTCTTCTACTTCTTTGGTTCCCTGGCATTGCTCGTTCTGGTCAACCAGATCGTTACCGGTGTCTGGCTGACCATGAGCTACACCCCGTCGGCGGAAGAAGCGTTCGCTTCCGTCGAGTACATCATGCGCGACGTCGAGTACGGCTCGATCCTGCGTCTGCTGCACTCCACCGGCGCTTCGGCGTTCTTCATCGTGGTCTATCTGCATATGTTCCGTGGCCTGCTCTACGGTTCGTACCAGAAGCCGCGCGAACTGGTGTGGGTCTTCGGCATGCTGATCTACCTGGCGCTGATGGCCGAAGCCTTCATGGGTTACCTGCTGCCGTGGGGCCAGATGTCCTACTGGGGCGCCCAGGTGATCATCTCGCTGTTCGGTGCGATCCCGGTCATCGGCAACGACCTGACCCAGTGGATTCGTGGTGACTACCTGATTTCCGGCATTACCCTGAACCGCTTCTTCGCCCTGCACGTGGTTGCCCTGCCGATCGTCATCCTCGGTCTGGTGGTGCTGCACATCCTGGCGTTGCACGAAGTCGGTTCGAACAACCCGGACGGCGTGGACATCAAGAAGCACAAGGACGAAAACGGCATACCGCTGGACGGCATCGCCTTCCACCCGTACTACACCGTGAAAGATATCGTCGGCGTGGTGGTGTTCCTGTTCATCTTCTGCTCGATCGTGTTCTTCTTCCCGGAAATGGGCGGCTACTTCCTCGAGAAGCCGAACTTTGAAGTGGCGAACGCCTTCAAGACCCCAGAGCACATCGCTCCGGTCTGGTACTTCACCCCGTTCTACGCCATTTTGCGTGCGGTTCCAGACAAGCTCTTTGGTGTCATCGCCATGGGCGCGGCCATTGCCGTGCTGTTCGTCCTGCCGTGGCTGGACCGCAGCCCGGTCAAGTCGATGCGCTACAAAGGCTGGCTGAGCAAGATCTGGCTCTGGGTGTTCTGCATCTCGTTCGTGATCCTGGGTGTGCTGGGTGTTCTGGCCCCAACCCCTGAGCGTACGTTGCTGTCGCAGGTATGTACCTTCCTGTACTTCGCCTACTTCATTCTGATGCCGTTCTACACCAGGCTCGAGAAGACCAAACCGGTTCCGGAAAGGGTGACTGGCTGATGAAAAAACTATTTGCTGTATTGATGCTTGCTGCGCTGCCGGTTTTTGCTTTCGCAGCCGAACACGGTGGTCCTGAGCTGGAAAAAGTCGACATTGACGTTTCCGACAAGGCAGCCATGCAGGACGGCGCGCGTACGTTCGCCAACTACTGCATGGGTTGCCACAGTGCCAAGTTCCAGCGCTATGAGCGTGTTGCCGACGACCTGGGCATTCCCCATGAGTTGATGCTGGAGAAGCTGGTCTTCACGGGTGCCAAGATCGGCGACCACATGAGCATCGGCATGCAGCCTGCGGATGCCAAGGCCTGGTTTGGTGCCGCACCTCCGGACCTGACCCTGGTTGCCCGTGTTCGCGGCACCGACTGGCTCTACGGTTACCTGAAGTCGTTCTACGAAGATCCTTCGCGCCCATGGGGTGTGAACAACAAGGTCTTCCCGAACGTGGGCATGCCTAATGTCCTGGCCGGCCTGCAAGGTCGCCAGGTCGTGGGATGCAAACAGGTTCCGACCGTCGAAGGCGGCAAGAGGCAATATGATCCGCTGACCACCAATCCGTTGACTCATGAAGCGTGCGATCAGTTGACCATTGTGCCGAAAAGCGGTGCTCTGACTGAAGAGCAGTTCGATGAGAAGGTCAAGAATCTGGTAACCTTCCTGGCTTACTCGGCTAACCCGGTTAAGCTGCAACATCAGCGCATCGGTACGTACGTATTGTTGTACCTGGCGTTCTTCTTCGTATTCGCTTACCTGCTCAAGCGCGAATACTGGAAAGACGTGCACTGATAAAGCTTCAAGCTATTGCTGTTAATCGCGCGCGCCCAAGGGCGCCTCTGAATAGGTAGCGAACTGGTGATCCAGTCGTTACGGGAGGCGCCCTCTGGGCGCGCTCGTTTTTCCGCTTTCGATAATTTCTACAAGCGAGGAGGATCGCCATGGGCGTGACCAATCGGTTGGCCTGTTACTCCGACCCCGCCGACCACTATTCCCACCGAGTGCGCATCGTACTGGCAGAGAAGGGTGTCAGCGCCGAGATCATTTACGTGGAAGCTGGACGCCAGCCACCTAAACTGATTGAAGTGAACCCTTATGGCAGCTTGCCCACTCTGGTCGATCGCGACCTGGCGTTGTGGGAGTCGACTGTGGTGATGGAATATCTGGATGAGCGTTACCCGCACCCGCCGCTACTGCCGGTTTATCCGGTGGCGCGTGCCAACAGTCGCCTGCTGATACACCGCATTCAGCGAGACTGGTGTGGTCTGGTGGACCTGATTCTGGATTCGCGGACCAAGGAGGCGGCCCGTGCCGTGGCTCGCAAAGAGTTGCGCGAAAGCCTGACGGGTGTGTCGCCACTGTTTGCCGACAAGCCGTTTTTCCTCAGCGAGGAACAAAGCCTGGTGGACTGCTGCCTATTGCCAATACTCTGGCGATTGCCGATTCTGGGTATAGAACTGCCGCGGCCGGCCAAGCCGCTGCTTGATTATATGGAGCGCCAGTTTGCGCGTGAGGCTTTCCAGGCGAGTCTGTCTGGTGTCGAACGCGACATGCGCTAAGGCTTAAGGAGCCGCTATGAACTCCAGTCGACCTTATCTGGTCCGCGCGCTCTATGAGTGGATTGTGGACAACGATTGCACCCCGCATATGCTGGTCAATTCCGAGTATCCGTCGGTGCAGGTGCCTCAAGGCTTTGCCAGTGACGGGCAGATCGTCCTGAACGTATCGCCACAAGCCGTGCGCCACTTGCACATGGATAACGAGGCGGTCAGTTTCGAGGGGCGCTTCGGTGGCGTGCCACACACCTTGTACGTGCCTATCGCATCGATCCTGGGTATCTACGCCCGGGAGAACGGCCAGGGCATGGTGTTTGATCTGGAATCGCCGATGGGTGAGGACGACGACATCGAACCGGATGACGACCTTCCGCCACCGGACAGCGAGCCGCCGCGTCCAAGCGGTCGCCCCAGTTTGAAGGTGGTGAAGTAATAAAAAAGGCGATCCGGATGGATCGCCTTTTTTATTACTTCACCACCTTCAAACGTAGGAGCTGCCGAAGGCTGCGATCTTTTGATCTTGTGTTTTGGAAGATCAAGATCAAAAGATCGCAGCCTGCGGCAGCTCCTACGCCGCGTGCAGGTCAGTCGATGTACTCGAACAGCTTCACAATCTTCTGTACGCCGGATACGCCTTGCACCAGGTTGGTCGCCTGCGCAGCTTCCTGTTTGGTCAGCAGGCCCAGCAAGTAGACGATGCCGTTTTCAGTGACGACCTTGATGCGCGAACCAGGGATGTTCGCGTCAGCGAGCATCTGGGTCTTGATCTTGGTGGTCAGCCAGGTGTCATTCTGGCGCGCCAGCAGCGAGGAGGGGGCCATGATTTGCAGCTCGTTGTGAACCTGCTTCACGCGCTGGACCGCGGCGGCGGCCTGTTCAGCCTTGGCCTTGAGGTCTGCGCGTGGCGTTTGCCCTGCGAGCAGCACGACACCGTTGTAGCTGGTGACGACGATGTGCGAGTCCTTGTCCAGGGCCGGGTCGGCCTTGGCGATGTTCACGCCAACCTTGGTGTCGATCAGGGAGTCGTCGATCTTGCTGCCCAGTGTGCGAGTGCCGCGGTCATCTTCAATGGGGGCTTCACGGCTGGCGGTCACTACCGAGGTGCAACCGCTGATGCCGAGGCACAGAGTCAAGGCCAGTAGGCCAAGGCGATTAGGGGTCATTCTTCACTCCCGAACAATTGGCTGTCGATCAAGTCGCAAAGGCAATGGATCGCCAGCAGGTGGACTTCTTGAATACGAGCGGTGACGTTGGCCGGTACGCGAATCTCCACGTCCTCGGGCAACAGCAGCGACGCCATGCCGCCACCGTCACGTCCCGTCAATGCTACGACAATCATTTCGCGATCATGTGCGGCCTGGATCGCTTGAATTATGTTGGCCGAGTTGCCGCTGGTGGAGATAGCCAGCAACACATCGCCCGGTTGGCCCAGTGCGCGGATCTGCTTGGAGAAGATTTCGTTGTAGCTGTAGTCGTTGGCGATCGAGGTGATCGTCGAACTGTCGGTCGTCAAGGCGATGGCCGGCAGGCTCGGACGCTCGCGCTCAAAGCGATTGAGCAGCTCGGACGAAAAGTGCTGGGCGTCGCCGGCTGAGCCGCCGTTGCCACAGGAAAGCATTTTGCCTTCGTTGAGCAGGGCGTTGACCATGACCTGGCTGGCTTGCTCGATGTGCGGTGCAAGAACTTCCATCGCCTGTTGCTTGGTGTCGATACTGGCCTGAAAAAGCTGGCGAATTCGGGATTGCATGTCCATCTGTGTGACCTTAATTAGCGCGGCTGTTCGGCACGTGAATGTGCAGCCCGCAAAGCAAAGAGCAAAAGTGTTGGGTGATAGTGTCCGGTTCGTGATGCCGGTGATCAGCCGTCGAAGGCATTCTGTAGCCAGTTCAGCTGATCGAGGTGGCTGTCGATGGCAATCACGTCGAAGCGGCAAGGGGAATTGGCCCAGCGCGACTCGCGCTGAAGAAAATATTGTGCGGCGAAAATCAGCTTTTGCCGTTTGCGCTCATCGATGCTATCGAGCGCGCCACCCCATTGAGTGTCTTTTCGGTAGCGGACTTCAACGAATACTACTGTATCGCCATCTAGCATGACCAGATCAAGCTCGCCGCGTTTGCACAGCCAGTTCTGCGCCAGCAGGCGCAGACCCTGTTGTTGAAGATGCTCGAGCGCGTGGCGCTCGGCATCCATACCGCTTTGCTGGCGTGACCTGTCAGGCATCAGCGGGCGGTGTCCGGCAGGCGCTGGATCTGGCCATTGGCGAACTGGGCCCATGGCAACTGGCGCACGACCCGCTGGCTCTGAGTCATGCCGAGGCTGCCCGACTCACCGTCGATGCGGCTGTCCGGCAGAGACTTCAGCTGGCCCAGGCGCGGCGCCAGTCGATAGGCGTCCACGCCCATGGCGTACAGACGTCCCAGGCTACCGGCGGCTTGTGGCCACTGGGCGGTGACCTGGCGGCGCAGTGGATCGTTGGCGTCCAGCAACCAGGGTGTTTCGCAGAAGCGAATGCCGTTCATGTCGTTGTACTGGTTGACGTCGCCGCTGGCGCTGAACACGTGAGAGGTGGCGTAGACCGGTACATCGCCTGCGTACTGGAAGTTCAGGGTCGGTTTGATCTGTTGGGCCTGTTGCGGCGTTGCGGCGAGGAAGATGAACTCGATGTCCTGGCGACGCGACGGCTGGGCTGCTACTTGCGAGCCAACAGTGCTTTGCAGGCTCTTGGCGCGACCTTCGCTCTGGCGCAGCTGGAACATGTCGGCAATCTGCTGGGCCAGCTGGACTGGTTGGTCGACGCGTTCGGTGGCGACGATGGTGCCGCCATTGGCCTGCCAATCCTGGCTGAACGCCTTGAGTACGCGATCGCCCCATTCGCCTTTCGGCACCATGATGGCTGCGCGATGCAGGCCGTCGGCACGAGCGCGGCGCGATACTTCGCGGGCTTCGTCTTCTGCGGCAAGACCGAACTGGAACAGCTGCGCCGGGCCTTGATCGCCTTCGCTGTAGTTCAGTGCCAGGGTGGTAATCGGGAGTTGCGGGCGAGTGCTCAGTTGTTTGACCAGCGGCTTTTCCAGTGGGCCGACGACCAGTTGCACGCCATCGGCCTGGGCCTTGCGGTAGAACTCGTCCATGGATGTCAGGCGCGAGCTGTCATAAAACTCGATGGCGGGAGGTTTCTGCCCGGCCTGTTGTGCCTGGTAGTGGGCAGCCATGAAGCCGTCGCGCAATGCTTTGCCAACCGAAGCCAGCTGGCCATCCTGAGGCAGCAGCAGGGCAATCTTGCTCAAGGGCTGGCTGGCCAGTTCCTTGAGTTGGGTCAGTGGTTGCGGCAATTGAATGGCCGCGGGGTGTTTCGGATTCTGCGCGCGCCAGTTGTCGATGGCGGCCTGTTGCTGCTCCAGGGTGCCGGCGGATTTCACGGCCAGGGCCAGGGCCATCCAGCCGCCGAGATCGTCACTGGAGCTCGGCTGCAACTGCTCGGTCGGCAGCGAGGCGATCAAGGTCCAGATCGCTTCGTGGTTTTTGCTCGCGGCTTCACCTTTAAGCATCGGAGCAATGAAAATGCGCTCGCGAGCGGCGGCGAGGGTCTGGCCATCGGCCTCCAGGGCGCGGGCGTGAACAGTGCCGGTGCGGACCTGTTGTTCCTCGGGCAGTTCGCTCAAGTATTGCATGCTTGGGTGGCTCAAGGCGGCCAGTGCGGCCTTGGGCTGATTGCGGGTCATGGCCAGTTCAGCCGCCAGGGTGTTGGCGAAAATCTGTGGGCCCGGCTTGAGCTGCTCGACCGGGACCTGTTGCAGGATTTGCGCGGACTGGCCGGCATTGCCCTGGCGATAGGCCAGGTCGGCAGCGCTCAGGCGCAGCAGGGCGGCATCTTCCGGTGATTTGCTTTGGGCCGCCTTCTCAAGCAGTTGCTCGATACTGGCGTCCGGTGTCCGTGGTAGTTCGCCAAGGCTGGACGAGGGCGAGCTGGCGCAAGCCGCCAGCAAGGCAGCGAGGCAGAGGGCAGATAACAGCCGCAGGCAAGCGATCATGTAAGCGTTCCTGATACTCGATCAAATTAGCGTGGAATTGTACCCAAGCACTGGCCGGGGCGCGATGTTACTGGCGTGAATCGATCAATTTAGCTGGTGTAAATGTTGCGCCAGCGCACAAACGGTCGCCGATGGCGCGATTGCATGCGCGTATCGTGAGCCTCGCTACGCGCTACAATGGCGACTTTTACCGATCATGAGGTGTGCGCTTTGACTGCTCCAGGTGCTTTGAATTCCGCTGCGGGCTCGCTTTATGTGGTGGCGACGCCCATCGGCAACCTGGATGACATCAGTGCACGGGCGCTGAAGATTCTGCGTGAAGTGGCCTTGATCGCCGCGGAAGACACCCGTCATTCCCAGCGCTTGATGCAGCACTTCGGCATTTCGACACCATTGGCCGCCTGTCATGAACACAACGAGCGGGATGAAGGTAGTCGCTTTATCACGCGTCTGCTGGCCGGTGACAACGTGGCATTGATCTCTGACGCCGGAACGCCGCTGATTTCCGATCCGGGCTATCACCTGGTGCGACAGGCTCGCGCGGCAGGCATCAACGTGGTGCCGGTTCCGGGTGCCTGCGCTTTGATTGCAGCGTTGTCGGCGGCGGGGCTGCCATCCGATCGTTTCATTTTCGAGGGTTTTTTGCCGGCCAAGGCGGTGGGGCGGCGAGCGCGCCTGGAACAGGTAAAGGAAGAGCCTCGCACATTGATCTTCTATGAGGCCCCGCATCGCATTCTGGAATGCCTGCAAGACATGGAACTGGTCTTCGGCCCTGAGCGCCCGGCACTGCTTGCCCGTGAGCTGACCAAGACCTTTGAGACCCTCAAGGGGCTGCCTCTGGCCGAGCTGCGCGAGTTCGTCGAGTCGGACAGCAATCAACAGCGCGGCGAGTGCGTCGTGTTGGTGGCGGGCTGGTCTGCCCCTGAGGAGGAGGGGGCTGTCAGCAGCGAGGCGATGCGCATCCTCAATCTGTTGCTCGAAGAAATGCCGCTCAAGCGTGCGGCGGCTTTGGCGGCGCAAATCACCGGCGAACGAAAGAATGTGCTGTATCAGATCGCGCTGGATAAGCAGAAGGGCGAGTAAAACCCGACGCGTAGGCGTGCGCACCGGCGCTTAACGCTTGTTCTTCGGGCGCTCTGCCGGTAACCTTCGCGGCGGAGAGTCGATCGGACAGTCGCTGCCCTCTATGAAAATTAGGGGGGGGAGGAAAGTCCGGGCTCCATAGGGCGAAGTGCCAGGTAATGCCTGGGAGGCGTGAGCCTACGGAAAGTGCCACAGAAAATAACCGCCTAAGCGCTTCGGCGCCGGTAAGGGTGAAAAGGTGCGGTAAGAGCGCACCGCACGTCTGGCAACAGTTCGTGGCTAGGTAAACCCCACTTGGAGCAAGACCAAATAGGGTCCCAAGGCGTGGCCCGCGCTGGGACCGGGTAGGTTGCTAAAGATGTCCAGTGATGGCCATCGTAGACGAATGACTGTTCAAGACAGAACCCGGCTTACAGATCGACTCTCCACCTTTTTCTCCCCTCTGCTTAAATCATTGAGCAAGGGGGATGGTGATAGCAATTTCCCTCCTTGCACATTCATCCGCAGAACCTCTTTTGTAATACCAAAAAAATCTTACTCTTAATAAATTACTTTAACTTCCGAACGCAGCCTCCTGTGCTGATTCAAGTTATCGGGCAGTTTCATGTGCCGGATTCTCGTTGCCCCTCCGTTAATGCTCCTAAATCTCAGTTCTGTAAGGGTTTTCCTTTAATCCGCGCCTTGACGGTGTGGTGGGCGCATTCCTATAGTGTGCGCAAGTGGCGGAAAGTGGCATGAAGTGGGTTTTTTGAGCTAAAAACGCTAGAATTTGGAGAAACGCTGACGTGTTTCGCGGAGCTAACGCTATCAGTCTCGATGCAAAGGGCCGTCTCGCAATGCCGAGCCGGTACCGTGACGAGCTCGATTCGCGTAGTTCCGGTCAATTGATCGTAACAATTGATGCCGTTGATCCTTGTTTGTGTGTTTACCCCCTCGATGAGTGGGAAATTATTGAAACCAAACTGCGCGCACTGCCTTCGCTTCGCGAAGAGAACCGCCGCCTGCAACGTTTACTGATTGGTAATGCCGTCGATCTCGAGCTCGATGGCAGTGGTCGTTTTCTGGTTCCACCGCGTCTTCGTGAATATGCCAAGTTGGATAAGCGCGCGATGTTGGTAGGCCAACTGAACAAGTTCCAATTGTGGGACGAGGATGCCTGGAACGCGGTTTCTGCCGCTGACCTGGCTGCTATTCAACAACCGGGCGCGATGCCTGATGAACTGCGTGATTTAATCCTGTGACTATTGATAGCGGCTTTAACCACATCACCGTACTGCTTGACGAAGCCGTCGAGGCTCTCGCCGTACGTCCTGATGGCTGCTATCTGGACGGTACGTTCGGGCGCGGCGGGCACAGCCGGCTGATCCTCAGTCAGCTCGGTCCTGATGGTCGCTTGCTCGGATTCGACAAAGATCCACAAGCGATTGCCACCGGGCAGACGCTAGCGGCCGAAGACGGCCGCTTTGTCGTTGTGCAGCGCAGCTTTGCCGAGCTGGGTTCGGAAGTCGCCGAACGCGGTCTGGCCGGCAAGGTCAGCGGCGTTCTGCTGGATCTGGGCGTGTCTTCGCCACAGCTCGACGACCCTGAGCGCGGTTTCAGCTTCCTCAACGACGGCCCGCTGGACATGCGCATGGATCCGTCCCGTGGCATCAGTGCCGCCGAATTCGTCAACACCGCGCCCGTGGAAGAAATCGCCCGAGTGTTCAAGGAATACGGTGAAGAACGTTTCTCCGGTCGCATGGCCCGGGCCGTGGCCGAGCGCCGTGACATCAAGCCATTCGAGCGCACCGGTGACCTGGCAGAAGTCCTGAAGGTCGCCAACCCGGCATGGGAAAAGGGCAAGAACCCCGCAACCCGCGCATTTCAGGGGCTGCGCATTCACGTCAACAACGAACTGGGTGATCTGGAAACCGGCCTCGAAGCCGCGCTGGAGTGCCTGGAAGTGGGCGGTCGCCTGGTGGTGATCAGCTTCCACTCGCTGGAAGACCGTATCGTCAAACTGTTCATGCGCAAGCTGGTGAAAGGCGAAGCCGACAACCTGCCGCGCAACCTGCCGGTTCGGCATGTTGCCTTCGAACCGAAAATCAAAGTCCATGGCAAAGCGCAGACGGCCTCCGACGCCGAACTCAAAGCCAACCCACGTTCGCGAAGCGCTGTCATGCGTGTGGCGGAGAAGCTGCGGTGAGCAAGCTTTTCGCCAAGCCATTGCCCGGCGGAAGCTTCTTCATGCTGCTGCTGTTTGTCGGCGTGCTCGTTTCGGCCATCGGCGTGTCCTACAGCGCGCACTGGAACCGTCAGCTATTGAATTCGCTGTACAACGAATTAAGCGTGCGCGACAAGGCGCAGGCGGAGTGGGGCCGGTTGATTCTGGAGCAGAGCACCTGGACCGCCCACAGCCGCATCGAAGTGCTGGCCACCGAACAATTGAAAATGCACATCCCCGGTGCCGCTGACGTGAAGATGGTGGCGCCATGATGAAACTCGAAGGTGCACTCTTTCCTTGGCGGTTCCGCGTGGTGCTGGGTTTGCTCGGCATCATGGTGGCCGCGATTGCCTGGCGCATCATCGATTTGCAAGTGGTCGACCGTGCTTTCCTCAAAGGTCAGGGCGATGCCCGCAGTGTTCGTCATATTCCGATTCCGGCTCACCGTGGCCTGATCACCGACCGTAACGGCGAGCCTTTGGCCGTGAGTACTCCGGTCACCACCCTTTGGGCCAATGCCAAAGAAATGCAAACGGCCAAGGAGAAGTGGCCGGCACTGGCGGCTGCCTTGGGGCAGGACCCGAAAGCCCTGGCCGAACGTCTTGAAGCCCAGGCCAACAAAGAATTCATTTATCTGGTGCGCGGGCTGACCCCGGAGCAGGGGCAGTCTGTACTCGATCTGAAAGTGCCGGGTGTTTACGGCATCGAAGAGTTCCGCCGTTTCTATCCGGCCGGTGAAGTGACCGCCCATATGGTTGGCTTTACCGACATCGATGACCATGGGAAGGAAGGTATCGAGCTGGCCTATGACGAATGGCTGGCCGGGGTGCCGGGTAAACGACAAGTCATCAAGGACCGGCGCGGCCGGCTGATCAAGGATGTCCAGGTCACCAAAAACGCCAAGGCCGGCAAGCCCTTGGCGTTGTCCATTGACCTGCGCCTGCAATACCTGGCCAACCGCGAATTGCGCAACGCGATCATCGAGAACGGCGCCAAGGCCGGTAGCCTGGTGATCATGGACGTGAAGACCGGCGAGATTCTCGCGATGGTCAACCAGCCGACCTACAACCCGAACAACCGTCGCAACCTGCAACCGGCGATGATGCGTAACCGCGCGATGATCGACGTGTTCGAGCCGGGCTCGACCATGAAAGCGATCTCGATGAGTGCCGCCATCGAAACCGGCCGCTGGAAACCGAGCGATACCGTCGAGGTGTATCCGGGCTCCTTGCAGATTGGCAAGTACACCATCAAGGACGTCTCCAAGACCGAAGGCCCGGTGCTCGACCTGACCGGCATCCTGATCAACTCCAGTAACGTCGGGATGAGCAAGGTCGCGTTCGATATCGGCGGCGAAACCATTTTCCGTCTGGCACAGAAAGTCGGCCTCGGCCAGGACACCGGCCTGGGCTTCCCGGGCGAGCGCGTCGGCAACCTGCCGAACTACCGCGAGTGGCGCAAGGCCGAGACCGCGACGCTGTCCTATGGATACGGTGTTTCAGTGACCGCGATCCAGTTGGTCCACGCCTTCTCGGCCCTGGCCAACAATGGTCGCCTTGCACCGCTGACCCTGATCAAGACCGACAAGGCACCGCAAACCACCCAGGTGCTGCCGGAGGCCGTCGCGAAAACCATGCAAGGCATGCTGCAGCAAGTGATCGAAGCCCCGCGCGGTGTGTTCCGCGCGCAGGTGCCGGCGTATCACGTGGGCGGCAAGTCGGGTACTGCGCGTAAAACTTCGGTCGGCACCAAGGGTTACGCCGAGAACTCCTACCGTTCGCTGTTCGCCGGTTTCGGCCCGATGAGCGATCCACGCTACGCCATCGTGGTCGTCATCGATGAACCGACCAAGGCCGGCTACTTCGGTGGCCTGGTTTCCGCGCCGGTGTTCAGCCGCGTGATGTCGGGCACCCTGCGCCTGATGAACATCACGCCGGACAACCTGCCACCTACTCAACAAGCGAACGCAACACCGGTCGTTCCGCTGAAAGCCAATGGAGGGCGCGGCTGATGTCTCTGAGCCTGAACAAGATTTTCCCTCACGCCGGCCACGATCTACTGATTCGTGAACTCGCCCTGGACAGCCGCAACGTGCGCGCGGGTGATCTGTTCCTCGCCGTGCCGGGCGGGAAGTTCGATGGGCGTGCGCACATTGCCGACGCCTTGCAGCGCGGTGCTGCCGCGGTGGCCTATGAAGTTGAAGGTGCCACGGTCCTGCCAATCACTGAAGTGCCGCTGATTCCGGTCAAAGGTCTGGCCGCTCAGCTGTCGGACATCGCCGGGCGTTTTTATGGCGAGCCGAGCCATCACCTGAACCTGATCGGCGTAACCGGCACCAACGGCAAGACCAGCGTGACTCAATTGGTTGCCCAGGCGCTGGATCTGCTCGGCCAGCACTGTGGCCTGGTCGGCACGCTCGGTTCCGGTTTCTACGGCGCGCTGGAAAGCGGCCTGCACACCACACCGAATCCGATTGCCGTGCAAGCGACCCTGGCGGACCTGAAAAAGGCCGGCGCCAAAGCCGTCGCCATGGAAGTGTCTTCCCATGGCCTGGATCAGGGCCGTGTGACTGCACTGGCGTTCGATGTGGCGGTGATGACCAATCTGTCACGCGATCACCTGGATTACCACGGCACCATGCAGGCTTACGGCGAAGCCAAGGCCAGGCTGTTTGACTGGAATGACTTGAAATGCCGCGTGGTCAACCTCGACGACGAGTTTGGTCGGCAACTGGCCGCCGACAAGCGCGAGTCGCGGTTGATCACCTACAGCCTGGAAGATTCCAGCGCCTACCTGTATTGCCGCCAGGCGCAATTCGACGACGAAGGCGTGCGCGCCACGCTGGTCACGCCACAGGGCGAGCACCACTTGCGCAGCACCTTGCTCGGTCGCTTCAACCTGAGCAACGTCCTGGCGGCGGTCGGCGCGTTGCTCGGTCTGGATTACGCACTGGACGAGATCCTCAAGGTGCTGCCGAAACTCGAAGGCCCGGCCGGTCGCATGCAGCGTCTGGGCGGTGGTTCGCAGCCGCTGGTGGTGGTCGATTACGCCCACACCCCGGATGCCCTGGAAAAAGTACTGCTGGCCCTGCGTCCACACGCCAAGGGGCGGTTGCTGTGCCTGTTCGGCTGTGGCGGCGACCGTGATCGCGGCAAGCGTCCGTTGATGGCCGAAGTGGTCGAGCGCCTGGCCGATGGCGTGCTGGTGACCGACGACAACCCGCGCACTGAAGATCCATCGGTGATTTTCGATGACATCCGCGCCGGTTTCACGGCTGTGGATAAAGTGGAGTTCGTTGCCGGTCGTGGTCAGGCGATTGCCAGGCTGATCGCCAGTGCCTCGGTGGATGATGTGATTGTCCTGGCCGGTAAAGGTCACGAGGACTATCAGGAAATCAACGGAGAGCGCCATGCCTTTTCCGATCTGGTCGAGGCCGATCATGCCTTGACCGCATGGGAGGTGGCCCATGCTTAAGGCCTTGCAACTGAGCGAACTGACCGGCGCGCTGAATGCTCGCCTGGTGTCGACCGATGCCAGTTTCGATGGCGTCAGCATCGACAGCCGCGCAATCAAGCCGGGTCAGCTGTTTATTGCCCTGACCGGTCCGCGCTTCGATGGTCATGATTATCTGAATGAAGTCGCTGCCAAGGGTGCCGTGGCCGCGTTGGTCGAGCGCGAAGTCGCCGACAGCACGCTCCCGCAGTTACTGGTCAGCGATACTCGCCAGGCCCTCGGGCAGTTGGGTGCGCTTAATCGCGCCTCTTACGCCCATCCGGTCGCGGCCGTCACCGGTTCGAGCGGCAAGACCACGGTCAAGGAAATGCTGGCGAGCATCCTGCGCACCCGTGGCCCGGTACTGGCGACCCGTGGCAACCTGAACAACGATCTCGGCGTGCCGCTGACCCTGCTCGAACTGGCGCCGGAACATACGGCGGCAGTGATCGAACTCGGTGCATCGCGGCTCGGTGAAATTGCCTACACCGTTGGCCTGACCAAACCGCACGTGGCCATTCTCAACAATGCCGGGACCGCCCACGTCGGCGAGTTCGGTGGCCCGGAAAAAATCGTCGAAGCCAAGGGCGAGATCATCGAAGGGCTGGAGACCGATGGCGTCGCAGTGCTCAATCTCGACGACAAGGCATTCGGTATCTGGAAGACGCGTGCCGGTGATCGTAAAGTGCTGACGTTTGCGTTGAGCAACAGCAGCGCCGATTTCTATGCCAGTGACCTGACCACCGATGCCCGTGGCTGCCCGGCATTCAATCTGCACAGCCCTGAAGGTGTAGAGCGCGTTCAACTGAACCTGCTCGGCACCCATAACGTCGCCAATGCCATGGCCGCCGCCGCTGCCGCCCATGCCCTGGGTGTGTCGCTGTTCGGTATCGCCACCGGTCTTGGCGCGGTGCAACCGGTCAAGGGTCGCACCGTCGCGCAACTGGCCAGCAATGGCATGCGCGTGATCGATGACACTTACAACGCGAACCCCACCTCCATGTGCGCTGCCGTTGATATACTGGCCGGCTTTTCCGGTCGCACCGTCCTGGTGCTCGGGGATATCGGCGAGTTGGGCGAATGGGCGGAGCAGGGGCACCGCGACGTGGGCGAGTACGCCCGTGGCAAGGTTTCTGCACTGTACGCCGTCGGGCCAATGATGGCTCACGCCGTGAACGCATTCGGTCCAGAGGCTTTTCACTTCAGCACGCAAGCTGAACTGATCAAGGCCCTGGGCGCCGAGCAAGACACAAACACCACCATTTTGATCAAGGGGTCGCGCAGCGCTGCGATGGAAAACGTCGTCGCCGCCTTGTGCGGGTCCAGCCTGGAGAAACATTAATGCTGCTGCTGCTAGCGGAGTATCTGCAACAGTTCTACAAAGGCTTCGCGGTCTTCCAGTACCTGACCCTGCGCGGGATTCTCGGTGTACTGACCGCGCTGGTCTTGTCGCTGTGCTACGGCCCGTGGATGATCCGCACTTTGCAGAACCGTCAGATCGGTCAATCCGTTCGCAATGACGGCCCGCAGTCGCACCTGTCCAAGTCGGGCACACCGACCATGGGCGGGGCGCTGATCCTGTCGTCCATCGGTGTCAGTACCCTGCTTTGGGCTGACCTGACCAACCGTTACGTCTGGGTCGTACTGCTGGTGACCTTGCTGTTCGGCGCCATCGGCTGGGTCGACGACTACCGCAAGGTGATCGAGAAAAACTCCCGTGGCTTGCCAAGCCGCTGGAAGTATTTCTGGCAATCGGTGTTCGGCCTGGGCGCGGCGATCTTCCTTTATATGACTGCCGCCACGCCGGTGGAAACCACGCTGATCCTGCCGATGCTCAAGGACTACAGCATTCCGCTGGGTGCAGGCTTCATCGTCCTGACCTACTTCGTGATCGTCGGTTCGAGCAACGCGGTCAACCTGACCGACGGCCTCGACGGCCTGGCAATCATGCCGACGGTAATGGTGGGCGGCGGCCTGGGTATCTTCTGCTACCTGTCGGGTAACGTGAAATTCGCCGAATACCTGTTGATTCCTTATGTACCAGGCGCGGGCGAACTGATCGTGTTCTGTGGCGCACTGATCGGAGCCGGCCTGGGCTTCCTCTGGTTCAACACCTATCCGGCACAAGTCTTCATGGGCGACGTCGGCGCACTGGCGCTGGGCGCGGCCTTGGGCACCATCGCGGTGATCGTTCGTCAGGAAATCGTCCTGTTCATCATGGGCGGCGTGTTCGTGATGGAAACCCTGTCAGTGGTCATTCAGGTTGCCTCCTTTAAGCTGACCGGTCGCCGCGTATTCCGCATGGCGCCGATTCACCACCACTTTGAACTCAAGGGTTGGCCCGAGCCACGTGTGATCGTCCGTTTCTGGATCATCACCGTGATTCTCGTGCTGATCGGCCTTGCCACCCTGAAGCTGAGGTAGAAACTCGTGTCTCTGATCGCTTCTGACCACTTCCGCATCGTTGTCGGCCTCGGCAAGAGCGGCATGTCCCTGGTTCGCTTCCTGGCGAACCGGGGCGTGGCGTTTGCCGTGGCCGATACGCGGGAAAATCCACCGGAACTGGCCACGCTCAAGCGTGACTATCCGCACGTGGAAGTGCGTTGTGGCGAGCTGGACGTCGAATTCCTGTGCCGCGCCGACGAGCTCTATGTGAGCCCCGGCCTGGCACTGGCGACCCCGGCCCTGCAGGCCGCCGCCGCACGTGGCGTGAAATTGTCCGGTGACATCGAGCTGTTCGCGCGTAACGCGAAGGCGCCGATCGTGGCCATCAGCGGTTCCAACGCGAAAAGCACCGTCACCACCCTGGTCGGCGAAATGGCGACGGCGGCGGGCAAGCGTGTGGCCGTCGGCGGCAACCTCGGTACCCCGGCGCTGGATCTGCTGCGCGACGACGTCGAGCTGTACGTGATGGAGTTGTCGAGTTTCCAGCTGGAAACCACCGATCAACTCAACGCCGAAGTGGCGACCGTGCTCAACGTCAGCGAAGACCACATGGACCGTTACAGCGGTCTGCCGGCCTATCACCTGGCCAAACACCGGATCTTCCGTGGTGCCCGGCAGTTCGTGGTCAATCGCCAGGATGCCCTGAGCCGTCCGTTGATGGGCGAGGGCCAGCCGTGCTGGACCTTCGGCCTGAGCAAACCGGATTTCAAAGCCTTCGGCATCCGTGAAGAAGACGGCGAGAAATACCTGGCCTTCGAATTCCAGAACCTGATGCCGGTGCGCGAATTGAAGATTCGTGGTGCCCACAACCAGTCCAACGCCCTGGCGGCCCTGGCCCTGGGCCATGCGGTCGGCTTGCCGTTCGATGCCATGCTGTCGAGCCTGCGCACCTTCGCCGGTCTCGAGCATCGCTGCCAATGGGTCCGCGACCTCGACGGCGTGGGCTACTACAACGATTCCAAGGCCACCAACGTCGGTGCCGCGCTGGCCGCCATCGAAGGCCTGGGCGCGGACATCGACGGCAAGGTCGTGCTGATCGCCGGCGGTGACGGCAAGGGTGCCGAGTTCAAGGACCTGCGCGATCCGGTGGCGGCCAACTGCCGCGCCGTGGTGCTGATGGGCCGCGACTCCGACAAGATCGGCGAGGCCATTGGCGACGCCGTTCCGCTGATCCGCGTCGCTTCCCTGGTCGAAGCCGTCGAACAATGCCGCGCCGCCGCCCAGCCGGGCGACGTGGTGCTGCTGTCGCCTGCCTGCGCCAGCTTCGACATGTTCAAGAACTACGAAGACCGTGGTCACCAGTTCGTCCAAGCCGTGGAGGATCTGGCATGAGCCTGAAAGGCATCATCAAGCCCTATCCGTCGCCGCTCATCACCGGGCGCGGTATCGACCTCGACTTCCCGATGCTCGCCGGTTGCCTGACGCTGCTCGGCCTGGGGCTGATCATGATTGCCTCGGCATCGACCGAAGTGGCGGCCGTGCAGTCGGGCAGCGCCCTGTATTACATGATCCGCCACCTTATTTACGTGGTGCTGGGCCTGGGTGCCTGCATTGTTACCATGATGATCCCGATTGCCACCTGGCAACGCCTGGGCTGGCTGATGCTGCTGGGGGCGTTCGGCTTGTTGGTGATGGTGATCATTCCAGGGATCGGCCGCGAGGTTAACGGCTCGATGCGCTGGATCGGCTTCAGTTTCTTTAACGTCCAGCCTTCCGAGATCGCCAAGGTGTTCGTGGTGATCTACCTCGCCGGTTATCTGGTGCGTCGCCAGAAGGAAGTGCGTGAAAGCTGGATGGGCTTCTTCAAACCGTTCATCGTACTGCTGCCGATGGCGGGCCTGCTGCTGATGGAGCCGGACTTCGGTGCCACCGTCGTGATGATGGGGGCCGCGGCGGCAATGCTGTTCCTTGGCGGCGTCGGGCTGTTCCGCTTTTCCCTGATGGTGGTCCTGGCCGTCGGCGCGGTGGTGCTGTTGATTCAAATGCAGCCATATCGAATGGCGCGTCTGACCAACTTCGCGGATCCGTGGGCCGACCAGTTCGGTGCCGGTTATCAGTTGTCCCAGGCATTGATCGCTTTCGGTCGCGGCGAATGGCTGGGCGTTGGCCTGGGCAACAGCGTGCAGAAACAGTTCTACCTGCCGGAAGCCCACACTGACTTCGTGTTCTCGGTCCTGGCCGAAGAGCTGGGGGCGGTGGGTTCGTTGTGCACCGTGGCACTGTTCGTCTTCGTGTGTATTCGCGGTATGTACATCGGATTGTGGGCCGAGAAGGCCAAGCAGTTCTTCGCCGCCTATGTTGCCTACGGTCTGTCGTTCCTGTGGATCGGCCAGTTCCTGATCAACATCGGCGTGAACGTCGGCCTGCTGCCGACCAAGGGCCTGACCCTGCCGTTCCTCAGTTACGGCGGCAGTTCGTTGGTGATCTGCTGCGCCTGTCTCGGCTTGTTGCTGCGCATCGAGTGGGAGAGTCGTACCCACCTGGGCAGCGAGGAGATGGAGTTCCATGAGAGCGACTTCGCCGAGGAGCCGCATCATGGGCGCTAACGTGATGATCATGGCTGGCGGCACCGGGGGCCACGTGTTCCCGGCGCTGGCCTGTGCCCGCGAATTCCAGGCGCGCGGCTATACCGTGCACTGGCTTGGCACCCCGCGTGGCATCGAGAACGATCTGGTGCCGGCAGCCGGCATCGAACTGCATCGGATCAACGCCAGCGGTCTGCGGGGCAAGGGCAAACTGTCGTTGCTCAAGGCACCGTTCATGTTGTTCAAGTCGGTCTGGCAGGCACGCGCGATCATTCGCCGTCTGCAACCGGTCTGCGTCGTGGGCTTTGGTGGCTTTGTGACCGGCCCTGGTGGTGTCGCAGCCAAACTGGCCGGCGTGCCGGTGATCGTTCATGAACAGAACGCGGTGGCCGGTACCGCCAATCGGTTGCTGGTGCCGTTGGCCGCCCGAGTCTGTGAAGCGTTCCCCGACACCTTTACCCTGTCGGACAGCCGCCGGACCACCGGTAACCCGGTGCGCACCGAGCTGTTCCTCGAGACATCGCGACCTGCCCTGGCCGGTCGCAAGGCGCGTTTGCTGATCCTGGGCGGAAGCCTGGGCGCAGAGCCGTTGAACAAGTTGCTGCCTGAAGCCCTGTCGCAAGTCGCTGCCGACTTGCGCCCGGAAGTGTTCCATCAGGCCGGCAAAAACCACGATGAAGTGACTGCAGAGCGCTATCGCGCGGCTGGCGTCGAGGCGCAGGTGCAGCCCTTCATCAAAGACATGGCCCAAGCCTACAGCTGGGCCGACCTGGTGGTCTGTCGCGCAGGCGCGCTGACCATCAGTGAACTGGCCGCCGCCGGTCTGCCCTCGATGCTGGTGCCTTTGCCCCATGCCATCGACGATCACCAGACCCGCAACGCCGAATATTTGGCCCGTGAAGGCGCAGCCTTCCTGATGCCACAAAGAACGACTGGCGCAGCGGATCTTGCCGCTCGCCTGACAGAGGTCCTGATGCAACCACAACGACTCAACGAAATGGCTACCGCGGCACGCCGCCTCGCCAAACCCGATGCCACCCGTAACGTCGTCGATAGCTGCCTGGAGGTGGCCCATGGTTGAGAGTCAGAAAGCCATGCCTCAACCGGAAATGCGCCGTATCCGTCGCATCCACTTCGTCGGTATCGGCGGTGTGGGCATGTGCGGGATCGCCGAAGTGTTGCTGAACCTGGGGTATGCCGTATCCGGTTCCGACCTGAAGGCTTCGCCGGTAACCGAACGCCTGGAGTCCTTCGGCGCGCAGATCTTCATCGGCCACCGCGCCGAGAACGCTGCCGCCGCTGACGTACTGGTGGTGTCGAGTGCCGTGAACACCTCCAACCCGGAAGTCGCCACCGCCCTGGAACGCCGTATTCCGGTGGTGCCGCGTGCCGAGATGCTGGCTGAGCTGATGCGTTATCGCCACGGCATCGCCGTTGCCGGTACCCACGGCAAAACCACCACCACCAGCCTGATCGCCTCGGTGTTCGCGGCCGGTGGCCTGGACCCGACGTTCGTGATCGGTGGCCGCCTGAATGCCGCGGGCACCAATGCCCAGCTTGGCACCAGCCGCTACCTGATCGCCGAGGCCGACGAAAGCGACGCCAGCTTCCTGCACTTGCAGCCGCTGGTGGCCGTGGTCACCAATATCGACGCCGATCACATGGCGACCTACGACGGTGACTTCAACAAGCTGAAGAAAACCTTCGTCGAGTTCCTGCACAACCTGCCGTTCTACGGTCTGGCGGTGGTGTGTCTGGACGATCCGGTGGTGCGTGAAATCCTCCCGCAGGTCAAGCGTCCGACCGTGACCTACGGCTTCGGCGAAGACTGCGACGTGCGCGCCATCAACGTGCGCCAGCAAGGCATGCAGACTTTCTTCACCGTGCTGCGCCCTGACCGCGAGCCGCTGGATGTGTCGGTGAACATGCCGGGCAACCACAACGTATTGAACTCGCTGGCAACCATCTGCATCGCCACCGACGAAGGCGTCAGCGATGAAGCCATCGTCCAGGGCCTGTCCGGCTTCCAGGGTGTCGGCCGACGCTTCCAGGTCTATGGCGAACTGCCGGTGGACGGCGGCAATGTGATGCTGGTCGACGACTACGGTCACCACCCGACCGAAGTCGCGGCCGTGATCAAGGCCGTACGTGGTGGCTGGCCGGAGCGCCGCCTGGTGATGGTCTACCAGCCGCACCGCTACAGCCGCACCCGTGACCTGTACGACGATTTCGTCAATGTACTGGCTGACGCCAACGTGCTGCTGCTGATGGAAGTCTATCCGGCCGGCGAAGAGCCGATTCCGGGAGCCGACAGCCGCAAACTGTGCAACAGCATCCGTCAGCGTGGCCAGCTCGACCCGATCTACATCGAGCGTGGTGTCGACCTCGCGCCAGTGGTCAAGCCGCTGCTGCGTGCCGGCGACATCCTGCTGTGCCAGGGCGCCGGTGATATCGGCGGTCTTGCACCGAAACTGTTGAAAAGCGAGTTGTTCGCCGGTGCCGTTGCCGCACCGGAGAAGGGGAAGTTGAAATGACTGCTGCCTACGCCAACCTGTTCTCCACGATCGCGCCGAAAGACTTCGGCCGCGTCGCCGTGCTGTTCGGCGGCAAGAGTGCCGAGCGCGAGGTGTCCCTGAAGTCGGGCAACGCGGTTCTCGACGCGTTGCTAAGCGCCGGTGTCGACGCGTTCGGTCTCGACGTGGGCGATGACCTGCTGCAGCGTCTGCAGAGCGAAAAGATCGACCGCGCCTTCATCATCCTTCACGGTCGTGGCGGTGAGGACGGCAGCATGCAGGGCCTGCTCGAATGCCTGGGCATTCCGTACACCGGCAGCGGCATCCTGGCGTCGGCCCTGGCGATGGACAAACTGCGCACCAAGCAGGTCTGGCACAGCCTGGGCATTCCGACGCCACGTCACGCAGTCCTTTGCAGCGAGGCCGATTGTATTTCGGCAGCGACGGAACTGGGCTTCCCTTTGATCGTCAAACCGGCCCATGAAGGTTCAAGTATCGGTATGGCCAAAGTGAGTTCCGCGTCCGAATTGATCGACGCATGGAGAGCGGCCAGTACCTACGATTCGCAAGTGTTGGTCGAGCAATGGATTCACGGTCCGGAGTTCACCATCGCCACCCTGCGTGACCAGGTGTTGCCTCCGATTGCCCTGGGCACGACGCACAGCTTCTACGACTACGACGCCAAGTACATCGCCAACGATACCCAGTACCGCATTCCGTGCGGTCTGGACAGCGTCAAGGAACAGGAACTCATGGAACTCACGGCGAAAGCCTGTGAAGCGCTGGGTATCGCCGGTTGGGGCAGGGCAGACGTGATGCAGGACGCCGAAGGGCAGTTCTGGTTCCTGGAAGTCAACACCGCACCGGGCATGACCGATCACAGCCTGGTGCCGATGGCGGCCCGTGCCGCCGGTCTGGATTTCCAGCAACTGGTCCTGGCCATTCTGGCCGAGAGCGTTGCCGGCAATGCTGCCGGTCACCAAGAGTCGACGAGAGGTTAAGGCCATGCAAGGCGCTCAGCTCAGACATCAGCCTCCCGCACCCGGCCGCAAGCCGGTGCCGCGGGGTGCCAGCCGAATGGTGGCCAAAGAGCCGATGTCCGCGCGCCTGCCGAAAGCCAACTTCGGTTTTCTCAAAGCGTTGTTCTGGCCGGTGCTGCTGGTGGCCTTGGGGTTCGGTACTTACGAAGGCGCGACACGCTTGTTGCCGTATGCCGACCGGCCGATCACCAAAATCAACGTGCAGGGCGACCTGAGTTACATCAGCCAGCAAGCGGTGCAGCAGCGGATCGCCCCTTACGTGGCGTCGAGCTTCTTCACCATCGACCTGGAGAGCATGCGCACCGAGCTTGAAACGATGCCATGGATTGCCCACGCCGAAGTGCGCAGGGTGTGGCCGGATCAAGTGGTGATCCGCCTGGAAGAACAACTGCCGGTGGCCCGTTGGGGTGACGAATCGCTGTTGAACAACCAGGGCCAGGCCTTCACCCCGCGCGAGCTGGCGAACTACGAACACTTGCCTCAACTGTTCGGCCCTCAGCGGGCCCAGCAGCAGGTGATGCAGCAGTACCAGGTGTTGAGTCAGATGCTCCGGCCTCTGGGCTTCTCGATTGCGCGCCTGGAGTTGCGTGAACGCGGCAGCTGGTTCCTGACCACCGGACCCGGCAGTGCCGGCCCGGGGATCGAACTGCTGCTCGGACGCGGCAACCAGGTGGAAAAGATGCGCCGCTTCATCGCCATCTATGACAAGACGCTCAAAGAACAGATTACGAACATTGCGCGCATCGATCTGCGCTACGCCAACGGCCTCGCTGTTGGCTGGCGGGAACCTGTAGCGCCCACGGCAGCCCAACCCGCTGTCGCGAAGAATTAAGAAGAGGCAGGACCCATGGCAAACGTGCAAAGCGGCAAAATGATCGTCGGTCTCGATATCGGCACCTCCAAGGTGGTGGCGCTGGTAGGCGAGGTCGCGGACGACGGCACGCTGGAAATCGTCGGGATCGGTACCCATCCGTCCCGTGGCCTGAAAAAAGGCGTGGTGGTGAATATCGAATCCACCGTGCAATCGATCCAGCGCGCCATCGAAGAAGCGCAGTTGATGGCCGGTTGCCGCATTCACTCGGCATTCGTCGGCGTGGCCGGCAATCACATCCGCAGCCTGAACTCCCACGGCATCGTGGCGATTCGTGATCGCGAAGTCAGCTCGGCCGACCTCGAGCGCGTGCTCGACGCTGCCCAGGCCGTGGCGATCCCGGCTGACCAGCGCGTGCTGCACACCTTGCCGCAAGACTACGTGATCGATAACCAGGAAGGCGTCCGCGAGCCGCTGGGCATGTCCGGCGTGCGTCTGGAAGCCAAGGTCCACGTGGTCACCTGCGCCGTCAATGCCGCACAGAACATTGAAAAATGCGTGCGTCGCTGCGGCCTGGAAATCGACGACATCATTCTCGAGCAACTGGCTTCCGCGTATTCGGTACTGACCGACGACGAGAAAGAGCTGGGCGTGTGCCTGGTGGACATCGGTGGCGGTACCACCGACATCGCGATCTTCACCGAGGGTGCGATCCGTCACACCGCGGTCATCCCGATTGCCGGCGACCAGGTGACCAACGATATCGCCATGGCGTTGCGCACTCCGACCCAGTACGCCGAAGAAATCAAGATTCGCTACGCCTGCGCCCTGGCCAAACTGGCCGGTGCCGGTGAAACCATCAAGGTGCCAAGCGTTGGCGACCGTCCGCCACGCGAACTGTCCCGCCAGGCCCTGGCCGAAGTGGTCGAGCCGCGCTACGACGAACTGTTCACGCTGATCCAGGCCGAACTGCGCCGCAGCGGCTACGAAGACCTGATCCCGGCCGGCATCGTGCTGACCGGCGGTACCGCGAAGATGGAAGGTGCCACCGAACTGGCCGAGGAAATCTTCCACATGCCGGTGCGCCTGGGCGTGCCGCATGGCGTGAAAGGTCTGGATGACGTGGTCCGCAACCCGATCTATTCCACCGGCGTCGGCCTGTTGATGTACGGCCTGCAGAAGCAGTCCGACGGCATCTCGTTCTCGGGCATCGGCAGCCGCGACAGCTACAGCAACGAAGAGCCACAGGCTCCGCTGCTGGACCGCCTGAAGAAGTGGGTCCAGGGCAATTTCTGAAGATTTACCGCAACACCGTTACACCGAAGCACGCAGTAGGCGAAAAAACTAGAGAATGTAAAGGAGAGGGAAAATGTTCGAACTCGTAGACAACATCCCCGCAAGCCCGGTAATCAAAGTTATCGGTGTCGGCGGTGGCGGCGGCAACGCTGTCAACCACATGGTCAAGAGCAACATCGAAGGCGTCGAGTTCATCTGCGCCAACACCGATGCTCAAGCGCTGAAAAACATCGGCGCGCGTACCATCCTGCAACTGGGCACCGGTGTGACCAAGGGCCTGGGCGCTGGCGCCAACCCTGAAGTCGGCCGTCAAGCCGCTCTGGAAGACCGTGAGCGCATTGCCGAAGTCCTGCAGGGCACCAACATGGTGTTCATCACCACTGGCATGGGCGGCGGTACCGGTACCGGTGCTGCGCCGATCATCGCCGAAGTGGCCAAGGAAATGGGCATCCTCACCGTTGCGGTGGTGACCCGTCCGTTCCCGTTCGAAGGCCGCAAGCGTATGCAGATCGCCGACGAAGGCATCCGCATGCTCTCCGAAAGCGTCGACTCGTTGATCACCATTCCCAACGAGAAGCTGCTGACCATACTCGGTAAAGACGCCAGCCTGCTGTCGGCTTTCGCCAAGGCTGACGATGTATTGGCCGGTGCCGTTCGCGGTATCTCCGACATCATCAAGCGTCCGGGCATGATCAACGTCGACTTCGCCGACGTGCGTACCGTGATGAGCGAAATGGGCATGGCGATGATGGGCACTGGCTGCGCCAGCGGTCCGAACCGTGCGCGCGAGGCCACCGAAGCGGCCATTCGCAACCCGCTGCTGGAAGACGTGAACCTGCAAGGCGCTCGCGGCATCCTGGTAAACATCACCGCCGGTCCGGATCTGTCCCTGGGCGAATACTCCGACGTGGGTAGCATCATCGAGGCGTTTGCTTCGGAACACGCGATGGTCAAGGTCGGTACCGTTATCGATCCGGACATGCGCGACGAGCTGCACGTGACTGTCGTTGCAACCGGTCTGGGCGCTAAAATCGAGAAGCCTGTGAAGGTCATCGACAATACCGTTCACACTTCGATGGCTGCACAGCCACAACAACAGGCCCCTGTTCGTCAGGAAGCTCCAGCGGTGAACTACCGTGACCTGGACCGTCCGACCGTCATGCGCAACCAGGCCCAGGCCGGAGCTGCGACTGCCGCGAAGATGAATCCGCAAGATGACCTGGACTACCTGGACATCCCGGCTTTCCTGCGTCGTCAGGCCGATTGATGAAATGTATCAGGGCTATGAAGGTGATTGGTGTTCAGCAAAGGCGTGGTCTGCTATCATCGCCAGCCTTTGTTGATACCAGTTCGCAATTTGCGCTGAAGCGGCCCATGCCATGATTAAACAACGCACCCTGAAGAATATTATCCGTGCCACAGGTGTCGGCCTGCACTCCGGGGAGAAGGTCTATCTGACCCTCAAGCCAGCGCCTGTCGACACTGGCATTGTGTTTTGTCGCGCCGACCTCGATCCCGTGGTGCAGATTCCTGCCCGCGCGGAAAACGTCGGTGAAACCACTATGTCGACCACGCTCGTTAATGGTGACGTCAAAGTGGACACGGTAGAGCACTTGCTCTCGGCCATGGCAGGCCTGGGCATCGATAACGCCTACGTCGAGCTCTCCGCGTCCGAAGTCCCGATCATGGATGGTAGCGCCGGACCTTTCGTATTCCTGATTCAATCGGCTGGCCTGGAAGAACAGGACGCCGCCAAGAAGTTCATCCGCATCCTGCGTGAAGTGACAGTGGAAGATGGCGACAAGCGCGCTACTTTCGTCCCTTTCGAAGGGTTCAAAGTGAGCTTCGAGATCGATTTCGATCACCCGGTTTTCCGTGACCGCACCCAAAGTGCAAGCGTGGATTTTTCCAGCACTTCGTTCGTAAAAGAAGTCAGCCGCGCCCGTACCTTTGGTTTCATGAGTGACATCGAGTACCTGCGCAAGCACAACCTCGCACTCGGCGGCAGTGTTGAAAACGCTATTGTGGTCGACGCCGATGGCGTACTGAACGAAGACGGTCTTCGTTATGAAGACGAATTCGTGAAGCACAAGATTCTCGATGCAATTGGTGACCTCTACCTGCTGGGCAATAGCCTGATTGGTGAGTTCAAGGGCTTCAAGTCCGGTCACGCACTGAACAACCAGCTGCTGCGCAAGTTGATTGAGCAGACAGATGCCTGGGAAGTCGTGACGTTCGAAGACGCCAGCACTGCACCGATCTCTTACATGCGCCCGGTTGCGGCCGTGTAAGCAAAAAACCTCTCTAGTTTTTTAAAGGCTACCTTCGGGTGGCCTTTTTTTATGTCCGAAGTTTGTAGTGCCTGGGCTGGCCTCATCGCGAGCAAGCTCGCTCCCACAGTTGATTGCATTCCCCCTGTGGGAGCGAGCTTGCTCGCGATGGCATCCTCCCATCCAATGAAAATCCTATTCGGCACAAACCACCCGGTTACGCCCCCTCTCCTTGGCCTGATACAGCGCCTTGTCCGCGCTGAACAGCAACTGTTCCAAAGTGATTTCGCTGGCCGCCGTCCAGGTGGCAATACCGATGCTCACGCTCATCGGTTGCTCACCGGCCTCGACCAGTGGCAGTTTTTGCACCGCCTCACGAATATGTTCGGCAATCTGCCGTGCACCATCACTGCCTGTTTCGGCCAGGATCACCGAAAACTCCTCGCCCCCGTAGCGCGCCACCAAATCTGTGGGGCGATGGACATTGGCACTGATGACCTCGGCCAATGCCCGTAACGCTTCGTCGCCGGCCTGATGCCCGTGCCGGTCATTGAAGGCCTTGAAGTGATCAGCATCGATCATCAGCAACGACAACGGCTTGCCACTGCGCTGCGCGCGAAACCATTCATGGCGCAGGGTCTGATCAAGGGATCGGCGGTTGGCCACGCCGGTCAAGGCATCGGTGGCCGCCAGTTGCGACAATTCCTGCTCGGCACTCTGGCGCAGGCGCAACTCGCGGCAGAGCAGCCAGGTCAACCACAGCAAACCGATGCACAAAACCCCGGTAGCACCGCTGATCACATAGGCCGTACGGTTCCAGGTGGCGAACACCTCATCCACAGAAAGCGCCACGATGACAGTCAGCGGCAGGTTGCCGACCCGGGTAAAGGTGTACAAGCGCCGTTGATGGTCGACGCTCGACACGCTTTCGAAGGTGCCATTGCGCTCCTGCAGCATGCGTACGACGTTGGGGCGGCTGGAGAAGCTTTTGCCGATGGAGTTCGGTTCCCGGTACGGCTTCTGCGCCAGGAGGATCCCGTCATTGTCGATGATGCCCAGCGTGCTGCCGGTGCCGATGTCGAGGCTGTTGAACAACTGGTCGAAGTAGCTCATGCGCATCGAGGCGACCGCGACCCCCAGAAACTCCCCTGTGGGCGAGGAAATGCGCCGGCTGAAACTGATACGCCATTGGTCGCTGTCATCGCAGTCGCAGCGCGGCTTGAACGGTCGGCTGATAAACATGCCGGTGTCACGATTGAAGACATGGGCCAGGAAATAATCGCGGTCAGCGAAGTTACCCGGTTTCGGTTCGATCAACGATGAGTCGGCCAGCACGTCGCCGTGCTTGTCCAGCAGCAGGATGTCGCCCTTGTAGCGCGCGGTGGTAGAGCGGTCGAACAGCGCCAGATGACGAATCTGCGGCGAAACCTGTTTCAGGTCGTCCCGTTGGGCGGCGGCGATCAGGCCCTGCAAGGTCAGGTCATAGAGCTCGACCGTACGCAGGACATCGGCATCGATCAGTTGCGCAATGGTGGTCGCGCTGCGTGTGGCGCTCTGCTGGGCGTTGGCGTGTTCGCGGATCAGCAGAAAAGTGACGATGCACAGGATCGAGATGACCGTCAGGGTGCTGCCGAAGATCACCATGATCTCGGGTCGCCCGGACGGGCCTTGAAAATGTGGGGTGCGGCTTGCGGTCATAGGGCTGACGTCTGCTAAAGGGACGCTGTAAGCGTAGTTGTATTAACGTAGCAGCCGGGTGAATCGTGCCTGTTGCTCTAACGATTGATCAATGATGTGGGCGTCAGCGTTTGTCGTTGCGAAAATTGCAATGAAAGTTGACTCGCCGCGATAAAAAAAGCCGCTGAAAGCAGCGGCTTTGTAGACAACTTTTCAAAGGGAAGAGCCGAGGAAAAGTGTCGAGGGAAACGGCAGTGAACGGTGCAGATCAGCTGTCCTTTTCGACCTGTGGCAGGGGCTGGGTGGTCGAGGCTTGCGGGGCTCGGGCGTCTTGCGCAGCCTTGGCCGTCATCTCGATCTGATGCTCTTCGAACGCTGCAGCGCGTGCGGCGTTATGTGCGACGAAAGTCTGCGATTCTTCCGCCATCGCTAATGGCGACAGGAACAAAGAGGACAAAACGAAAGCGCTGGCAATACCCATACTGTTGGACATCTTTAAAACCTTCTTGCTTGGCAAGTGCTGTTTGGTGCGGGCAAAGATAAGGATATGGGGCGAGGGGAAAAAGAGCGGATTCATGAAAGGACTGTTGCTGTTATGGCAACAGTTGGTTGGTCGCACACTTGTGTTCAACCCGGAACCAATGTGGGAGCGAGCTTGCTCGCGATAGCATCACCTCGGTTCAGAAGTTGCACCGAGTCGCTTGCATCGCGAGCAAGCTCGCTCCCACAAAGGAAGAGGGGGTCAGACAGGAAGATGAATCCCGAACGTATTCATCCCATGGTCACTGCACACGAACACATCGCCGCCATGCATCAACGCAATCGCCTTGACGATGGCCAGCCCAAGGCCATGGTTGTGGCCGCTGTTGCTGCGCGAGGCATCTACCCGGTAGAAACGCTCGAACAGTCGTGGCAGGTGTTCACGGGCAATCGGTGAGCCGGGGTTGGCGACGCCGATGCTGACCTGATGTTCTGCGACCTCAATGTGCACTTCAATCACCTGACCGGGCGCGGTGTGCTGCACCGCGTTGTTCAGCAGATTGATCAACGCCCGGCGCAGATGGGCGATCTCGATGCTCACTTGCGCGTCACCACTGACCTCTACCTGGACCTGGGCGTCCTCGAGAATGAAGTCCAGGTATTCCAGGGTCGTGGCCACCTCATCGGCCAGCGACGTGGACGTCAGTCTGGTTGCCTTGCTGCCCTGATCGGCACTGGCCAGGAACAGCATGTCGTTGATGATCGAACGCAGCCGCTCAAGCTCTTCGAGATTCGATTGCAGCACTTCGAAGTAATGCTCGGCGGAGCGTCCGCGGGTCAAGGCGACCTGGGTCTGGCCGATCAGGTTGGTCAATGGCGAGCGCAGTTCGTGGGCGACGTCGGCATTGAACGATTCAAGGCGTGAGTAAGCCTGCTCGACCCGTTCCAGGGTCGAGTTGAACGAGCTGACGAACTGATCGAGTTCCGGCGGCAACGGTGACAATCGCAAGCGCCCTGAGCGCAACGGGGGAGCCAGGCGCCGGGCTTCCTGGGACAGTTTGATCAGCGGCTTGAGGCCGATCCGCGCCACCCAGTAACCCAGTGCCGAAGCCAGCAGCACGCCGACAATCGCCAGGCTGATCAGCGCGATCAGCAATTGATGCTGGGTATGGAAAAACGTCTCGGTGTCGATGGCGATCATGAAGCGCAACGGTGGGCGCTGGTCCTTGGCCGGGAATTCGCTGACCAGCACTTTCAGTGGATAGGGGTGATCTGGCAGGTGCATGTCGCGCATGCCCAGTGACCCTTGGGCAAAGGTGCGGATCTGCGGGGTCAGGTTGCCGTATTCGTAATGCGGATCGCCGCTGATGATCCAGAAGCTGATGCGCTTGTCTTCTTCGCTCAGCAGGTTGAGCTTGTTGTTGATCTTCACCCAATGCTCAGGCGTGCCGTAACGGCCGACCGTGGATTCGAGCACGCTGTAGCGCGCATCCAGCTCGGCTTCGGGCAACAGGCCCAGGCCTTTGTCGACCTGCTGGTACAACGCCCCGCCGATCAACAGGAACACCAGCAGCGCCACCAGCGTGAACATCCCGCTCAGGCGCAAGGCGATGCTGTTACTGGACACCACGGCTCTCCAGCACATAACCCATGCCGCGAATGGTGTGCAGCAGTTTCTCTTCGAAGGGGCCGTCGAGCTTGGCCCGCAGGCGTTTGATCGCGACTTCGACGACGTTGGCGTCGCTGTCGAAATTGATGTCCCAGACCATCTCGGCAATGGCGGTTTTCGAGAGGATTTCACCTTGGCGGCGCGCCAATACGCTGAGCAGCGAGAACTCCTTGGCGGTCAGGTCCAGCCGTGCGCCACCCCGGGTCGCCTTGCGGCTGATCAAATCTATCCACAGGTCGGCGATGCTCACTTGCACCGGTTCATGACCACCGCTGCGCCGTGTCAGCGCTTGCAGGCGTGCCACCAGCTCAAGGAAGGAAAACGGTTTGCCCAGGTAATCATCGGCGCCGTCACGCAAGCCCCTGATGCGATCTTCCACACGTTCGCGGGCGGTGAGCATGATCACCGGGGTCTGCTTGCGCGCACGCAAGGCGCGCAACACGCCGAAGCCGTCGAGGCCCGGCAACATCACGTCGAGGACGATCACCGCGTAGTCGCTTTCCAGCGCCAGATGCAGGCCTTCGACCCCATCCCGCGCCAGGTCCACGGTGTAACCCTGTTCCGTCAGGCCGCGGTGCAGATAGTCCGCGGTTTTTTCTTCGTCTTCGATAATCAGGACGCGCATGACCCCGCCTCAGTCTGTCGTCGCCAGCGTCGGTACTGGCGAGGGTTTTGGCCGATGGAGCAGCCGCTCCAGCCACAAGTATATGACCGGCGTGGTGAACAGCGTCAGCGCCTGGCT
Organism: Pseudomonas sp. PDM28; assembly: GCF_019219115.1. Lineage (NCBI taxonomy): Bacteria > Pseudomonadati > Pseudomonadota > Gammaproteobacteria > Pseudomonadales > Pseudomonadaceae > Pseudomonas > Pseudomonas sp. PDM28. The sequence goes on from NZ_JAHUWG010000006.1 coordinate 125,999, forward strand.
CACCAGCAAGCCGCCGACTACCGCGATCCCCAAGGGTTGGCGCAACTCGGCACCGGTGCCGTAGCCGAGCATCAGCGGCAGGGCGCCGAGCAGGGCGGCGAGGGTGGTCATGATGATCGGCCGGAACCGCGTGATGCAGGCCTTGAAGATCGCTTCTTCAGGCGACAGTCCGCCATTGCGCTGCGCTTCGAGGGCGAAGTCGATCATCAGGATGCCGTTTTTCTTGACGATACCGATCAACAGCACCAGGCCGATCAAGGCCATGATCGAAAAGTCCTGACCGCAGATCCACAACATGATCACTGCGCCGAGGCCCGCCGAAGGCAAGGTCGAAATGATCGTCAGCGGATGCACGAAGCTCTCGTAGAGCACGCCGAGAATGATGTACACCGCCAACAGCGCCGCCAGGATCAGCCACGGCTGGCTGGCCAGTGAACTCTGGAACGCCTGGGCCGCGCCCTGGAAGTTACCGCTGATGGCGGTTGGCATGCCGATGTCGGCCTTGGCCTGGTCGAGCATGATCACCGCATCGCCCAACGCCACGCCCGGCGCCAGGTTGAACGACAGGTTGGCGGCCGGGAACATGCCGTCATGGGCGATGGACAGTGGGCCGATGGTGGGCGCATCGAACCTGGCCAGGGCCGACAGCGGTACCATTTCCCCGCTCAGGGGCGAGCGCAGGTAGAAATAGTTGAGGCTTTCGGCCTTGCCGCGTTGCTGGGTGTCCAGCTCCAGGATCACGTTGTACTGGTTGACCTGGGTCTGGAATTCATTGATCTGGCGCTGGCCGAAGGCATCGTACAGGGCTTCGTCGACGTCGCTGGCGGTCAGGCCGAAACGCGCCGCGGCGCTGCGATCGATGCTGATGTGGGTGATGCTGCCGCCCAGTTGCAAATCGTTGGAAATATCGCGAAACGCCGGGTTGGCGCGCAGTTTTTCCGTCAGGCGCTGGGTCCAGGTGCTCAGGGTCGGGCCATCGTTGCTCTTGAGCACATATTGATACTGGGCGCGGCTCGGGCCGGAACTGAGGTTGATGTCCTGGCCGGCGCGCAGGTACAGGACGATGCCCGGTACTTTCATCAGTTGCGGACGAATCCGGTCGATGAACTGACTGGCCGAGACATCGCGGTCGCTGCGTTTTTTCAGGGTGATCCAGAAACGGCCGTTGGCGATGGTCTGGTTGCTGCCGGAGACACCGACCGAGTGCGAGAACGTTTCCACGGCAGGGTCGGCGGCAACGATTTCCGCCATGGCGAGGTGTTTTTTCACCATGTCGCCGTAGGAAATGTCAGCAGCGGCTTCGGTGGTGCCGAGGACGAAGCCGGTGTCCTGGATCGGGAAGAAGCCTTTAGGAATGAAGATGTATCCGGCGACGGCCAGACCCAGTGACAGAGCGAACACGCCGATCATCGTTTTCTGATGGGCGAGGGCGCGGCGCAGGCCTTTTTCGTACCAGGCCAACAGACGCTCACCAAAGCCCGGTTTGTCGTGGGCATGATGCACCGGCGCGCGCATGAACAGCGCGGCCAGGGTTGGCGCCAGGGTCAGCGACACCACCACCGAAATCAAGATGGTCGAGGTAGCGGTCAGGGCGAATTCCTTGAACAGTCGCCCGACCACGCCCCCCATGAACAGCAATGGAATGAACGCTGCCACCAGCGAAAAGCTGATCGACACCACGGTGAAACCAATCTCGCCCGCGCCCTTGATCGCCGCTTCGCGCATGCTGTCGCCGGCCTCCAGGTGCCGGTGAATGTTTTCCACCACCACGATCGCATCGTCGACCACAAAGCCCACGGCCACCACGATCGCCACCAGCGTCAGGTTGTTCAGACTGAAGCCCATGACGTACATCAGCGCAAAACTGGCGACCAGCGAAACCCCCAGCACCGCCGACACAATCAGGGTCGCCGACAACTGGCGCAGGAACAGCGCCATTACCGCCACCACCAGCATGATCGCGATCAGCAGGGTGATTTCCACTTCATGCAGGGACGCGCGAATGGTCTGGGTCCGGTCGATCAGCACCTTGACCTGCACCGAGGCGGGGAGCATTGCTTCCAGCGCCGGCAAGGCGGCCTGGATGCGGTCCACGGTTTCGACGATGTTGGCCCCCGGTTGACGGAAAATCACCAGGTTCACCCCCGGTTGCGAACCCGCCCAAGCCTGGACGTAGGCATCTTCCGAACCGTTGACGACTTTGGCGACATCGCGCAGATGAACCGGCGCGCCGTCCTTGTAGGAAACAATCAGCTGGCTGTAGTCCTCCGGGTGGAACAACTGGTCGTTGGTGGACAGGGTCGAGATGCTCGACTCCCCGTACAGCGCACCCTTGGCCAGGTTGAGGCTGGTCTGCTGGATCGCCAGGCGGATGTCGGCGAGGGTCAGGCCGATGGCGGCAAGTTTGTCCGCCGAAACCTGGACGCGAATCGCCGGACGCTGCTGGCCGGTGATGGCGACCTGGCCTACACCGTCGACCTGACTGAGCTGACGGGACAACAGGGTTTCCGTCAGGTCGCTGAGTTCCGGGCCGGGCATCAGCGAGGAGTTGACGCTGAGGATCAGCACCGGGCTGTCGGCCGGGTTGACCTTGCGCCAGGTCGGCAGGTTCGGCATGTCCTTGGGCAGCTTGCCCGCGGCCGTATTGATCGCCGCCTGTACTTCCTGGGCGGCGGTGTCGATGCTCTTGTCGAGGGTGAATTGCAGGGTCAGGATGGTCGAGCCCAGTGCACTGCTCGAGGTCATCTGGGTCACGCCGGGAATGGCACTGAATTGCACTTCAAGGGGCGTGGCCACCGAGGACGCCATGGTTTCCGGGCTGGCGCCGGGTAATTGTGCGGCCACCTGGATGGTCGGGAATTCTGCCTCCGGCAACGGCGCTACCGGCAGGCGCGGAAACGCGATGACGCCCAGCAGCACCAGGGCGAACGTCAACAGGATCGTGGCCACCGGGTGGTCGATGCACCACGCGGATACCGAACCGTGCCCCTTCATTGTGCGGCCTCCGATTGCACCACTTGCGGCGGCTCGGTCATCACCTGCACCGTCGACCCCGGCTTGAGCCGCGACTGACCATCGCTGACCAGTACATCACCCGGTTTCACGCCCTTGATGATGTCCTGGCCGCTGCCTTGATAGACCATTTGCACCTGGACGGCTTCGACCTTGTCGCCATTGACCCGGTACACGAAGTGTTGGTCCAGACCGCGTTGTACGACTGTCGGCGGCACCACCAGCGCATCTTTATCCAGGGCTGTCTGAATCTTTACCGTTACCAACAGCCCAGGCCACAGCTTCTGCCCTGGATTGTCGAACTCGGCCTTGGCGCGGATGGTGCCAGTGTTGGCATTGATCTGGTTGTCGATCAGGGTCAGGTGACCTTCGCCGAGCAGGTTGCCGGTTTCGCCGTCGGTGTCAGCTCCGATGTAGGCCTTGACCCGGGCGTGCTGTGGGTCGTTGATCAGGCCCTGCAAGGTCGGCAGCATTTGCTGCGGCAAAGAGAACTCCACGGCGATCGGGTCGATCTGGGTCACGGTGAACAGGCCTTGGGTGTCGGTCATGCGCAGGAAGTTGCCTTCATCCACGGTGCGAATGCCGACGCGACCGGTCACTGGGGAGCGAATCTGTGTGTAGGAAAGTTGTACCTGAGCTGCGTCGATTGAAGCCTGATTGCCTTGGGCGGTGGCTTTGAGTTGGTTCACCAGCGCCTGTTGCTGGTCGTAGGTCTGCTTGGAAACGCCGTCGTCAACGCTCAGCAGTTTGTAGCGTTTAAGGTTGACCAGCGCCACTTGCAGCTGCGCCTGGCTTTCGCCCAACTGTGCCCGGGCCTGGTCGAGGCTGGCGCGGATCGAGCGGTCGTCGATGGTGGCCAGCAGGTCGTCTTTTTTCACCAGTTGGCCTTCCTTGACCATGATTTTGGTGAGGATGCCGTCGATTTGCGGGCGGACCACGACGCTGTGCAGGGACAGCACCGAACCGATGCCGCTGACGTAGCGTGGCACGTCTTTTTCGGCGACGGCGACCACGCGCACCGGGATGGCGGTGGGGGGGGCGAGTTTTGTCTTGACCGGTTGGGTGGCGTACCACAGGCCCAGCGCTGCCAGGACGATCAGAAGGGCGACGAGCAGGGCGGGTTTTTTCTGGGTTCGCATGCGAGTGGGGCGCCGGGGCTGGGTTTTTGGTCGAAGGGCAGTTTCCTTTATAAACCTGTTTGGCGGTCAGGAGGGTGACGGCTAACTGACGGCACTGTCAGTTTGGGGGGCTTGGCGGCCTGACAGCCGACCAATCTCTTGCAGATGTACTCGATTCCTGTGGGAGCGAGCCTGCTCGCGAAAGCGGTGTATCTACTCACAGTGATGTTGAAGGTGAGAACGCTATCGCGAGCAAGCTCGCTCCCACAAAGGATCAATCTGTGAACTGAGATTTTCAGTTCGCCACCCGGACCCCACCCAGACTCCCGCTCAATTCATAAGCCGCCAATTCCGCCTGATGCGCCGCCAGCAATTCCGGCAGCGATCCACGCAAATACTCGACCCAGGTCTTGATCTTCGCATCCAGGTACTGGCGCGAAGGGTAGATCGCATACAGGTTCAGTTCCTGCGAGCGGTATTTGGGCATCACCCTCACCAGCGTGCCGTTGCGCAGGCCTTCAATGGCGGCGTACAGCGGCAGGACGCCAACGCCCATGCCGCTGATGATCGCGGATTTCATCGCATCGGCGGAGTTAACCAGAAACGGTGAGCTGTTGATGGTGACCATTTCCTGGCCGTCAGGACCGTCAAAGGCCCATTTTTCCAGCGGGATCACCGGGCTGACCAGGCGCAGGCAGGCGTGGTTGAGCAGGTCGCTGGGTTTTTGTGCGCAGCCGTTGGCTTTGACGTAGGCCGGCGAGGCGCAAACGATGCTGTAGGTGATGCCCAGGCGCTGGGAGACGAAACCCGAGTCCGGCAGTTCGCGGGCGAGGACGATGGACACGTCGTAACCCTCGTCGAGCAGGTCCGGCACGCGGTTGGCCATGGTCAGGTCGAAGGTTACGTCCGGGTGGGTCTTGCGGTAGCGGGCGATGGCGTCGATCACGAAGTGCTGGCCGATGCCGGTCATGGTGTGCACTTTCAGTTGCCCGGCCGGGCGGGCGTGGGCGTCGCTGGCCTCGGCTTCGGCTTCTTCGACGTAGGCCAGGATCTGCTCGCAGCGCAACAGGTAACGCTTGCCGGCTTCGGTCAGGGCGATGCGGCGGGTCGTTCGGTTGAGCAGGCGGGTTTGCAGGTGGGCTTCCAGGTTGGAGACCGCGCGCGAGACGTTTGCCGTGGTGGTGTCCAGTTGCACGGCGGCGGCGGTGAAGCTGCCGGCTTCGGCCACGTAACTGAAGGCGCGCATGTTTTGCAAAGTGTCCATGGGGTGCTCTCTCGTCGAATGACAAATTGTGACACGAAGTTTCTGTTTATTTACAGGCGACTAAAGATCGACTTGCGGATTATCTCGTTAACGGTAACAAAGATTCACAAGAAACCCAGCTTATCGCCATTCAGGCCGCCCCATAGAATTGCGCCCACCTCTGTAGGAGCTGCCGAAGGCTGCGATCTTTTGATCTTGCTTGTAAAAGATCGCAGCCTTCGGCAGCTCCTACAGGGGACCGTGTTTACGGTCCAGACATGTGATCTCCCTCACCTCAGGAATTTTCAGCAGTGCCGCGTCGCATCAGCAGAGCGCTTCAGCCGCTCAGTGTTTTGGCTTTAACCCTGGCAATCAGCGGCTGCATCGGAACCGGAGGTATTGCCCCGCAGGGCGAGGCGCTGGAGGCCAATTCACTGGCCACCGACGAAGCAATCCAGAGCGCCGCGCAAGATGCGCACTGGCCTACCGCGCAATGGTGGCAAGCCTATGGCGACCCGCAACTGAACCGCTGGATCGACCTCGCCCTGCAAGGCAGCCCGACCCTGGCCATGGCCGCCGCCCGGGTGCGTCAGGCCAAGTCCATGGCTGGTGTGGCCGAAGCAGCCGAGTCACTGCAGATCAATGGCGAGTCCACCCTCAAGCGCCACAACTGGCCTACCGACCAGTTCTATGGCCCCGGCGAGCTGGCCAACAGCACCACCTGGGACAACAACGCCGCGTTGGGTTTCAGTTATGCCCTCGACCTCTGGGGCCGTGAAAGCAATGCCACCGAGCGCGCCGTGGACATGGCGCACATGACCGTCGCCGAAGCGCGACAGGCCCAGCTCGAGTTGCAGGACAACATCGTGCGCGTCTACATCGAACTCTCGCTGCATTACGCGCAACGGGACATCGTTGATGCAACCTTGAAGCAGCAACAGCAGATCCTTGAGCTGGCGCAGAAGCGTTTGAGGGGCGGCATCGGCACCCATTTCGAAGTCAGCCAGGCCGAGACGCCGCTGCCGGAAACTCATCGCCAGCTCGATGCCCTCGACGAAGAAATCGCCTTGAGCCGAAACCAGCTCGCCGCCCTCGCCGGCAAGGGGCCGGGTGAAGGCGCGCAGCTGCAGCGGCCAACGCTGTCGCTGGGAGCGCCACTTAAACTGCCGTCGTCGCTGCCGGCGCAATTGCTCGGCCAGCGCCCGGACGTGGTCGCCAGTCGCTGGCAAGTGGCGGCGCAAGCGCGGGGCATCGATGTCGCCCATGCCGGGTTTTATCCCAACGTCGATCTGGTCGGCAGCCTCGGCTATATGGCCACCGGCGGCGGGGCCCTGGAGTTCCTGACCGGCAAGAAGCTCAACTACAGCGTGGGGCCGGCGATTTCGTTGCCGATTTTCGATGGCGGGCGTTTGCGTGCCGAGTTGGGCGAAGCCTCGGCCGGGTATGACATCGCCGTGGCCAAGTACAACCAGACCCTGGTCAATGCCCTGAAGAACATCTCCGACCAGTTGATCCGCCGCGAGTCCATGGACAAGCAGCAGGCGTTCGCCGCCGAGTCGGTGGCCACCGCGCAGAAGACCTACGACATCGCGATGATCGCCTACCAGCGTGGCCTGACCGACTACCTCAACGTGCTCAACGCCCAGACCCTGCTGTTCAAGCAGCAGCAAGTGCAGCAACAGGTTCAGGCGGCGCGTTTGAGTGCCCATGCGCAATTGGTGACGGCGTTGGGCGGTGGTCTCGGTGCCGGCAACGACGTACCGAACGACAGCCAGACCCAGGCGCCGAAAACCCCGAGCCTTTTGCGTTGAACACAAAACCTGTGGGAGCGGGCTTGCTCGCGAAGGCGGTGTGTCTGATGACACTTTTGTTGCCTGATACTCCCTCTTCGCGAGCAAGCCCGCTCCCACAGGTTCCGAGTTTTGGCTGATTTTTCACTGAGCAGGATTTGATGACTCCCTTGCCCGCACCCTTGCGCTGGCTGTACTCCCTTGAATGGCGCCGGGGCTTCTTCGACTGGGCACGCAGCGACGGCGTGACCTGGGTCTACATCTTCAAGGTGCTGTTCGCGGCATTCCTGACGCTTTGGCTGGCCATGCGCCTGGAACTGCCGCAACCGCGCACGGCGATGATCACCGTGTTCATCGTCATGCAGCCGCAGAGCGGCCAGGTGTTCGCCAAAAGTTTCTATCGTTTTCTCGGCACCCTGGCCGGGTCGGCGGTGATGGTTGCGCTGATCGCCCTGTTTGCGCAGAACACTGAGCTGTTCCTCGGTTCGCTGGCGATCTGGGTCGGTATCTGCACGGCCGGTGCGGCGCGCTGCCGCAACTTTCGCGCCTATGGATTTGTCCTCGCCGGGTACACCGCCGCGATGGTCGGTCTACCCGCGCTGGCCCACCCGGATGGCGCGTTCATGGCGGCAGTCTGGCGGGTGCTGGAAATCTCGTTGGGCATTCTCTGTTCGACCCTGGTCAGTGCGGCGATCCTGCCGCAATCGGCCAGCGCGGCGATGCGCAATGCCTTGTACCAGCGCTTTGGCGTGTTCGCCCTGTTCGTCACCGACGGCTTGCGCGGTCGCAGTCAGCGCGAGGCGTTCGAGGCCGGCAACGTGCGTTTCATCGCCGAAGCCGTAGGCCTGGAAGGCTTGCGCAGCGTCACTGTTTTCGAAGACCCGCACATGCGTCGACGCAATGGCCGGCTCAGTCGCCTGAACAGCGAATTCATGGGCATTACCACGCGCTTCAACGCCTTGCACCAGTTGCTCGAACGCCTGCGCAGCAGCGCGGCGGACCAGGTGGTGGAGGCGATCAAACCCGGCTTGCAGGACCTCGCCGAGCTGCTCGACGGCTTCAGCGGTCGTGCCCTGACCAGCGCCGATGCAGCGCGTCTGGTCACGGTGCTGAGCGCCTACAAGGAAGGGTTGCCGGCGCGGGTGCGCTGTCTGCGGGCGACGTTCCAGCAGAGCAATCCGAGCGAGGCCGGGCAACTGGATTTCCACACCGCCTACGAACTGCTCTATCGCTTTGTCGACGACTTGCACAGTTATGCACAGACCCACGCGTCGCTGGCCGATCACAGTCACGAACGAGAGAGTTGGGACGAGCCGTTCACCCCGCAAACCAACTGGATGGCAGCGGCAGCATCGGGGATACGCGCGGCGTTCATTCTGGTGGTATTGGGCAGCTACTGGGTGGCAACCGCCTGGCCGAGCGGCGCGACCATGACCCTGATTGCCGCCGCGACCGTGGGCCTGTCCGCCGCTACTCCGAACCCCAAGCGCATGGCCTTTCAGATGGCGTGCGGGACATTGCTCGGGGCATTGATCGGCTTCGTCGAGATGTTTTTCATTTTCCCGTGGATCGATGGATTTCCGTTGCTGTGCGTGATGCTCGCGCCAGTGATCGTACTCGGCTCGTTCCTGACCTCGCGGCCGCAATACGTCGGCGTCGGCCTGGGCTTGCTGATCTTCTTCAGCACAGGTTCAGTGCCGGACAACTTCACGGTCTACAACCCCTACACCTTCATCAATGACTACATCGCCATGGTGCTGGGCATGCTGGTGTGCGCAGCGGCCGGGGCGATCATTCTGCCGCCCAACAGCCGCTGGTTGTGGCGTCGCCTGGAGCAGGACCTGCGTGGTCAGGTGGTGTACGCCATCAGCGGCAAGCTCAAGGGCCTGGCGTCGAGTTTCGAGAGCCGCACCCGCGACCTGGTGCATCAGGCCTACGGCTTCGCGGCAGGCCAACCGCAGGTGCAGCGGGACTTGCTGCGCTGGATGTTCGTGGTGCTGGAAGTCGGCCACGCGATCATCGAGTTGCGCAAGGAGCAGGCGATTCTGCCGGTGCATCCGGCCTATGCCGAATCCCAGCCGTGGCGCCAGGCGATCCGGGTGATGGGGCGTGCGCTGGTGCGGCTGTTTTTGCAACCGAACAACAGCAACCTCGAACGCGCGCTGGTCGCTGTCGATCACGCGATCAGCCGGGTGCAGTCCACCGACGAACCCTTCGCTCCGCACTTCGATACCTCGGCGTTGCGCCGGGTGAAGAGCTACCTGCACTTCATCCGCACCTCGCTGCTCGATCCGCAATCACCGCTCGCGGCCTTCACAAGCAGCCAGCCAAAAGGACTAGAACATGCCTCGTGAAATCGCCTTCCACGGCGTGTACATGCCGACCATGACCCTGATGTTTTTCATCGCGGCGGCCCTGGCCTGGGCGCTGGACCGCTTCCTGTCCGGGTTCGACCTGTACCGTTTTTTCTGGCACCCGGCGTTGCTGCGCCTGAGTCTGTTTACCTGTCTGTTCGGTGCCATGGCGCTGACTGTCTACCGTTGACTCTCTATCACTGAGAATGCCCTGATGAAAAAGTTTTTCAGCCTGCTCGCGACCTTGCTGGTGCTGGCCCTCGCGCTGTGGGTCGGCCGCACCCTGTGGGAGCACTACATGAACACGCCGTGGACCCGCGACGGCCGCGTGCGCGCCGACATCATCAACGTCGCCGCCGACGTCACCGGCGAAGTGATGGACGTGCCGGTGCGTGACAACCAGCTGGTGAAAAAAGGCGATTTGCTGATGCAGATCGACCCCGAGCACTACCGCCTGGCGGTCAAGCAAGCGCAGGGTCTGGTGGCATCGCGCAAGGCGACCTGGGAGATGCGCAAGGTCAACGCCCATCGTCGCGCCGACATGGACAACCTGGTGATCTCCAAGGAAAACCGCGACGACGCCAGTAACCTCGCCGACTCGGCCCTGGCCGATTACCAGCAGGCCCAGGCGCAACTGGAAGCCGCCGAACTCAACCTCAAGCGCACTGAAGTGCGCGCTGCGGTAGACGGCTACGTGACCAACCTCAACGTGCATCGCGGCGACTACGCGCGCATCGGCGAGGCGAAAATGGCCGTGGTCGACATGAACTCGTTCTGGGTCTACGGCTTCTTCGAAGAAACCAAGCTGCCCCGCGTGCGCGTCGGTGATAAGGCCGACATGCAGCTGATGAGCGGCGAAGTGCTCAAGGGCCATGTGGAAAGCATCTCGCGCGGCATCTACGACCGCGACAACCCGGAGAGCCGCGAGCTGATCGCCGACGTCAACCCGACCTTCAACTGGGTACGCCTGGCGCAACGGGTACCGGTACGCATTCACATCGATGAAGTGCCGGAGGGTGTGGTGTTGGCGGCGGGGATTACCTGTACGGTGGTGGTGAAGCAAGAGGGTGGGGCATAGCCGGTAGACCGAGTCGCCTGCTTCGCGAGCAAGTCGGATCGCCGCACCTCCGCTCCCACATCTTGGAATGCAATCCCCTGTAGGAGCGAGCCTGCTCGCGATGAACCAGAGCACGCCGCGTGTATTCAGAATGCACGCGTTATCGTTGACGTCCATCGCGAGCAGGCTCGCTCCTACAGTTGATCGTCGTCGTGTTCAGCAGAAGGTCTCTTGCAAATGCCGCCAAAGAATCCTGTCATCTAACTTCTCGAACACAACCGTGGAACGACGATCCGAGTGCAGCCCGGTCGCATCGGTCTGTTGCTCGCGGTAACTCACGGTGGCGCCGCCGTCGTACAACGCAATGCCACGCAACTCGCTGAGCTCGATGCGGAACCCGAGTTTCTTGCCGCCCGCCAGCGTGAACAGTTCATTCAGCGCGTCAAAGTCCAGCACCCGACCGAGCGGCGAGACCATGGAGAACTGCGGCGAAAAGCGCGTCAGCAATTTTTCGAGATCGGACGCGTCGCGTTCCTCGGCCAGCCATTGTTCAATGGCCACGTGGGCCTGGATCACTTCGTTGAAGTATTCGGTGTAGTCGGTCATGTTGCTTCCTGAAATTCTGTGGTGTCTGTTCTGACGCCTTCGCGGGCTTGCCCGCGAAGAACGATGACGCAGTCTCAGAGCTGCCCACGCAACCCGAACCGCTTCATCAGCCCGGACTCGAGCAAACCCTTGGGCAGCAAACTGGCCATCAGCGGCAACGCGCGGCTGCCATTGCCCAGGCGGATCAGTCGTGGCGGTTTGGCTTGCTGCACGGCCTTGAGCAATCCAGCGGCAAACTCACTGGCCGGGGTCGGTCTGTCCTGGGAAGCCCTGGCCCGGGCGCGTATACCTTCACGCAGCGGAAACCATGGCGATTGTTCACTGATCAGTTGCTCGGCTTCGTGCCCGGCATTCTTGGCGAAGCTGGAAGCGATGGCCCCCGGCTGAACCTCCATGACCCGCACGCCGAACGGCGCCAGTTCCATGCGCAAGGCATCGCTCAAGGCATGCACGGCGGCTTTCGAAGCGCAGTAGGCGCCGGCGAATGGCGTGACCAGTACACCGGACACGCTACCGATATTCACCACCAGCCCCTTGGCCCGACGCAGCACCGGGAACAAGGCGCGGGTAACACCGACTATGGCGAACACATTGGTCTCGAACTGGCGCTGCATGGCCGGTACGCCGCCATCGAGCAACGGCCCCATGGCGCCATAACCCGCATTGTTGATCAGCACATCGAGGCCGCCGGTTTGCTGGTTGATTCGCTCGCTCAAGGTTTCGAGTGCCACGGCATCGTTGACATCCAGTTGCACGGCGGTGAAACCCGCAGCGGTGAGTGCCGCGACATCTTCGGCCCTGCGGGCACTGGCCCAGACTTCATAGCCGGCGACCTTGAACGCATCGGCAAGGGCACGGCCAATGCCGCTGGAGCAACCGGTAATCAACGCAACGGGCATGGCGCATTCCTTGTGCAAAAAATGGGGGAGGGATCAGTCGGAAAAACTACCCTGCAATCGCTCGGCGCGAAACTCCAGGGTTTCCGGCCGGTAGCCAGGGCGCAACGGCGGCAGCGGCAAGCAATCTTCCCAGTTGCCACCGGCCTGCAATTCGCCGGGGCCGCGATAACGCGGGGCGGTGTATTGGTTGTCGGCCAGGTTCACTGTGTCGCCCGGAGCATAGGCTGCAACCCGCCAGCGCAGTTCCGTCAGCGGAACGTCATTGCCATTGTTCATCGTCAATTGCAGTGGCCGGTCGGCGGGACACTGCTGCGGCGCGTAACTGATGCGCAGCTCCAGGCGTTGCAATTGCTTGAGTTCGCGGTGGTCCATCCAGATGACCCAGGTCGCGACGATCCCCAGCCCCATGGCGGCGGCCACGGATACGGGCAAGGCCTTGGCCGGATAGCGCAGCAACAGGATCAGCCAGGTGATGACCAGCAGGACGCCGATGAACATGACGCGCAAACCTCGGGAGCAGAGAAGTGCATCCTACCTAAGCGTAGGTGCGATTGGCGATGGGAGAGATTTTCGCGGTGACTGTGGGGGCCCCTTCGCGGGCAAGCCCGCTCCCACAGGTTTTTTGGTTGTTCACGAATGTTGTGTTCCACCCGGTCCACTGTGGGAGCGGGCTTGCCCGCGAAGAGGCCAGTCGAGGCACTACAAAAAACCAGTACAAAAAAAGCCCCCGAACCAGCCGCTGCGGATAGGGAACGCAGCACGTGGATCGGGGGCTCAAGGTTTACAGAGGCTTACTGCGCGATAGTCTTCACCGCAACCCCACGCTCAACCGGCGTCGAGCGCCCATAGATATCTTCAAACCGCTCGATATCGTCCTCACCCAGATAACTCCCGGATTGCACCTCGATGATCTCCAACGGAATCTTCCCCGGGTTACGCAGGCGATGCACCGAAGCAATCGGAATGTAAGTCGACTGGTTCTCGGTCAGCAGGAACACGTTCTCGTCACAGGTCACTTCCGCCGTGCCGCTGACCACGATCCAGTGTTCAGCACGGTGGTGGTGCATCTGCAGCGACAGGCACGCGCCCGGTTTGACCGAGATGTGCTTGACCTGGAAGCGGCCGCCCATGTCCACCGAGTCGTAGGAGCCCCACGGACGGTAGACTTCTAAGTGGTTCTGGGTTTCGCTGCGGCCCTGTTCGTTGAGGGTGTTGACCATCTGTTTCACGCCTTGGACCTTGTCCTTGTGGACGATCATCATGGCGTCCTTGGTTTCGACCACGACGATGTTTTCCAGGCCGATCACTGACACCAGTTTGCCGTTGCCGTGGATCATGCAGTTTTTGCTGTCCTGGATCACCACGTCGCCTTTGGTGACGTTGCCGTTGGCGTCTTTTGCATTGACTTCCCACAGCGACGACCAGCAACCGACATCGCTCCAGCCGGCGGTCAGCGGCACGACGCAGGCGCGTTGGGTTTTTTCCATCACTGAGTAGTCGATGGAATTGTCCGGGCAGCAGGCGAAGGTGGCTTCGTCGAGGGTGATGGTGTCGGCGTCCTGGTGGCTGCGTTCCAGGGTCAGCAGGCAGGTGTCGTAGATGTCCGGATCGTGCTTTTTCAGCTCTTCGAGGAAGCGGCTGGCGCGGAACAGGAACATGCCGCTGTTCCAGAAGTAACCGCCGGACTGGACGAACTCGGTGGCACGCTTCACGTCGGGTTTTTCGACAAAGTGCGAGACGCGGCTGACGCCTTCGGGCAGCAGCGAGTCGTTGGTCGACTTGATGTAGCCATAACCGGTTTCCGGCTTGGTCGCCGGTACGCCGAACAGCACCATTTCACCGTTTTCGGCAGCGACAGTGGCCAAGGCCAGGGCGCGTTGCAGGGCTTTCTGGTCTTCCAGCACGTGGTCGGCCGGCAATACCAGCATCAGTTCGTCGCGACCTTCATTGACCAGCATCATCGCGGTCAGGGCTACGGCCGGCGCAGTGTTGCGCCCGAATGGCTCCATCAGGATGCGCTGGGATTCCAGTTTGCGCGCCGCTAATTGCTCGTTGACGATGAAGCGGTGGTCCTTGTTGCAGACCACGATCGGCGTGTCCATGCCTTCGAACACCAGGCGTTCCAGGGTTTGCTGGAACAGGGTGTGTTCGCCGGTCAGGGCCAGGAACTGTTTAGGGAATTGTTTGCGGGAAAGCGGCCAAAGACGTGAGCCACTACCACCTGACAAGATCACTGGAATCATGTTGTTACTCCTGGAATATCGATTGGTTAGAGCTACTGCGTTCTGTCGTTTCACTCTTGTTTTTGTTCCGTAGCCCGATTGACGCCTAGATACTTTGTGGGAGCGGGCTTGCTCGCGAAGGCGATGGATCAGTCGACATTGATGTTGAATGTCAGACCGCTTTCGCGAGCAAGCCCGCTCCCACAGGGGGGATGCGTCAGTCAGGCAAATTGTTTAGCGCGTCGATACCGGGCGTTTCACCCAGACCGGCGACAGGCTGCTGCCGCTGCCGGTGACGTACAGCACCGCGGCTTCACCGCGTTCCAGGGCGACCGGTTTCACGTCGCCGACTTTGGTGGTGCCGTCATAGAGCGCCAGGCTGACCTTGACCGGGTTGATTTCACGCTCGCCGCGACCCTTGGGCGCAACGTTCGGGACCACGTCGGTCTTGCCATCGGCGGTTTTCAGGGTCAGCGCCTTGTCACTGAGGTTTTGTACGCGGACCAGGGACTTCTGCTTGTTCTTGAACGGCGGCTCTTCGATCAGTTGCGGTGCGCCGCTGGCGTTGTTGACCAGGGTGTAATAGTGGTCGCCGGCCAGTTTCACCGGCAGGCTTTGGCTGCCGACCTTGGCGCTGTAGTCGCCGCCCGGCATGAAGCTGAAGTCAGTGCTCGACAGTGGCGCGACCTCGCTCAGGTTGGTGCTGCCGACGGTGGCGCTGACTTCGGCGTTGCTGGCGTTGTAGATGCGCACGAAGGTCGAACCTTTCGGTGCGGTCGGGCCATACAGGGCGGCGTCGCCAGCGGCGAAAGCCTGTACCGACAGCACGCTGATGCCGGCAACCAGGGCAAGGCGTTTGGCGAGACGACGAGGAGTAGTAGTGAAAGTCATGGTGTACCTCTCTTTCAGTTTTGCGCCCGGTCGGGCGTCTCGGATTTGTTGTTGATGGCTACGTTTTGTTGGCGGGCGCCGGCTTGTTTAAGCTCTGCGACCCACTGCGGGTCGGCGTCGCCGATTTCGTTGTTCACAGGCAGATATCGTTCAGGGAACTCCCAGATCAGCACTTGTGGCGGGCTGTTCTTGAAGGCATCGCTTTTCAGGTAGCTGAGCATCGGCAGAATCGGGCCGTGACCGTCTTCGGCGTAATTGACCACGTCGCTGTGCAACGCCTGCTTGAGCGCTCCCACAAAATTCCAGTTGGGGTTGGCGCTGTAGCTGGTGCCGATCAGGGCTACCGGCACTTCGGTGTTGGCGAACAGCGCGTCGTCGCCGGCGGACTGATCTTCAGCGGCGACCGTATTGCGCTTTTGCAATTGCTCCTGTTTAGGCATCAGGTTTTCGAACAGCGGGTCCAGTGGCAGGAACAGACGCAGGTCGCCCTTGTGGGTGACGGTTTCGGCCGGTTCGGTGACGAAGCGCTGCGGTTCGCCGCTCAGCGGGTACTTGTCGGCGATGGTCTTGGCCAGACGGTTGGCCGCGATCTCGGCGCCTTCCGGGGTCCAGTGGGTGTCGGTGCGCAGGAACACTTGCTGGCCGTTCTGCTTGGCCTGTTGCAGCGGGCCGAGCAGGTCTGGGGCCGGAATCCGGTCGGCGGCCAGGCGCTGGTGGAAGTCCTTGTAGAGGTTGGCGTGGATGCTCGCCGGTTTCACCTCACCGAGGTGTTCCGGGTACAGCCGCACCTTGGCCGGCACCACTGCCATCACCAGTTGCACGCCTTTCTCTTTCAAGGTCTGGCGCACGCCTTCGACCAGCGCGTAGTTGCCTTGCAGGTTCAGCTCTTCGTTGACCACCGGGTGGAACTCTTCATCGCTGTACAACCACTGGTCGCGGCCGAGCACCACGCCCGGACGACCTTCGTTGAACAGTTTGAAATCCAGCGCGGCCCAGAGATTGGTGCCCAGGCGCTTGATCGGGAACTCGTCGTCGTAGTGGGTTTCCACGGCCTTGGTCCAGCGGCCGTTGAGCACCGTCGCGTCGGCGTTGGTGCTGAAGCCGAAGAAGCTGCGCACCGACCACAGACCGAGCACCAGCAGGGTCACCAGGAACAGCGCGATGTAGAAGATGCGTAATGAGCGGGTCATGGTCAGATCCCTCAGAACTGGAAGTAAAGGAACGGCGAGAAGCTTTGCGCCGAGAGTTTGAGAATCGAGGCGATGAACAGCAGCAGCACCAGCGCACGCATCACGTAGCGCGACCAGTCAGCGGTCCAATAGGCCGGTTGCACCTGGGCTTCGACGCCGACGGTGTAGCCAGGCTGGTGGATACTCGCCGGGTTATCCCCAGGCACGGCCTTGATCGTTCCCGGTGTCGCAGCGGCCGGGCCGTCGGCGTCGACGTTCACTGCAGGCTTGGTCTTCACCGGAGGCTGATTGGTGTAGAAGTCGCGCAGGCCGAAGAACGCCAGGGTCACGTAGGCCACGATCAGCGTTGCCACTTGCAGGCCGGTGAGGCTGGCCTGGTTGAGTTCCGACAGCGACCAGTCGCTGAAGCTGAACATCGCGCCGTACATGCGCCCGGCGACGTGCAGGTTTTCCGCACGGAAAATCACCCAGCCCATCACCACCAGCAGGAAGGTCATTGCCCAGCGGATCGGGTTGAAGCTGCGTGGCGAAGTATTCAGGCCGATGGCTTTTTCAATCGCCAGCCACATGCCGTGCCATGCACCCCAGACGATGTATGTGATGTTCGCGCCGTGCCACAGACCACCGAGCAGCATGGTCAGGAACAGGTTGCGATAGGTCATCAGCGTGCCTTTGCGGTTGCCGCCCAGGGTGATGTACAGATAGTCACGCAGCCAGGTCGACAGGCTGATGTGCCAGCGCCGCCAGAACTCGGTGATCGACTGGCTGACATACGGCTGCTTGAAGTTTTCCATGAAACGGAAACCCATCATCAAGCCCAGGCCGATGGCCATGTCGCTGTAGCCGGAGAAGTCGAAATACAGTTGCGCGGTGTACGCCAGGGCACCGAGCCAGGCGTCGCCCGTGGTCGGGTTTTGCAGGGCGAAGCAATGGTCGGCCACCACCGCGAGGGTGTCGGCGATGAAGACTTTCTTGATGAAACCCTGCATGAACCGCGTGCAGCCCTCGGAGAACTTGTCGAGGGTGTGGGTGCGGTTGTTGAACTGGTCGGCCAGGTCGCGAAAACGCAACACGGGACCGGCGATCAAGTGCGGGAAGATCGCCACGAACGCCGCGAAGTCGATCAGGTTGCGGGTCGCCGGAGTGTCGCCACGGTAGACGTCGATGATGTAGCTGATGGACTCGAAGACGTAGAACGAGATCCCGATCGGCAGCAGCACGTGGGTCAGGATGAAAGGCTCCAGGCCCACCGACGTCATCATCGCGTTGATGCTGTCGACGCCGAAGTTGGCGTACTTGAAGTAACCGAGGATGCACAGGTCGACGGCCACGCCGAGCAGCAGCCAGCGCTGCGCCGGTTTGGTCCGGACACCTGCGGCACCGACTTTCAGGCCGATCCAGTAGTTCCACAGCGTGACGCCGGCGAACAGTGCGAGGAAGTCCACACGCCACCAGGCATAGAACACGTAACTGGCAATCAGCAGCAGCAGATTGCGATAGCGTTGCCCGCTCAGGTAGTACAAGCCGAGGAAGATCGGCAAGAACAAAAACAGGAACACGTTGGACGAAAAAACCATCCCGATCTCTCCTTGTTTGAACCAACAGTCAAGGGCCAACGGCCCCCCCAAACCCCCCAAGAAAATCTGGAGGGCAACACACAAAAACTCATGTCCTGCACTAACCCTGTGGGAGCGAGCTTGCTCGCGATGAGGGAGTGTCAGTCGACATCGATGTTGAATGTCAGACCGCTATCGCGAGCAAGCTCGCTCCCACAGGTTTTGTGTCTGTCTTCAAGAACCCTTGCTGCCCTTTTCATTGGCCGGGTCGTAGACCTTGGTCAGGTCACCGCCGAGGCGGAAGGTCTTGAACGGTTGCATCTTGTGTTTCTTGGCCAGCACCTCGGGCGAGCAGGTGTAGAGCGTGCAGAACGGTTCGAGCCAGGCAAATTTCGAGTCGACCTTAAGGTCGGTCATGTCCTGTTCCTTGCCGTTCTTTTCCTCGAACTCATCC
Source organism: Pseudomonas sp. PDM28 (assembly GCF_019219115.1). Lineage (NCBI taxonomy): Bacteria > Pseudomonadati > Pseudomonadota > Gammaproteobacteria > Pseudomonadales > Pseudomonadaceae > Pseudomonas > Pseudomonas sp. PDM28. Next base: position 144,391 of record NZ_JAHUWG010000006.1, read on the forward strand.
GGGTCTTTCACCCCGGCGAGCACGCGATCACCGAGGCGTTTCAATGCACCGTTGTTTTCCTGACGCAAGTCCACACCGTTGACCTGGGCGAAACTGGCGATCATCGCCAGCGGCGGCAGTGCATAGTTGTGGTACGCCAGGGCCCGTTGTTCACGCTTGAGTTCGTTGGGCAGATAACCGTTGGCGTCGACCTGGTTGGCGCCGACCTTGAATTCCTTCACGGCCCAGTCGAACAGGTCGCGGCGGTTGGTGGCGACGGAAGTGGCCATCACCGACCAGGCGGCCCAGTACGAGTGGTTGTTGGTCTGCTCGAGCGGCAGGTTGTCCCAGTCGCTGACCACCTGGTCGGCCATCTTGCTGAACCAGGCTTCGATCAACTGCGACTCTTGCTGATGGTTGGCCAGCGGTCGGGAGTCGGAAAACTTCAGGCGAATGTATGAAGACGCCATGCTGCCCAACGCCCATTTACGCATCGACTTGCCGGTGTGGTTGAAGTCCTTGGACATCAAGGCATCGGCCTTGGCCCACGCGGTCAACCAATCGAGCGTGCATTCCAGTTGTTCCGGGCGACCGTCACGCATGAACTGCATCACGCGCTTGCTGGTGCCGCGCTCGATCTTGGTGATGTCGGCAGTACTTTCACGGAAGGCTTTTTCCGACTGCACGTTCAGGGTCGAGCGGGCCTTGTCCGAACCTTCGTACTTGCTGCGAAATTGCAACGAGCCGGTGTAAGGCGTCGGCATCGCATCGCAGCCTTCGCTCTTGTCGCCGGTTTTGACCTTCTCTATCGGTGCGAAGTAACCCTGTGGCGGACGCAATGGCGCCGCCGCTTGTGTGGCGCCAGCAAACATCGCCAGGCTCAACAGCGTCGGTGCCAACAGATGCTTCAGTTTCGGATTGCGCATAGCAGACCTCATTGCCCGACCGAAGCAGTACGCTGCTCGGCGCCCGGGAATACGTTGCGTTTGCAAATTTTCGCTTCGACTTTCTGAGGCGCGGCACCGGCTTCGGGGCCCTGGACTTCAACGGCCAGCAGGTTCTGCGAGGCCCAGTCTTCGTCCGTGCGCAACTCGAAAGCGAAACGCCCGTCAGTCTCGGAGGTTTCCGGTTTTTCGATCTTGATGTCCTCGTGGCGACCGTTCATGTACCAGAGGGTGGCTTGCAGGGTTTTCACCGACGTATCGGCGAAGCGGATGTCGACCTGGTGGCTAGCGTTACGCAGGTCCATGTTCTTGCTGTTGACCATCAACTCGTTTTTGCCCGGCTTGAGCGTGGCGCTGCCGGACATCTGTGCATCCTTGCCTTCGCAACCGTTGTCCAGCAGCGCCATCATCTGGCGGTAGATGGTTTCCTGGTCGAGGCGGTACAGCGGCGAGAATTCCCAGATGAGAATCTTCGGCGGGTTCTTCTGGAACTCGTCGCTGCCCAGGTACTGCAGCATCGAACCTTCGAGGCCGCCGCCGGGGAACGCCACGTTGAGAATGTCGGCGCCGATGGCCTCTTCGAGGAAACCGGCGAAGTTGTAGTTCTTGCCACTGTGGGAGGTACCCACGAGGGTGATTTGCGGATTGCCGGAATCACCGAACAGATCGCCATCGCCCGCTTCGCCCTTCGGCTCGGTGGTGAACTGATCCATGTACTGGATCGCGTAGCTGGTGCCACAGAGTTGACCGGCCATGTTGTGCAACGTTCCGGTCTTGCCCATGCGCCCCGACTTTTTGGTCTCGAATTCGCGCTTGGGAATGTCGGCGAATTCAGGCAATTGCTTGACCTTCTCGGCGACGATTTTCGCCGTGCGCTGGGCACCGTACGGGGTCCAGTGCTGGTCGCCACGGAAGTAGAAATCGTGGGCGGGCAGGGTGTCTGGCAACGACTCGTTGGTCAGCGGCGACAGGTCCGGAACGACATAGCCCATCTGCGCGAAACGGCCCAGCATGGTCTTGTAGTTTCTCAGCGCCTTGTCGAAGTCGAAGCTGGCTTTCTCCGCCGGGTTGAGCTTGTTGCGGTTCACCAGGCCACGGGTCGGTTGGTACACGACAACCAGTTCCACGCCTTTGCTCTTGAACGCATCGTGCAATTGCTTCATGCGTTTGTAGCCTGCGGGTGTGGTGTCGAATTCGGTGCGCAAGTCTTCCTGCGTACGGAACAGCCAGTCGCCCTGGGCCTGCACCAGCGTGGTGAAGTTCTGCTGATAACGGGTGGTGTAGTTCTTCGCGTCGTGGGCGGCCGGGCACAGGCTGCAGCACGGTTCGGCGGAGAATTTCGGTGCTTGCACCTCATCGGCGCGAACACCGCCGCTGGCCGCGAGAATGCCGGCGGTCAGGGCCGACAGGCTGAGTAATTTGATCAAGTGTGGGTGCATAAGATTATCCTCAGTCCCGCATTTCGGTCTGGCGTTCGACGGGGTCGATCAGCACGGCTTTCTGCTGGCGCACCAGCAGGTCGAGAATTTCATCCTGACGCTCGCCAAGGATGCCGGTGAAGCTAATGCCGCTGGACTTGGTCGGTGCGAGCATGGACACGCGATACAACTCGACACTCAGCGGCGAGTCGATGGACAGCGGGCCGCTGCCGTTGGCCGCCAGTTCACCGCCGACCACGATCAGCGACACCTGGGCGTCGAACGGGTCGAGCTTGATGTCACGGTCGGTGTTGCTCAGGTCCTTGATGTGGCCGTAGACGCCGGTCAGGCCGTTGGCCATGGCGACGTTTTCGTAGAGGCGAATGTTCACGCTGTTACGAATGCGGATGCCGTGCCGACGGTTGCTGATCACCTTGTTGCCCCACAGCAGGTTGTCGGCACTCTCGTAGAGGGTGATGCCGTCGGTGTGGTTCTGGTAGATCTCGTTGTGGGCAATCAGGTTGTTCACGCTGTTACGGTCGATCACCAGCCCCGAGAGGTGGTTGTCGTAGCTGCGGTTGTTGAAGATGAAGCTGTCGTTGACCTCACGGGAAATAATGATCCCGTGCTTCTTCTTGGTCCCGTACACCGTGTTGTCGGCAATGATCAGGCCGTGGGAACGGTCGTGCGGGTCGATGCCGTAGACGATGTTGTCTTTGTAGGTGTTGCCCTTGACCACGAAGTCGCGGGTTTCGTAGCAGTAGAAGCCGTACCACATGTCCGAGAATTCGGAGCCGACGATCCAGCCGGTCGGCTCAGGACGCTTGAGCACCTTGGCCATGTTCGGCGTGTACTGGGAAATACTCACGCCGTAGGACTTACTGTTGGCGTAGCCGAAGCTGGCAATCTTGCTGTTGGCGATGTAGGTCTCGGTGCCGCCCCAGGACAGCAGGAACGGACGGAATTCCTTCGGCGAATTGAACGTCGCCGGGCCGTTGTCCTTTTCGCGCCAGCCGGTGATTTTGGTATCGCGTACGAACAACTGACCGTCGTTGACCAGGAACGCACCGCCCTCCTGGGACAGGCGCAGTTCCTGGGTCTGCTTGTCGATTTCGAGGATGCCGTGACGGCCGACCACGATCGGCAGCCTGGCGAGGTACACGCCCGGTGACGTTTCGATGACGTACTTCGGCAGTTTCTTCGCCACGTCCTTGAGGTTCATGTAGCCGTCGTCGACGAAGATCGCCTGGGGGATGCCGTGCTGACGCACCACCCACTCGGCCATCTTGTTGTCGCCACCGATGAAGTCCTTCAGGGCGTCTTCCTGCATCATCCGGCGCAGGCTGACTTTGCCGACCTTGCTGCGCACGATTTTTTTCGCGATGGCCTCGGCGGTGTAGCCCGAGACGTCCGGCAGCGTCGGCTTGGCCAGTTCCAGCGGCGCGGTCGGCGCGCTGCTGACGGTGTAGGTCTTGGCTTGTTGCAGTTCCTTGGCAACAGTGGCCGGCTTGGCGGGCGCAGCGGGCTCCACAGTCGCGAAGGCAGCCGCACTTGCCAGTAGCATCGCGCCGGCCAGCAAGGTCAAGGAACCTTTCTTGGCACTGTTCATGTCGGGGACTCCCTTCGCGCTCTGCATCAGAATTTCCAGACCACGTCGATGAACGCGCGATGCATGTACGAATCGACTTCTTTGCCATAGGCGTCGCCGGGCTTGAACACACCGCCACGGAACCGCACCAGGGCCGAAGGTTCATCGATCTTCTGGCTCAACGCCGCTGGCAACAGGCCTTGCTTGAAGTACTTGGTGACGACCAGATCCATTTCCTGGCCGAGGTCTTTTTCGCCATCGTTCAGCGGCAGGGAGGTGCTGGACAACACGGCGCCGGTCACGTCGTCGGTGTTGTTCTGCACGGCGTCGATGCCGTCGCTGGTGATCGGCTTGTTGCCGTCGACGCGCCAGAATTTGTGGTAGATCAGGCTGGCGTCGTACTCGTCGTTGAGCATCCACGAACCGAACAGCGTGGCCGATTGCATGTTGTTCATTTCGCCACGGAAGGCTTCGCCGAAACGGTGCACGCGTGAACGTGTACCGGTGTAGTTCGAGCGGTTGCTTTCCAGGCCGTTCTGTTCGTAATCGGCGCTGGCCCGGGCGTAGGCCGCACCGACTTGCCATTGCGGATCGAGGCGCAGACGCACGCCCAGGTCGGTGGCCCAGCCATCGACATTGCCGCTGCTCTTGGGTTGTGCGGGAGCGGTGCCATCAGCGTTCAGCGGGTTAACCGTGTCGCGGTCGCCACTCATGCCGGTGATGCTGCCCCAGTAGTTGAAGGTATTGGTGTTGCGCCAGTTGTAGGCATCGCTGTTGGCCTGCAAGCCCAGCCAGCTGATGTCGCCATTCTGTTTTTTGTCCAGCGAATCGGAAGGTACGCCCGGTTCCGGATAGTCGAGCTTGCCGTCATCGTGAGTGTGGTGACCGCGAATGCCGGCCCAGTGACCCGGTGTCCATTGGTATTCCGCATCGGCGTAGGCGTGCAGGCGATCCTTGTCCTTGGGGGACAGTTCTTTCAGGTCAGTGCGGTACTCGCTGAAGCGCTCGGCGACACCCGCGTTGGCGCGCAACAAGGTGGTGTCGAAGGTCCAGTTCAGGGCTTCGATGTTGGTATCGCGCCATTGACCGTCGTCGTTGTGCAGACGCTGACGACCGAGTTTCAGGATCTCGCCGGGGTAGGGCGTGAAACCGCTGTAGCCGACCCAGAATTCGCGCATCGCCAGGTAGTTCTTCTTGGTCTGGCGGTCATTGTTGCTGGTGTTCTCGGTGCCTTCGGACTCTTGCAGTGTGTCGGTCTCGATGATGTCGGTGGACGTCACCGCCTGACCCATGGCGTAAGCGCTCCACGCGCCGCTTTCGCCATACACCCACGGGCGCAGGTCAAGGCCGACGCCGTTGACGTCGCCGCCGCGCTGGGTGCCGAGGTCACGGTCGTCTTCGGACTGGCCGGTGATCTTCATGTCCAGGCCGAAGTTCTTGGTTTCTTCAGTCATCGCAGCAAGCGTCGGGCAAGACCAGATCAGCGCGAATGTCAGGCCGATGCCAGCCTTCATGAATGGATTCAACTTCATTGGGATTCCTCGCTGACTTCTTCTTGCAGGGTATGCAGTTCCGGCGTGTTCGGGCTCAGGGCACCGCGCACGGCCTGTTCTTGTTTCAATAGGCGTTGGGCTTCGGCCAACCGGTCGGGCGGCAATTGCGTTTGGATTGTTTGCGCAAGCTCGGTGGCTTGCGGTGTGTTCTGGGCCAGGGCCAGTTGGCTGAAGACGTAGGCGTTCAGCGGATCAGGCTTGGTGCCCTTGCCCTGGGAAAACAGTTGGGCGATGGCGAAGTCGGCGCTGTTCTGGCCGTTGCGCGCAGCGGTCAACAGATGGTCGAGGGCCTTCTGCGGATAGACCTTGCCCAGGTAGCCACGGCGATAGATCTGGCCGAGGTAGTAATCGGCGGCGACTTCACGGCCGACGGCTTTCTGGAAATGCTCCTCGGCGACCTTGGCGTCGGCCGGGACCATCTTGCCTTCGAAGTAGAGCTTGCCCAGCAACAGTTCGGCGCGGGGCTGGTCGGCGGCGCGGCCGTTGTCCAGGTACTTCATCATCTGGTCGACGTCGCCCAGTTCGGGGAAGTCGTAGATCAACTGCGCGAGGGTGACCCACGACGCCGGGTAGCCCGGGGCGATCGGTTCGAGCAGCGATTGCGCGGTCTTCTCGTCGGTCTTGCCCAGGGTCGCATCGGCAAGCACACGGGCGACGCTGTCGACGCGCTGCGCCGAAACGCTGCCGCGAGCGTGAGCCGCTTGCATCTGCTTGATCAGCTCGGCCTGTTGTTCTGGCTTGGCCTGTTTCTGGTAAACCGTGGCCAGTTCGACGTAGCAGATGTCGCTGGTGTTGAGCGCGGCCTTGCAGATCTTTTCCACGTCATCCAGATGCTGGTCGTAGGTGCCCTGGGTGCGATAGAGCAGCACTTGCGCCAAGCCGGCTTCCGGCTTGTTCTCGGCACGCCATTGGCTGATCTGCTGCTGGGCATTCACGTTGGGAAAGCTGTGCGGGTATTGCAGGTACAGCATCGCCAGCGGAATCAGCGTGTTGCCTTCGCCCGCGGCGGCGGCTTTTTTCAACAGGGTTTCGGCTTCGTGCTGCTCGGCTTCGGTGGAACCGGGCTTGGCCACCAGCAGGCGACCGAGGCGTGCCTGGGCGCGCGGCGAAACGCTGGCCGCGGCGCGGTAAGTCGCCTCGGCCTGTTTCATCTGCGCCGGGTCACGGCTGTCGACCTGGATATCGGCCAGACCGACCTGCGCTTCGCTGTAGCCCAGGTCTGCCAGTTGCCGGTAGTTCGCCGCCGCGGTAGCGGTGTCGCCGCGCTTGAGCGCTTCGTTGGCCAGGCGCTGGTCGGGGAGACCGGCGCAACCGCTGAGGCTGACTGCCAGGGCTAGCGAACAGAACGCAAATCCCCTGTGGGAGCGAGCTTGCTCGCGATGCGGCTGGCTCGGTGCATCAGACAAACCGCGTCGATCCCATCGCGAGCAAGCTCGCTCCCACAGGGTCGGCGGCGTGTTGAGGGTTGGAGTAGTCACAGGCATGTCCTCGACTTAAAGACCGACAGCCATGGCTTTGTCGATCAGCCAGTTCAGGTTCGGGCCACGGTCGCTGCTCACTTCCACCGGGCGGCCGGCAAGGGAGCTGTCCAGGGTTTCGTCTGGCTGGATCAGCACGCGGATGTCCGACGACAGGTCGGCGCTTTTCAGGCTGGTGCTGCTGACGATCTTGCCGGTGCGGCTCTTGTCCTCGCCGGCGATCTGGAAGCGCACCGAAGTACCCGGGCGTACGTCGCTGAACTGGCGATAGGAGAAGCGCGCTTCAACATTGGCTTCGCCGCCCCGCGGGACCAGTTGGAAGATCACGTCGCCCTTGCTGGCGTACTGACCGTTGGCGACCATTTGCTGGGCCACGGTGCAATCGCAAGGCGAGGTCAGGGTGCCGGTCATCTGCTTGCCGAACAGTTCTGCAACCTTGGCCGGTTGCAGTTGATCTTCGTCCAGATGGCCCTTGAGCACGTCGAGCATGCTGGTGCTGAAGGTCGCCAGCGGTGCGCCCTTGGCGGCCACGCCGTCGGCTTTCACCAGGCTCTGTACGGTACCGTCGCGGGGCATGGTGATGTTCACGCCCGGCACGCTGACCAGACCGGCCTGGGCGTGGCTGACGAAGTACATGCCATACACCGATTTGAAAACGAAGCCGAAGGCGGCAACACCCACCACAAAGATCCCCAGGCTGAAGGTCACGGCTTTCAGGCGTCCGAACGCGGTCATGCCGTGGCCGCCGTCCTTCATCTTGCGCGCCTTGGTGAAGTTGTCGCGCTGCAGGGTCGCCAGCATTTCACCCACGCTGACGATGTCGCCAGCCAGGTGCGAAGTGATCAGGTGGCGCAGGGTCGAGATGTCCCGTGGTTCCAGGTTCTGGAACTGGCAGCCGGCGCGTCCGGTCTCGCGGTCGAAGGAGCGGACCTGCAACTCGACGTCCATGGCCAGGCCGAGGTTGTCGATGACGAACTGCAGGCGGGCCTTGTACACATCGCCAATTTTCAGCGGCAACTGACCGGCGTTGAACGCCAGACCACCGGCGGACAGGTCGATCACCCGGGCTTCGACCGGTGTCCGGTCAGGGCCGAAGAAGCGCAACTTGGCCGGGATTTTCACGCGGGCGTGTTGGCGCTGGGCTTCGGATTCGTGCACTACGTTGGCGTTGACGGCGGTATTCATAAGGGCGATTTCCTGGTTAATTCAATAAGGGGGCGGTCAGACCATCAACAGCAGCACGGCGACAAAAATGCTGCCGGCAGAGAAGGTCATGGTCCGAGACGACCAGGTGTTGAACCAACGTTGAAAGCTGGCGAGATCACGGGTCAGAGAAGTGGGTTGGCGAGTCCAGGACTGTTGGTCGAGGCGAAAGAACACATAGATCTTCACCAGCGCACCGACGATCTGGTTGTAATAGAGAATCGCCGGGTAGGCCGGGCCGATCCGGTGTCCGGAGCACGACAGCAACAAGGTCAGGATGAACCGGGTGATGCCGATCCAGAGCAGGTACACCAGGATGAACGCGGTGCCGTACTTGAAGCTGGCGATCAGCGCCACGGTCAGGCCCAGCAGCGAGGTCCACATCGACACGCGCTGGTCGAACAGCACCACCGAGGTGAACACGCCGAGGCGTTTGATCCCCAGGCCCAGGGCACGGGAGTTCTGCCGCAGGTTGTTGCCGTACCAGCGGAACATCAGTTTGCGACTGGCCTTGATGAAGCTCTTTTCCGGCGGGTGTTCAACGGTGTTGATCGCCGCGTCGGGCACGTAGAAGGTGTCGTAGCCCAGGCGCATCAGGCTGAACCAGCTCGACTTGTCGTCGCCGGTAAGGAACTTGAAGCGACCCAGGCGCCAGTGTTGCAGCGAGTCGCTTTCCACGTCGGCGATGAATTCCGGGTTGGTGACCACGGTGGCACGGAATACCGACATGCGCCCGGTCATGGTCAGCACGCGCTTGGACAGGGCCATCGAGCACATGTTGATGTGACGCTGGGCGAAACGCAGCTTGTGCCATTCGCTCATGATGTAGCCGCCGCGCACTTCGCAGAATTCGTTGGTGGTCAGGCCACCGACATTGCCGAACAACTGGAACCACGGCACGGTCTTGCGCACCACGCCTTCGCCGAGCACGGTGTCGCCATCGATCACCGCAACCACGGCGCGATCGTCCGGCAGGTGTCGGGAGATGGCGCGGAAGCCGTAGGCCAGGCCATCGCGCTTGCCGGTGCCGGGAATGCGCACGAAGTCGAGCTTGACCCGGGCCGGTGGGTTCATCCGGTTCCACAGGCTTTTGACCAGCAGCTCATCGGACATTTCCACGATGGAGCAGACCACGGTGGTCGGCAGGTCGCAGTCGATGGCTTCGCGGATCACCGAGCTGTAGACCTGCGCAGTGGTCAGCGCATCGATACGAAAGCTGGTGACCATCAGGAACACGTGGGACGGGTCAGCCGCTTTGCCCAGCTTGCGCACTTTGCGCCGCAGGTGCGGGTAGACGATGTACAGAAAAATCATGCCGCGCACAAAGTGCGTGGCACCCATCGAGTAGCGCCAGATACCCACGGCGCCAATCAGGAAAATGAAGTCCTTCGACTCGGAGTCGAACGTGGACACGGGCAACGCCATGGCGAGGCCCATCAGTAAACTCAGGTAGAACAGCCAACCGGCGGCCTGGAGTAGGCCGTGCTTTAGCCTGTGCATAATCTGCATCCGTCTAGATCTCGGGTTAACGCAGGCGTACAAACCTGTAGGAGCGAGCTTGCTCGCGATGGTCGCCAACGATGACGCTGGGTATCTGATACCCAGCGGTGTTCTCAGGTGCATCGCGAGCAAGCTCGCTCCTACAGGGGGCTTACCAGCAGATGCCTTCGGTGCGACCTTTGACGCTGGTGGCCTTGGACATGAAGCCCACCAGGTCGATCACCTGCTTGCCGTGTGGAACGTCCTGCACCAGGGCACGGAATTTCTCGTCACGGTTGCCGAGGATGATCACGTCGGAGTTGTTGATCACCGCGTCGAAGTCGGCGTTGAGCAAGGACGAGACGTGCGGGATCTTCGACTCGATGTAGTCCTTGTTGGCACCGTGAACGCGGGCGTACTCGACGTTGCTGTCGTAGATGCTCAGGTCGTAGCCCTTGCCGATCAGCATTTCCGCCAGGTCAACCAGCGGGCTTTCGCGCAGGTCGTCGGTACCGGCCTTGAAGCTCAGGCCCAGCAGGGCGACTTTGCGTTTGTCGTGGCTGGAAACGATGTCGAAAGCGTTCTGCACCTGGGATTCGTTGCTGCGCATCAGCGAGTTGAGCAACGGCGCTTCCACGTCCAGGGAGCCGGCGCGGTAGGTCAGTGCGCGCACGTCCTTTGGCAGGCACGAGCCGCCGAAGGCGAAGCCCGGACGCATGTAGTACTGGGACAGGTTCAGAGTCTTGTCCTGGCAGACCACGTCCATCACTTCGCGACCGTCGACGCCGACCGCCTTGGCGATGTTGCCGATTTCGTTGGCGAAGGTGACCTTGGTGGCGTGCCACACGTTGCAGGTGTACTTGATCATCTCGGCGACCGCGATGTCCTTGCGGATGATCGGCGCGTCGAGCTCTTCGTACAGCGATTGCAGAACGTCACCGGACGCTTTGTCGAACTCGCCGATGACGGTCATTGGCGGCTGGTCGTAGTCGGCGATGGCGGTGCTTTCGCGCAGGAACTCAGGGTTCACGGCCACACCGAAATCAACGCCGGCCTTCTTGCCGGAGCAGTCTTCGAGAATCGGGATGACCACGTTGGCCACGGTGCCCGGCAACACGGTGCTGCGCACGACGATGGTGTGGCGGGTGGTCTTGTCACGCAGGACAAAACCGATTTCGCGGCACACTGCCTCGATGTAGTTCAGTTCCAGGTCGCCGTTCTTTTTGCTCGGCGTGCCCACGCAGATCATCGACAGGTCAGTGTCGCGAATCGCCTCGGCGAAGTTGGTGGTGCCACGCAGGCGACCGGTCTGGATGCCCTGGGCCAGAAGTTCGCCCAGGCCTGGTTCAACAATCGGCGATTTGCCGGCATTGATCATATCGATCTTGTCTTTTGCCACATCGACGCCAACGACGTCATGACCCCGTGCAGACAGGCAACCGGCACATACTGCGCCAACGTAACCCAAACCAAATATGCTGATGCGCATCGCAATTACCTCTGTATTGATCAAGCCATTAGATGGCCGGAGTTAATGGTTTTCAGCGTGTTTTAGTGCACTCGCAAGTGCGCCTTGCAGGCGCAGCAATGCCGTGTGCTGGCATATAAGTTACGAGTGTCTAAATAAATGCACTCAAGGGGTGCGCAACTAGGCCTTGTTGTTATGATTTGCCCTGTTATGCAGCCGATCCTCCTTTCGGAGGATGCAGGTGCAACGGCCTTGCACGCTTGATCTCAGGCCGGAAGCCCGCAGATCAAGCGGTTGGGTGCTCGGGTGAGCACGTTTATAGGGGCGCAGCCGTGGCCTTGTAGGGGATAGTCATACTGCGTTATCTCCTGTCCGCTTGCCGTTGTTCAAATCAGTGATTAGCCAGCGCAAGTTAATATTGCAACTTCGCTACAAGAATCGCTTATCTGTGTAAGTTATCTCGTACAGGCTCGGCGAGAATCGTTGCCAGTGGTATGAACGGCGCGTTTGGACATAGTTCCAGTCCGCTCATCGTGAAATCTGAAATTTCTTGAAATATTGAGAAAGATGGCACTGCTCTCATATTGATAGCACTTGCCGTTTGGCCCTTTATATATAGGCGTATAATTGGGGCGGATAGTTTTTTGCCACTACTGTTAAAAAAAGTCAGTGCCACTACGCAAAAAAATGATTGAAGTCGAGTGAAACTAAAGTTAGGAAAACGATCAATGGTTTTTTGACGCCAATAGGTTGGCGATCAGAGGGGAATTGTCGGACGATCAATGGGCAGCGCATGAGGGGTTGTTCGCTCATGCGCCGACCGGCTGCATCACTCTGGTGCGTGATCGCGCAGAAACACCAGGTTGTCCGGTTTGGACTGTTCAGCGCTGTAGCGATAGCCTTGAACGTCGAATTGCTTGAGGGTGGCCGGATCGTTGATGCGTTCTTCGATGACGAAGCGGCTCATCAAGCCGCGAGCCTTTTTCGCGTAGAAGCTGATGATCTTGTACTGGCCGTTCTTCAGGTCCTTGAATTCGGTATTGATGATGCGTGCGTTCAAGGCGCTGCGCTTGACCGCCGAGAAGTACTCGTTGGAAGCTAGGTTCAGCAGCACGTCATCGCCTTGATCGACCAGGGCTTCGTTCAGCCATTCGCTGATGCGTGTACCCCAGAAGGCATACAGGTCCTTGCCCCGGGCGTTGGCCAGCCGGGTGCCCATTTCCAGGCGATAGGGTTGCATCAGGTCCAGTGGGCGCAGCAGGCCGTACAGGCCGGACAACATGCGCAGATGCTGCTGGGCATAGTCGAAATCGGCTTCGCTGAAGGTTTGTGCATTCAGGCCTGTGTACACATCGCCCTTGAAGGCCAGTAGCGCCTGCTTGGCGTTTTCCGGGGTGAAGGCGGGCGTCCAGCTGCCGAAACGCGCGGCGTTGAGCCCGCCGATCTTGTCGGAAACGTGCATCAGTTCGCTGATCTGTGCCGGGGACAACTCGCGCAACTGCAGGATCAGCTCCTGAGAGTGGTCGAGGTACTGCGGCTGAGTGAAACGCTGGGTCGCCGGCGGTGTTTCATAGTCGAGGGTCTTGGCGGGTGAAATCACCATCAGCATGAAGTCGTCTCCTTTAATCGTGGCCGCGATTCTAGGGGGTTGTCGGCCTTGACTCCAGCTATCGGGGTAATAGGTGATGGCCGGTGGCCTTGCACCAAACCCTGTGGGAGCGAGCTTGCTCGCGATAGCGGTCTGACATTCGGAAAAGATGTTGGCTGATGCACCGTCATCGCGAGCAAGCTCGCTCCCACAGGAGATTGGGGTTGCTGCGGGAATGAGGGCCGCGATCAGCTATAGTGCCGCGCGGGTTTTGTTATGGAGACATCCCATTGCGTATCGCTTTTCTCATCTCGATCTGGCTACTGAGCGTCGCTGCCCTCGCGGCACCCGGCGATGTGGCGACGCTTGATCGCAGCACCTGGCCAGAAAAACTCGTCAGTCCAACGCTGTTCGACGTGGCGTCGAGGGCCGAGATCCTGATGTTTTCCAGTGTGCTGTTGGCCAGTGAAGCGCTGGACGAACCCGCCCTGGCCCAGCGCCTGGGCTTGCGCACCATCAACCTGGAGTCGGTCAACCGGGTTCGCCAACGTATGTGGCAGCGGCTGCTGGCCAACTACAACTACGCCCAACAGAGTTGCGACCAGGATGCCTCGTTCTGTTTTCTGGTCGAAGACATGCCCACCCTGCGCGAACAAGCTGCCAAGTTCCAGGTCAGTGCAGACAGCTACTACATCAAGTGGGCCGAACCGAGTCGTGTGTTCCACACCCAGTACCTGGACGAACAATTGCGCAAGGCCGCCTTGTTCCCGCAAGCCAGCAGCGAAGTCGATCATTTTGGTGACTATGAGCGCTCCGGCGACGGGATGCACGACCGGCTGTTTCTGCTGACCTTCGACAGTGCTGCCAACGCCGCGCCGGACAACACCGCCAGGGTCACCGAGTACCTGCGCAAGTCGAACATGAGCGGGACGTTCTTCGTCCTCGGCAAGGACATCCAGGCCCGTTTGGCCGAGCAATCGGTGAGTCACCTGCAAGCCACCTACTCGACCCAGTGCATCGGCGTGCAAGGCTGGGAGTTTCGCTCCCACAGTCACTGGCAGGATTGGCAGGACTCGGTGCGCCGCAGCGCCGAACTGGTCAAAAGCAAGCTGCCGGAGAACTTCGTGCCACTGTTCCGTCCGCCCGATGGCCAACGCCGTTCCGATGCCGAAGGCTTCTTCAAGGCTCAGGGATTGCAGGTAGCGCTGTGGGACATCGACGCCCAGGACGGCGCCGGCAAACTCAAGGGCAACCCGAGTGCGCAACGGGTGCTGACCCTGATGCTGCTGTGGCGGCACGGGGTCATCAATTTCAATGTGAAGCAGGATGGGGTGAAAACGGCGTTGCCGTGGCTGGTCACACAAACGGCGCCGGTCGGGATCGGTTGGGAGGATTGCCAGGATGCATTTCGCTGAAACGGCCAAACCCAGTAAACATTGGGTTTTTGGCGATTTTGCAGGGGAGTTTGTTGCAGGTTGACTTCCGACTGTAAACGGGTGATGGCAGTCCGCCAAGTGTTATTGGTCACTCTGAAAAATAAACTTCAAAAAAGCGTCAAAGTACTTTTTTCTGTCACACGTTTTGGAGTATTACGAAGACAGACCGCCGAAACCTGCAACACAGGTGGCGTCTCCCAAGACCCCGCATGTATGCAGAACACTTGAGTCCCCGCAGGTGTATTCGGCAGTCACTTCGAGGCGCAGCACCGTCAAGGTATTGCGTCGAATGGCTCCCACAAAGGTGACCGAGTATGGATGATCACGGACGTAGCTCTTCTTCCAACCAGCCAATCCTTTATGTACTCGATACCAACGTATTGATTCACGATCCAAACGCGCTGCTCAACTTCGAAGAACACCACGTCGCGATCCCGATGACCGTCCTTGAGGAGCTCGACAAGCTCAAGAGCGGGCATCACAGCGTTGCCGCCGAATGCCGCCAGGCCATCCGCCTGATCGACAAGACCCTGGGCGATGCCTCACCCGAGGACGTCGAGCAGGGTGTGCCGATCCAGCGTGGCAAAAGCGGACCCAAGGGTTTGCTGTCAATTCTGATGAGCAAGCATGCCGAGCCGAACCTGATTCTGCCCGAGCACCTGAATGACAACAAAATCATCAATCAACTGATCGATCTGCACACGCGCGACCCGAAAAAGCCCGTGGTGCTGGTCACCAAAGACATCAACATGCGCCTCAAGGCGCGCGCCTGCGGGATCGCGGCCGAGGACTACAGCACCGACCAACTGGTCGATGACGTGTCCTTGCTGCCCAATGGCTACCACAACATGACCGGCTCTTTCTGGGACCGTGTAAGCAAGGTCGAAACCCGTCAGGACCACGGCCGCACCTGGCATCAGGTGCAGTTGATCGACAACCTGCCGGCGGTGCACATCAATGAGTTCATCATTGATGAACAGGGCTTTGTCGGCTGGATCAAGGAGATCGAAGAGGACCGCTTGCTGATCCTCGACCTGCACCAGGAACCGCTGCTGCACCAGGAGGCCTGGGGCCTGAAACCGCGTGATATCTATCAGAGCCTGGCGTTGTACGCCTTGCTCGATCCGGACATCCACCTGGTCAACCTGTCGGGTGCCGCGGGCTCGGGTAAAACCATCCTGGCGCTGGCCGCTGCGATCGAACAGACCATGGTCAGCAAACGTTATCGCCGCATCATCGCCACCCGCAGCGTGCAGGGCCTGGACCAGGAAATCGGCTTCCTGCCCGGCACCGAGGCGGAAAAAATGGAGCCGTGGCTGGGCGCCATCACCGACAACCTCGAAGCCTTGCACATGGATGACGAAAGCACCCATGGCAGCGTCGACTACATCCTCAGCAAAGTGCCGTTGCAGTTCAAATCCCTCAACTACATCCGGGGCCGCAGCTTCCAGCAGAGCCTGATCCTGATCGACGAATGCCAGAACCTCACACCGCACCAGATGAAAACCATCATCACCCGTGCCGGCGCCGGTTCCAAAGTGGTGTGCCTGGGCAACCTGGCACAGATCGACACCCCTTACCTGTCCGCGACCAGCTCCGGGCTGACCTACCTCACTGAACGCTTCAAGGACTTCCCGAACGGGGTGCACATCACCCTGCAAGGGGTTCCACGTTCGATCCTGGCCGAATACGCCGAATCGCACTTGTAATCGCTCCACACAAAACCGGGCGGCCTCAAAAGCCGCCCGGTTTTTTATGGCGAACAACAATCCCTGTAGGAGCTGCCGAAGGCTGCGATCTTTTGATTTTGCTTTTTAGGGCAAGATCAAAAGATCGCAGCCTTCGGCAGCTCCTACAGGGGGGCACATCCGATAATCGTGCGTGCGAAAAATTGACCCACAGGTTTACAATCGACGCTCCTGATCAGGAGTAATCCCGTGCTGACTCATCTCGATTCCCAAGGCCGCGCCAACATGGTCGACGTCACTGAAAAAGCCGTGACGTTCCGTGAGGCGACGGCCCAAGCGCTGGTGCGCATGCTGCCCGAGACCCTGCAGATGATCGTCAGCGGCGGCCACCCCAAGGGTGATGTGTTTGCCGTGGCGCGCATTGCCGGCATCCAGGCGGCGAAGAAAACCAGTGATCTGATTCCCCTGTGCCATCCGCTGATGCTGACCGGCGTCAAGGTCGAACTCAGTGCCGAAGGCGACGATTCGGTGCGTATCGTGGCGCGCTGTAAGCTGTCCGGGCAGACCGGCGTCGAGATGGAGGCCCTGACCGCTGCCAGTGTCGCCGCGCTGACCATCTACGACATGTGCAAGGCCGTGGACCGCGGCATGACCATCGAAAGTGTGCGTCTGCTGGAGAAGGTCGGCGGCAAGAGCGGACATTTCCAGGCGGAGCAGCCATGAACGTGACCGTGAAGTTTTTCGCTCGTTATCGTGAAGCGCTGGGGCTGGACTCGGTGAAGGTTGAAGGCAACTTCGCCACCGTCGACGATGTCCGCGCGTTGTTGGCCCAACGTGACGGTGCTGAGGTATTGAGCGAGCAGAACCTGATGTGCGCCCGTAACGAAGACCTCTGCCAGCTCGACGAGCCGGTCAGCGAGGGCGATGAAGTGGCGTTCTTCCCGACCGTGACCGGAGGCTGAACCATGGCCATTCGCGTGCAGTCCACGCCGTTCGATCCGGGCGCCGAGGTCAACGCCATGCACGACGCCAATGTCGGTGTGGGTGCCGTGGTGAGTTTTGTCGGTTACGTGCGCGATTTCAATGACGGCCTGGACGTCGCCGGGATGTTCCTCGAACACTATCCCGGCATGACTGAAAAGGCCCTGGGCAAGATCGCCATCGAGGCTGAACAGCGCTGGCCCTTGCTCAAGCTGGAAGTGCTGCACCGCATCGGCGCCCTGGAGCCGGGCGAGCCGATTGTCTTCGTCGGCGCGGCCAGCGCTCATCGTCAGGCGGCATTCGACGCCTGCGCCTTTGTCATGGATTACCTGAAAACCCGCGCGCCGTTCTGGAAGAAGGAAATCACCAGCGACGGGCCGCGGTGGGTGGAAGGGCGTGACAGTGATCATGCGGCGGCGGATCGCTGGAAGCAGTAGTTCCTTCTGCGTTCTTTAGTCAGTCATCGCGAGCAAGCTCGCTCCCACAGTGGATCTGGTCGAACATGAATTTTGTGTACGACGAAGAACCTGTGGGAGCGAGCTTGCTCGCGATGAGGCCTTTCGATTCAACCAATCACTCCTGGATTCACCACCCGACCATCGGCCGGCACGGGCTGCATTTGCCTGATTGACGATCAATACATAAAAGTCCAAGATGGAATTATAAGTACAAAAAAGGTTTCCACCCCGTTTCAGCTTTTTCTTCTGTCTTGCCAAACCAACAACAACCGCGAGAAAACGAACATGAAGAAGTTCCCCCTCATCACCGGTCTGGCCCTGAGCCTGTTGGCGTGCAGTTCTGTGTTCGCCGCCGAGAAAACCCTGCGCATCGGCATCGAAGCCGCGTATCCACCGTTCGCTTCGAAAACCGACAAAGGCGAGATCGTCGGTTTCGACTATGACATCGGCAATGCCCTGTGCGCCCAGATGAAGGCCAAGTGTGTGTGGGTCGAAGGCGAATTCGACGGTCTGATTCCTTCCCTGAAGGTGAAGAAAATCGACATGGCGCTGTCGTCCATGACCATCAATGAAGACCGCAAGAAGTCGGTGGACTTCACCCACAAGTACTATTTCACTTCGTCGCGCCTGGTGATGAAGGACGGCGCGTTGGTGGATGATCAGTACGCCAGCCTCAAGGGCAAGACCGTCGGCGTGCAGCGCGCCACCACCACCGACCGTTACGCCACCGAGGTGTTCGAGCCCAAGGGCATCAACGTCAAGCGCTACAGCAACAACGAAGAAATCTACATGGACCTGGCGGCCGGTCGCCTCGACGCGATTTTTGCCGACACCATTCCACTCAATGACTTCCTGTCGATGCCGCGTGGCAAGGGTTACGCCTTTGTCGGGCCGGAGCTGAAAGATCCGAAGTATGTGGGCGAGGGTGCGGGGATTGCCGTGCGCAAGGGCAACACTGAACTGGTCAGCGAGTTGAACACGGCCATTGATGGCATTCGTGCCAATGGTGAGTACCAGAAGATTTCCGAGAAGTATTTCAAGTCGGATATCTACGGCGACTGATCAATCGCTATCGCGGGCAAGCCCGCTCCCACAGTGTCCGAGTCGTACACAAAACATATGTACACCTCCGAACCTGTGGGAGCGGGCTTGCCCGCGAAGGGGCCCGATCATTCAATACAATCTTCAGCCCTTCAATTCCTTCAAATGCTTGTACACCGTCGCCCGGCCCATGTTCAGCACATTGGCCACGTAGTTCGATGCGCTTTTGCCCTTGAACGCGCCTTCGGCGTGCAGCGCCAGCACCAGCTCGCGTTTGTGGTCGCGGGTCAGCAGGTTCAGGCTCAACTGACGTTCGCGCAACCAGGCGTGAAGGAAGGTGTTGATCCGCTCCTGCCAGTCATCGCGGAACAGTGCATCCGGTTGCGGGATCAATTTGGTCGGCGACAGGAACAGGTCCAAAGCGGCCTTGGCATTCTCGAACAGCGAAATATTCAGGTTGATGCACAGCACCGCCAGCGGATGACCTTCGCTGTCGCGCAGTACCGTGCTGAGGCTGCGAATCTTCTGGCCATCCCAATTGAGCTTTTCGTACGGCCCGATGTTTCGTTCGCTGACATCGTCGCTGAGCATGTCCTCCAGAGCCGAGTCGTCGCCGATTTCCCGCTTGGACAGGTTGTTGGCGATGTAGTCGACCTTTTGCGTGCGCAGGTCGTGCAGCACCACTTCGGCGTGGGGGAAAAACAACGTGGCGATGGCGTCGGCGATCGCGTGGAAGTTATCCAGGGACGTGTCGTCCAGGGCCGAGTCTTTTTCGGGGGCGTTCATACAGTGGAACTCCAGGCAGCGTCAGCGCCCCATCAAAGGGGCGCTGAAAGTGTGCCGTAATCGTGGGGGCACGTCACCTGAGGATCAGGTTCAGCCGAGGCGGGCAGGGGAGAGCATGTCGGCATTCAGGCCGAAACGGCCGAGCGACTCGGGTAACGCTGCACCGCGCACCAGTGCCGCGCTGGCCTGGCCCATGGCCGGCGAAGTCTGGATGCCATACCCGCCTTGCGCCGCGACCCAGAACAGCCCTGGCACCTGTGGATCGAAACCGGACAGCAGATCGCCGTCGCTGACGAAGCTGCGCAGGCCGGCCCAGGTGCGGGTCGGGCGGCGAATGGTCAGGGTCGTGGCTTCTTCGATCTGGTAGATGCCCATGGCGATGTCCAGCTCTTCAGGCTGTACGTCATGGGGTTCCACCGGGTCGGCGTTGGCCGGCGAACCGAGGAACATCCCGGCGTCGGGTTTCATGTAGAAGGATTCGTCGAGGCTGACCAGCATCGGCCAATGATGGATGTCCACGCCCTCCGGGCCGGCGAAGATGAACGCGGCGCGACGTTTCGGTTGCAGGCCCAGGGGCTTGGCTCCGGCCAGTTCGCCGATCTTGTCGGCCCAGGCGCCGGCGGCGTTGATGATGACCGGGGCGCTGAACGACTGAGTGCCGGTCTGGACGTGCCATGTACCCTGGTCATCGCGGCTCAGGCTGACGACTTCGGCGTCGGTGTGGACTTCGCCCCGGTTGCGGCGGATGCCGCGCAGGTATCCCTGATGCAGGGCATCGGTGTCGATGTCGGTGGCGGTCGGGTCGTAGATCGCGCCGTGGACTTTTTCCCGGCGCAGGATAGGTACCAGCGCGCAAGCCTCGTCGGTGCTGAGCAATTGCATCTCCGGCACCGTGGCTTTCGCGCTCTGGTATTGCCTGTTCAGTTCGTCGGGGTCGCCGGTGAAATCCACGGTCATTTCGCCACGTGGCGTCAGCAGCGGGTGTTCGCAGAAGCCGCTGGGCGGATTGTCGAAAAAGTCTCGGCTGGCCAGGGTCAGTGCGCGGACTTGCGGGGTGCCGTAGGCGGCGGTGTACAGCGCCGCCGAACGTCCGGTGGAATGGTAGGCTGGATGGGATTCGCGTTCGAGCACGATCACTCGGCCATACTGCGACAGCCAGAAACCGGTGGAAGCGCCGGCGATACCGCCGCCGATGATGATGAAATCTGCCTGGCTCATGAATGTCTCCTTTAGAGCGCCAATGCCAATGAAGTCGGTGCCTTTGTGGGAGCGAGCTTGCTCGCGATGGCGGTGTATCAGTCAACATCATTTCTGAATGACAGATAGCTATCGCGAGCAAGCTCGCTCCCACAGGTGACTGTTGGTGTTAGTGCGTGAGGCGGTAGATCGCATTGGCCAGCGCAATATCTTCCAGACCCAGGCCGATGGAGCGGAAAAACACATGCCGATCGTAACCGGGGCGCTGGACTTTATCGCTGAGCAGGTCCGGCAGGTCGCCGACAATCGCGCTCTTGTCCCAGCCATGTTGTTCGCCGGCGATCAGCATTTCACCGGCCGCGCCCGGGGTGGTCAGGCGATAGTCGCAGAACACCTGCATGTCATTGAGGCTCTGCGGCGGCACTTCGTGGGCACGCGGGGCGTTGGTGCTGATGGAGGTGATCAGCGCCGGTTTGCGCAAGCTCGACGGATCGATCACTGGACCTGCGGATGAGGTGCAGAGCATGATCACGTCGGCGTCCTGCACGGCTGCTTCGCGACTCTCGACGATGTTCAGGCGTGGCTCGATGTTTTTCAGCAGGCTCATGGTCTGAGCATCATCGTTCAGGTTCGGCGCGTACAGGCTGATGCTCTGCCAGTCGCGCAGGCCTTTCACGTAATGCAGGTGCGCCTGGGCCACTTTGCCGCTGCCGATGATGGCCAGGCGATTGGCAGCCAGCGGCGCGAGGGCATCGACCGCCACGGCGGTGGTCGCGGCGGTGCGTGCGGTGGTCAGTTCAACCGCGTCGCACAGCAATAGCGGCTGACCAGTCTGCATCGACATCAGCACAGTCCACGCGGTCACCAAGGGGCCCTGCTCACGGACGATGTACGGCGAAGTCTTGATGCCGTACACGCCGTCTTCGGCCAACACCCCCAGGTAGTTGATGAAGTCGCCGGCGCCCTGGGGAAACTCCACCAGTTGTTGTGCCGGTTGCACGGCTTGCCCGGCCGCCAGGTCACGGAACATTTTGCGCAGGATCTGCGGCACGTCGACCTGTGCCAGCAACTCGCGAGCCTGGTTCTGGTTGATCACTTGGGGCGTATTGGACATGGTCGGCTCCGGGACTGAAAGTAAACTAATTTGTCTATTATGGACTTTTAGTTGTATCTCACAATATCCGGGCGAAAAAAAAGCGCAGTCCGTTTCCGGCTGCGCTTGTCTTTTCAGCGTCGTTTAGTGCGGACGCTTGCGTTCAACCGCCCGCAACAGATGCGTCGGTGGTGTTTCACAGCTGATCTTGCGCCCCAGTTTTTCCTCGATGGACGGTAACTGGTAGGAGTCGTCTTCACCGGCAAAGCTGATGGACACACCGTCGGCGCCAGCACGACCGGTCCGTCCGATGCGGTGCACGTAGTCGTCCGGCACTTCCGGCAGGGTGAAGTTGATCACGTGGCTGATGCCGTCGATGTGGATACCGCGACCGGCCACGTCTGTGGCGACCAGGACCCGGATCTTGCCTTCGCGGAAACCTTCCAGTGTCTTTATGCGCTTGTGCTGCGGCACGTCGCCGGACAGTTGCGCGGCGTTGATGCCGTCGCGCACCAGGCGTTCTTCGATGCGCCGCACTTCATCCTTGCGGTTGGCGAATACGATCACGCGCTCCCAGCCATTGTCGTTGACCAGGTTGTAGAGCAGTTTGTATTTGTCGGCAGCGGCCACCGCGTAGATGTGCTGCTCGACGTTTTCGTTGGCCACGTTGGTGACTTCGATTTCGACGATGGCAGGGTCGGTGGTCCATTGCTTGGCCAGGTTCATCACGTCTTCGGTGAAGGTCGCGGAGAACAGCAGCGTCTGGCGCTCGGCCTTCGGCGGCGTCTGGCGAATGATCTGGCGCACTTGCGGGATGAAGCCCATGTCGAGCATGCGGTCGGCTTCGTCCAGCACCATCACTTCGACCATGTCCAGATGCACGTCGCCGCGCTGGTTGAAGTCCAGCAGGCGGCCTGGCGTGGCCACCAGGATGTCACAGTGGCGGGCTTCGAGGTGCTTGAGCTGCTTGTCGAAGTCCATGCCGCCGACGAAGGTCATGACGTTGAGGCCGGTGTACTTGGTCAGGTCGGCGGCGTCCTTGGCGATCTGCACCACCAGTTCGCGGGTGGGCGCGATGATCAGCGCCCGTGGCTCACCCATGTAGCGCTCTTTCGGCGGCGGGGTTTGCAGCAACTGGGTGATGATCGAGATCAGGAACGCAGCGGTTTTGCCGGTACCGGTCTGGGCGCGGCCGATGGCGTCTTTGCCGGCGAGGGTGAAACCCAGCACCTGTGCCTGGATCGGCGTGCAATACGGGAAGCCCAGGTCCTGGATGGCATGCATCAGTTCAGGGGCCAGCTTGAAATCGTGGAAGCGGGTTTTACCTTCCTGGGGCTCAACAACGAAGTCTTCGAGTTTCCATGGGATGACCGGCGCCTTGGGCTTGGGTTCGCGGCGCGGTTTGGCGGGTTTCGGCGTTTCGCTGAGCGGCTGTTCCGGGGCTGCTATCGCCACAGGCTGGGCAGCGGGTGCGGGCTTCGGCTCATGCTTGGGTGCCGTCGTGGTGGCGGTCCGTTCAGGCTGATTACCGTCGGTGCGGTGGCTGGGAGCGTGAGACGGAGCGCTGGAGACTGGCGCGAGTTGCTCAGTCTCGCTTTTACCGAACATTTTCTTGAGTGCTTTGAGCACGGTCATCTCATCAATTGGTTAAGGAATGTACGCCGGCCAGTGTAATGCAAGAATCGGGCGCGGCGTAGTGGGATGGATCAAAGGGGCCTTTTAAACAAAGAAAGGAACCTGAAGGGTTAACGCAAGCGCTCGGAGAGCCAGGTGCCGATGTCGCGAATTTCCTCGGGTAACACTTCGTGGCCCATTGGGTATTCCTGCCATGTCACGGTGACACCACGATGCTTCAAGTGCTCGTAGGCGCTGCGTCCCATCGAGTTCTGCACCACATCGTCGTATTGGCCGTGCATCGACAGTACCGGAATGCGCTGCTGGCTGGCGGACAGTTGCAGTTCGTCACTGAAGGTCGGTGCATAAGTAGAAAGAGCAACGACGCCACCCAGCGGTCCTTGCCACTTCAGAAACGCGGTGTGGATCACCACGGCTCCGCCTTGGGAAAAGCCGGCCAGGAAAATCCGCGAGGCGTCTATTCCGCTGGCCTTCTGCGATTCGATCAGTTCGATGATCCAGTTGGCAGACGCTTCCAGTTGCTCGCGGTTGATCGCGCGCGCGGGGCTCATGGCCAATATGTCGTACCAGCTCGGCATCTCGTATCCGCCGTTGATGGTGACGGCGCGGCTCGGCGCCTGGGGCAAAACAAAGCGGGTGCTCAACAGGGATTCCTGCAGGGCTTCGGCCACTGGCAGGAAGTCGTAGCGATCGGCACCCAGGCCGTGCAGCCAGATAACGCAGGCGTCTGCGGTCTTGACGGGTTCAAGAATCAAGGGGTTGGTCATGGCTGCTCCAAAAGTGTGCATGCGCTCTCATTGAGTGCGAGGGCTGAGTGCGTGTCTGGTTGATCAGTTACGAAGATGTCGCAAGGTTACAAGTTTTGCTATTGACCTGCAGCTGAACCGCTTCGGCGAGCGGTCTGGTACGGGCTTTGCTATGGCGAACACTGTATGAAAAATCCTACGCCTGTCGGTAACACTATCAGGCCAAGGTTGTTAGTGGGATTGAAAAAAATCCGGTGATGGATGTTCGCCACAGGCCGATACGGGGCTTCGCGAACGTGAAAGGGCTACAGCCCGTTCGGCCGACTGGTGAGAGTGAGTTTTCCATGACGTGGATTTTCTCCTACTAGACTCATAGCTAACGTCTTACGTCGGTTGACCCCAAAACAAGCCAACACGGGTCGACTACGCCTCAAAAGGGTGCGACAGGACTCACGCTCCGACACAACAAGAGCAAAACTGGAGGTTTGAATGAAGATGTTGAAATCCACCCTGGCTATCGTGACTGCAGCCGCGGTACTCGGTGTCAGCGGGTTTGCCCAGGCGGGTGCAACCCTGGATGCAGTGATGAAGAAAGGTTTCGTGCAGTGTGGCGTCAGCGATGGCCTGCCAGGCTTCTCGGTTCCGGATTCCACCGGCAAGATCGTCGGTATCGATGCTGACTACTGCCGTGCAGTGGCGGCGGCTGTCTTCGGCGACGCGACCAAGGTCAAGTTCAGCCAGTTGAACGCCAAGGAGCGCTTCACCGCGCTGCAGTCCGGCGAAATCGACATTCTGTCGCGCAACACCACCATGACCAGTTCCCGTGACGCGGGCATGGGCCTGAAATTCCCGGGCTTCATCACCTACTACGACGGCATCGGCTTCCTGGTAAACAACAAGCTGGGCGTGAAAAGCGCTAAAGAGCTGGACGGTGCAACCATCTGCATCCAGGCCGGTACTACCACCGAGCTGAACGTTTCCGACTACTTCCGCGGCAACGGCCTGAAATACACCCCGATCACCTTCGACACCTCCGACGAAAGCGCCAAGTCGCTGGAATCCGGTCGTTGCGACGTACTGACCTCCGACAAATCCCAGCTGTTCGCCCAGCGCAGCAAGCTGGCTTCGCCGAAGGACTACGTGGTTCTGCCGGAAACCATTTCCAAGGAGCCTCTGGGCCCGGTCGTGCGTAATGGTGACGACGAGTGGTTGGCCATCGCGCGCTGGACTGGCTACGCCATGCTCAACGCTGAAGAAGCCGGCATCACTTCGAAAAACGTCGAAGCCGAAGCCAAGGGCACCAAGAACCCTGACGTTGCCCGTCTGCTGGGTACCGACGGTGAATACGGCAAAGACCTGAAAGTGAAGAAAGACTGGGTCGTGCAGATCGTCAAGCAAGTGGGTAACTACGGCGAAGTGTTCGAGAAAAACCTCGGCAAGAGCACTCCGCTGGAAATCGACCGCGGGCTGAACGCTCTGTGGAACGCTGGCGGCATTCAATACGCACCACCAGTGCGCTGATGGTTCTATCACCCGGTGGGCCAACCACCGGGTGATGTTCTGTTCCATTATTTCCGGGGCACTTCATGCAAAATTCAATCGGCGCACCTAAGCAGAGGCTCAGCCTCAGCGATCCACGAGTGCGTGCGTGGGTATTCCAGATCATCACGGTTATCGGGGTGGTCTCGCTGGGCTGGTATCTGTTCGATAACACCCAGACCAACCTGCAGCACCGGGGCATTACCTCCGGTTTCGACTTTCTGGAGCGCAGTGCCGGTTTCGGCATCGCTCAACACCTGATCGACTACACCGAAGCGGACACATACGCCCGGGTGTTTGTCATCGGCCTGCTCAACACGCTGCTGGTGACCTTCATCGGCGTGATCCTGGCGACGATCCTGGGTTTCATCGTGGGTGTGGCGCGGCTGTCGAAGAACTGGATCATCGCCAAAGTGGCGACGGTGTATGTGGAAGTCTTCCGCAACATTCCGCCGCTGCTGCAGATCCTGTTCTGGTACTTCGCGGTGTTCCTGACCATGCCTGGGCCGCGCAACAGCCACAACTTCGGCGATACCTTCTTTGTCAGCAGCCGTGGCCTGAACATGCCGGCGGCGTTGATGGCGGACGGTTTCTGGCCGTTTGTGATCAGCGTTGTAGTCGCCATCGTCGCCATTGTGCTGATGAGCCGCTGGGCCACCAAACGCTTTGAAGCCACCGGTGTGCCATTCCACAAGTTCTGGGTTGGCCTGGCGCTGTTCCTGGTGATCCCTGCGCTGTGCGCGCTGGTTTTCGGCGCACCGGTGCACTGGGAGATGCCGAAGCTGCAGGGCTTCAACTTCGTCGGTGGCTGGGTACTGATCCCGGAACTGCTGGCACTGACCCTGGCTTTGACCGTGTACACCGCGGCATTCATCGCCGAGATCGTGCGCTCGGGCATCAAGTCGGTCAGCCACGGCCAGACCGAAGCGGCGCATTCCCTCGGCCTGCGCAACGGTCCGACCCTGCGCAAGGTGATCATCCCGCAAGCCCTGCGCGTGATCATTCCACCGCTGACCAGCCAATACCTGAACCTGGCGAAGAATTCCTCGCTGGCGGCCGGTATCGGTTATCCGGAAATGGTCTCGCTGTTCGCAGGAACGGTGCTGAACCAGACCGGCCAGGCGATCGAGGTGATTGCGATCACCATGAGCGTGTACCTGGCGATCAGTATCAGCATTTCCCTGCTGATGAACTGGTACAACAAGCGCATTGCGCTGATCGAGCGGTAAGGAAAAGCGCATGAGCACTCATACTTTCAAACCTGACATGCCCCCACCGAGCAGCAGCATCGGTGCGGTGGCGTGGATGCGCGCGAACATGTTCTCCAGCTGGCTCAACACGCTGTTGACCCTGTTTGCGTTCTATCTGATTTACCTGGTTGTCCCGCCGATCCTGCAGTGGGCGATCCTCGATGCCAACTGGGTTGGCACCAGCCAGGCCGACTGCACCAAGGAGGGCGCCTGTTGGGTGTTCATCCAGCAGCGCTTCGGCCAATTCATGTACGGCTACTACCCGCCGGTACTGCGCTGGCGCGTGGACCTGACGGTGTGGCTGGCGATCGTTGGCGTGGCGCCGTTGTTCATCTCGCGCTTTCACCATAAGGCGGTGTACGGGCTGAGCTTTCTGGTGCTGTACCCGATCATTGCCTGGTGCCTGCTGCATGGCGGCGTATTGGGTCTGGACGCCGTGGCGACCAGCCAGTGGGGCGGCCTGATGCTGACCCTGGTGATCGCCACCGTCGGCATCGCCGGTGCGCTGCCGCTGGGGATTGTCCTGGCCCTGGGGCGTCGTTCCAACATGCCGGCGATTCGCGTGGTCTGCGTGACCTTCATCGAATTCTGGCGCGGCGTGCCGTTGATCACGGTGCTGTTCATGTCCTCGGTGATGCTGCCGCTGTTCCTGCCTGAAGGCATGAACTTCGACAAGCTGCTGCGGGCCCTGATCGGCGTGATCCTGTTCCAGTCGGCCTACGTGGCCGAGGTGGTGCGCGGTGGTCTGCAAGCGATTCCCAAGGGGCAGTACGAAGCGGCTGCAGCGATGGGGCTGGGCTACTGGCGCAGCATGGGCCTGGTGATTTTGCCGCAAGCCCTGAAGCTGGTGATCCCAGGCATCGTCAACACCTTCATCGCGCTGTTCAAGGACACTAGCCTTGTGATCATCATCGGCCTGTTCGACCTGCTCAACAGCGTCAAGCAAGCCGCCGCCGATCCGAAGTGGCTGGGCATGGCCACCGAAGGCTATGTGTTCGCTGCCCTGGTGTTCTGGATTTTCTGTTTTGGTATGTCGCGCTATTCCATGCATCTGGAACGCAAGCTCGACACAGGCCACAAGCGTTAGGAGTTCTTTTATGAGCGAAGCAAATAAAAAGCCTGTGAGCCCTGAAGGCATTATTCAGATGCAGGGCGTGAACAAGTGGTACGGCCAGTTCCACGTGCTGAAAGACATCAACCTCAACGTCAAGCAGGGCGAGCGTATCGTGTTGTGCGGTCCGTCGGGTTCCGGCAAGTCCACCACCATCCGCTGCCTCAACCGCCTGGAAGAACACCAGCAGGGCCGCATCGTGGTCGATGGCGTGGAACTGACCAACGACCTCAAGCAGATTGAAGCGATCCGCCGCGAAGTCGGCATGGTGTTCCAGCATTTCAACCTGTTCCCGCACCTGACCATCCTGCAGAACTGCACGCTGGCGCCGATGTGGGTGCGCAAGATGCCCAAGCGCAAGGCCGAGGAAATCGCCATGCACTACCTGGAACGCGTACGCATTCCGGAGCAGGCGCATAAATACCCGGGGCAATTGTCCGGCGGCCAGCAACAGCGTGTGGCGATCGCCCGCGCGCTGTGTATGAAACCGAAAATCATGCTGTTCGACGAGCCGACGTCGGCCCTCGACCCGGAGATGGTGAAAGAGGTACTGGACACCATGATCGGCCTGGCCGAAGACGGCATGACCATGCTCTGCGTGACCCACGAAATGGGCTTCGCCCGCACCGTGGCCAACCGCGTGATCTTCATGGACAAGGGCGAAATCGTCGAACAGGCCGCGCCGAACGACTTCTTCGATCACCCACAGAATGATCGCACCAAGCTGTTCCTAAGCCAGATCCTGCATTGATCGAACCCAGGCACTGGAATAAACCCGGACATGTTCCGGGTTTTTTTTGCCCGCGATTTAACGTCCGAATGCAAAAAACTGTGGGAGCGGGCTTGCTCGCGAAAGCGGAGTGTCAGGCAACATACTCGTTGAATGTTAAGCCGCCTTCGCGAGCGAGCCCGCTCCCACAGGGGGTGTGCTACGCGCCAATTCTGAACGGTTGCCCTCTTGGAATATGTTGACTAACATGTCAGAAAATTCATCCTATGATTGGATGAGAGGGCGAATTCCATGTCAGAAATCTCTCCATTGGTAAAACGATCCCTGGTCGATCAGGCCCTGGACCAACTGCGCCAGCGTATCAACCAGGGCATCTGGGTCGTTGGCCAGCGATTGCCCACCGAGCCCGAGTTGTCGGCGGAACTGGGCATCAGCCGCAACACCGTGCGTGAAGCCATGCGCGTGTTGGCGTTTTCCGGGTTGATCGAAATCCGCCAGGGCGACGGCAGTTACCTGCGGGCGGTGGTCGATCCGCTCGATACCCTGAAGGCGCTGTCCCGTTGCTCCCTTGAGCAGGCCCGGGAAACCCGGCACATCCTTGAAGTCGAGGCCATCGGCCTGGCAGCCATGCGCCGCACCGATGAAGACCTGGTGGCATTGCGCGAGGCGCTGGGTGTCAGCGGCAGTCACTACCATGGCGATCTCGACACCTACATTGCCTGCGATCTGGTGTTCCACCGCCGTCTGGTGGACGCCGCGCATAACCCGACCCTCAGCGAGTTGTATCGCTATTTCTCCAGCATCGTCGGCGCACAGTTGCGCCAGACCCTGAGCATCGTTCCGCGCCGCCAGGAAGTGTTCGACCTGCATATCGAATTGCTCGATGCCGTCGAACAACGCGATCCGGAGCGGGCCAAATCCTTGTCGAGGCAGTTGATCAATGAACCTTGAAACCGAGAAGTCGATACCGCGCAGCGATTTATCCACAGGCGCAAAACGTTCGGCAGAGCTGGAAGAGCTGCTGATCGACGCCGAGGCTGATGACGAACAGGTTCAGCAAACCCACCCGGTTCTGCGCCGGCCGTGGTTGTTGCTGCTGGGCCTGATTCTGGTGGCGCTGAACCTGCGCCCGGCGCTGTCGAGCATGGCGCCGATGCTCAGCGAGGTCTCGAAGTCCCTCGGCTTGTCGGCGTCTGCGGCAGGATTGCTGACCACGTTGCCGGTGCTGTGCCTTGGCCTGTTTGCGCCCTTGGCACCGCTGCTGGCCAGACGCTTTGGGGCTGAGCGGGTGGTGCTGGGCATTCTTCTGACGCTGGCTGGCGGGATCATCCTGCGCAGTTCATTCGGTGGGATCGGCCTGTTTGCAGGCAGTGTGCTGGCCGGTGCCAGCATCGGCGTGATTGGTGTGTTGCTGCCAGGCATCGTCAAGCGCGATTTCCCGAAACAGGCCGGGACCATGACCGGTGTCTACACCATGGCTCTGTGCCTGGGCGCGGCGATGGCGGCGGGTGCGACCGTGCCGCTGAGTGAGCACTTCGACAACAGCTGGGCGCTGGGCCTCGGCTTCTGGGTTATTCCGGCATTGGCGGCAGCGCTGTTCTGGCTGCCGCAAGTCAGCCAGCAACACGGCGCGCACAATGTTGCCTACCGCGTTCGAGGCTTGCTGCGCGATCCGCTGGCCTGGCAGGTGACCTTGTACATGGGCCTGCAATCGTCCCTGGCCTACATCGTGTTCGGCTGGTTGCCGTCGATCCTGATCGGTCGCGGCCTGACCCCGACCCAGGCCGGGCTGGTGCTGTCGGGTTCGGTGATCGTGCAACTGGTCAGCTCACTCGCCGCGCCATGGCTGGCTACACGTGGCAAGGACCAGCGCCTGGCGATCGTGATCGTGATGGTCCTGACTCTCGGCGGTCTGTTCGGTTGCCTGTATGCGCCGATCGAAGGTTTGTGGGGCTGGGCGATCGTGCTGGGGCTGGGGCAGGGCGCCACGTTCAGCCTGGCCTTGACCCTGATCGTGCTGCGCTCGCGGGACTCCCACGTGGCGGCGAACCTGTCGAGCATGGCCCAGGGTTTCGGTTACACCCTGGCGTCCATGGGGCCGTTCGCGGTCGGTCTCGTGCATGACTGGACCGGTGGCTGGACGGCGGTGGGCTGGATCTTCGGCGTCATCGGCCTGGGGGCGATCATCGCCGGTCTGGGTGCTGGCCGTTCGCTGTACGTTCAGGTACAAAGCGAGAAAGTCTGAAGTACAGCGCTACAGGTAAACAATCTCCAGCGTCGCCGAGCCATCGATTTGTACATCGGTGCTCAGGTCCAGCTCGGAGGTTGGCGCGATAACGGTTTCGACGATGACCCGGCTTGTCAGATGGCGGATGGCGATCGGGCCGGCATTGCTTCCTGCTCTGTCGGTGAAGCCCAGATAGCTCCTGGCAGCAATGGGTATGGCGCGGTTGCTCGATGTACTCCAGGCCGCGCCACCGGTGGTCGAATCGGTGCTAAAGACCTGCGACAGGTCGTCCACGACCGTATTTTCAGGATTGAAATTCAATTTGTACAAGCCGATTTTGTTGCCGCTGCCGTCGTAGTTCAGACCGTAATAAATCTGACTGTCGGTGATGGCCGAGCCCTCGCGGTCGTCACGCATTCGCAGGGCGAAGCGGCCGGGGGCCGAGCACTGGATGCTGAAGTCGAGTGCCTGGTCACGCAGCCGCGTGCGCTTATCGACATTCAGATCTCGCCGGGGGATTTTTCCGAATTCCACGAGGCCGCTGTTGGACAGGCTGGGTGTGCAGGCCAGTGGGGTGATGAGGCCTTTGACGGTCAATTTATCGGCCGACGCGGATAGGGCATGAGGCGCCAGGCCAATCAACCCGGTGAGCGAGAGTGCTGCGAAGTGATTTTTCATCCATGGATGCTCATTCATTTGAGTGGGTTGTCCTTGCAGGCGCTGAACCGCTCACGTTCGCTGACGCTGCGAGCGGTTCAGCGTCATGACTTTACTTGTACCAAACCTCAATCGTTGCGAGGCCGTCGATAGGGATTTCGTTGTCTATGGTCAAGGAGTTGGCGGCGGCAATGTAGGTGTCGATTTCCAGGTCCATGGTGAGATCCTTGACTTCAATCCGCGTGGAGTGATCACTCAAAGCGGCAACCGATGACTGTTTGTCTTTCATGATGCGGTCTTGTTTGACCCAGGTTGCCCCGCCATCAGAAGAGCCAATCGCCTGTACTTGGGTTGTATCTGCCTTGGATTCATTGATCTTTATATCAAAGAAGCCGAGTTTTTCATTGTCAGGGGTCAATCCCACTCCAAAGTAATCGCCTATTCCTGCTGCAGTACCTGGCCTGAGATCGATTGGGTTCAGCATGAAAAGCATCGATTCACTACACGTCATGGTCAGTTGCATCTTTGTTGAATTCAGCAAGGTGTTGTTAGTGGGATGAAGGTCATTCACCGATCTCGTGCCGATGTCGACAATCCCCCCACGACTCAAGTTGATATCACACGCGGCCGGCGTGATGCTGCCTGTGACTGTCAGGGGAGTATTCGACGCCGCAAGGGCATGCGGTGCGACGCAGATCAGTGCGGTGGTTGAAAGTGCTGCAAAGTACTTTTTCATTTTTTTAACTCACTTCTGTGGTTGTTTTCCTGGCTAGTCCGAGAGGCCTGTTTCGCCCCGTTTCCAGCAGGATTGGGTTGGGTGTTACAAATAGATAATCTCGATCGTCCCCGCGCCATCGAGCTCGATGGCGCTGCTCAAGTCCAGGCTGCTGGTCGGTGCAATGACGGCGTCGACGGTCAAGGTGGTGCTGAGGTTCTGGATCGGGATCGGGCCCGAGCTAGTGCCGACGGTGTCGGTAAAGCCCAGGTAACTGGTTGTTCCGATTGAGCGCGCGTTGATGCTGGACGTATTCCAGGCCACGCCACCGCTAGTGGAGTGGGTTTGAAAGAGCCTGGCAAAACTGTCGGCCCTGGCGCCGGTGGGTTCGACGCTCACTGAATACAGGCCGATCTTGTTGTTGCGGTAGTCGGTGCCCAGGCCGTAGGTACTTTCGCTGCTGACCGTCGCCGAGCCTGAGCGGTTGTCGTGCATGGTCAGGGCGAATGCGGTGGGCGCATCGCAATTGACACTCAACGTCAGGGACTTGGGCGGCAGGCGAGTGCTTGTGTCAGTGTTCAGGTCGTTTCTGGACAGCGTGCCGAAGTCGACCACGCCACCGTCGGACAGCGTCGGCTCACAAGCCGCCGGAGCGAAACGGGCACGCAAAGTAATCTCCGGGTGCGCCCGATAGCCACGGCATCAAATACACCGGAGGCCTGCCAGGTGACCGCGTCGCGCACTTGCAGCCCGCGCTCTTGAACCCACGCAGTCAGCTCAAGCTGCGCCGAGAATTGACGGCCCTGTAATGGCATGCCAGCGAGTACGGGAACGATCCCGTGCGCCGGTCGCCAGATCAGGCTCGACGCCGTTTCTGCGGGCGATTGACCGACTCCGGCAATCAACCCGATCGCTACTGATTGACCATCCAGCACCGCTTCGCGAATACGGATCTGATAGCTGCCGCGTTCAGCAAAGTGAAAACGTTCGGCGGTCGCGGCCAGGGCCCGATAAAACAGGCTCATGTCGGTGGGATGTGAGCAGTTCAGGCTCAGACTCAGCTGACGCTGGCCCAGGTTTCGCTCCGGTGCCGAATCAGGGCGAAGCGCCCGATTCATCAGTCCGTAATCGAGCAAGGGCTGGCTCAGGTTGAATTGGCAGTCGTCAGCCGACGCCGAGGCGAGCGAAGTGAATCCGCTCACTGCCAGGGACGCGAGGGTAGGCAGCCAATAACCGGATAGATTCATGAAGTCCTCCTCATAGGGCTCGGCACTTGGCGGGGGCGGTTTCGTAGTACGCCTGGGGATCGACGTCCTGGGGCAATTCGAAGCTCAGTTCGCAGCGCTCCAACCCCGGCGCGGTGACCCGCAACGTGCGGGAGTCAAGGGCGTTTGGCAGGAACACCAGGCCGCCGTCCTGCACCAGGGTGATGAATTCGCCATCCGCGGTGTTCACCGCGGCGCCGCGCGGCAAGGGCGCGCCGTTGGCGGTGGTGACCTTGAGCAATGCCCGACGGGTGAGGCTGATGCCGAACTCGACGCTGTCGACGGCACCGCGACCGGCAGTAATCATCGCCAACCCGTTGTGGATGTCGACGTTGCGAGGCAGGCTTTTGGGGTCGACTTCCACCTTGCTGCGGCCGTAAGCCGCCACTTGCGGGATCACTGCCTGACCTTGCCAGTCGGTCCAGACCGGGCCGCTGGGCGTCGTTACCTTGATGGCGCCCATGTCACCGACCGAGAGCAGTGCAAAAGTGTCGCTCACCGGGTAAGGCGACAGCGTCAGGCCACCACCGTGCAGCACGGCACCGCCTCGGGCGCTGGCCTGATAGCTGGAGCGCTCGGCATCGGCGCGGGTGTAATTCAGGTCCAGTTGGGTGTAGCGCGGCAGCAGCGAAACACCGGCGGTGGACTGCACCTGCCTGTCGCGCGTGTCCCGTTCGACGCCGACCCGATACGCCAGTTGATCGCCGATCTGCTCACTCAAGCCCACACCGCTGCGGGATTCGCCAGCCGAACTGCGCACCCAGGTATGCGCCCGGCGGTTCTCCCCCAAAGGGATGCTTAGACTCAGGTAAACACTGTTGTCTGCGCGGTTCATGCCGCTGATCTGCCATTCGGCGGTCGTCGATACCGACACACTGGCAATGCGGGTGCCCCAGGAGGCGATGGCGCGGCTGCTGCTTTGGCCGTCAAACGTGCTTGACCGGCTCAAACCACCACTGAAAGCGCCGAGCCAGGGATGCGACCAGGAGAGGCTGGCGCTTTGTTGGTCGCGGTAACGGGATTGACTGAAGTCGGAGGTGCGGTCGAACACCGTATCTTCCAGCTCACGGTAACCAAAGGTTCGATAGGCGCTTCCTCCATTGAGCGCCCATTGATCGCTCAAGCGGTGGGTGACGTTAAGGTCAGCTTGAAGTCCCTGACTGGCTTTGCTGCCAGTGGCGTCAGCAGCTGTCAGTGTGGCTTGAACCTGGGTGCCGGGCGAGGGCAGCAGACCCACGCCGACACCTGCCGCGCGGTAGTCGGCCGCGCCAGTCAGGCCTGCACTGAACAGTGCTTGCGGAGCGATTGCAGCGCTCCAGCCGCCACTGATCACCCAGGGGTCATCACCCTGTTCGGCGCCTGTACTGCGGACCTGGCCAGCCGCTAGAGAATAACCGGGCGCCGGCAAGTCGATGCCGAGCATTGCCGCGGAAATGGTAAAGCTGCGCTCGCTGCCATCGGCCTCCCTGACCGTGACGTGCACATCGGAGCGGCTGTTGAGGCGGCGCACGTTATTCAAGGCAAACGGGCCGGCGGGAACCACCGTCGAATGAATCAGCGAACCGTTCTGCCGAATCTCGACCTGCGCCTGGCTATGGGCAATGCCTTCGATGACGGCGTTTTGTCCTTCCATCTGCAAGGCGTGCTCATTGAGTATCTGCACCCCGGTGATCTGCGCGCCGGCGAGAACCGGGTTATAGAGGTTGATCTGACCCACTTGCAGCACGGCCTCCTGGCTGACGAACGTGCGCTGGGCATACGCGGCGATATGAGTCGTTCGAGAACGGTCGTCCTGCCAGCTCTGTACCTGGCGACTGCGAACGATCCAGTCCCCGGCGTTGAAACCGAGTTCGGTGTTGGCCGCTGCGTAGCGATTCGATCGATCGCCAAAACGGCTGTGCAGACCGGTGACGTCGTAATTGAGCAGGCTGGCGAAGCCGCCGGTTCGATAGCCGGAAAAATCCCGAGCAGTGGAACGTATTGCGTCGGTGGGCACGATCAATGCCAAGGCAAGGTTCGCCGGATCCTGTTCGATGACAGTCTGCGGCGAGGTGCCGAGAAAATCGTGGCACTGGCTGTCACCCAGCAGCCCACTTGGCACCTTCAGGCTGGCCGCATCAAGCAGGGTGCGATCGAAGCACAACGCTCCCTCGCGGTTGAATCTTACGTCTACTCGACCATGGTGCTGGCCATTGACCGTGAGGGTGACCGGGTGCTTTCCGGCCGTGAATCGCGGCGCTTGCATCAGCGACGTGGCCAGCGCTGGGTCAATGCCTCGCAGCAGCAACGTGTTTTTGTCGAACGAAGTAGGCAAGGAAACATCTCCTTGGGCGTTGAGTATCATCAACGCATTGGTCAGCAGCAGCGCCAGCGGGGCCGGCCGGCGTAACAGAGGAGGGCGAGCAGCGGCTTGAATGGCGGGCACGGCTTCGCCATCACGGTAAATTAATGCTGTGTTCATCGGATTCGCTTGGGTGAGGTCGGCGTGCTCGCCTGTTTTGCTCTGGCTTCAGACACGCTCTTGGCAATGGCTAGAGGGCCGTCGCCTTGAATCATCAGCGCTCACTGTTCTTCAGGGGGGGCGCTGTGGAGTGGTTGTGGTTCAGGGTTTGATGGGCGCCTCATGGTGAGGCACGCTGAAGCCGTAGACGGTGGCCGGCTGAAAACGCACTTGCGTGGCGGCACTTGATGGAACCGGAACACTGATGTGTTCACCGGGCAATACATAGGTTTTAGGTAGCAGGACGTTGCCGGCAGAAGGTAACAAGGTCACTTCCTGGCCCAGGCGTACCACGTAGGGCGTATCGTTGCGCACGGTCAGTTGCGCGCCCTTCAACGACCATTGCAGGTCGGTCCAGGGCGTGCGATTAGGCGCCAGGCCTTTGGGGTGAAGGATCAGCGGCAGATTCTGGCGCACTGTCACACCCACGCGGGCATGTCCGGCTTCGACTGCAGGTTTGGCTTGGGGAATGCCTTCGAAGATCACCCGCTTCAGACGCTGGGTGAGCAAGGGTTTGTCCGCTTGAAGAATGAACCGAACCAATTGTGTTTTCGACGCTTCGACGCGCGCCAGCGGTGGTGTGACAAATGCCAGGGGCTCGGTGTCCTCGGGGATGTCTTCGATGGTGACATGCATCAAGGCCAGCGTGGAGTCAGTGTTGGTGACTGTAACGGACGCTTCGCCATCAGCTTCGTTGACGATGACAACGGAAGTATTCGGCACCATGCCATCGGCCTGGGCCTGTACGGTCAGCAGGAGAGCGAGTGTGCCGATGCCTGAGTTGAGCAGGCGGCGTGTGATTGTTGAAAACATCGTCATGACGTGTCTCGTTGAGCGTTTCGTAAAAAGTAAATGCCGGGGTGGTGCGGGCAGGATTCAATCTATCGGTCGAAGTCACTGGGTGGTATGCAACTAATACGAAAAGAGAGCAGGCGTGTATGAAAGAGTGTTGCGGACTACGCAGCGTTTTCTAAGAGGACTCTTTTAGTTGTAGTCCTCCTGCGTAGTCTTCAGCGCGCTGTAATGTAGGAACCATCTGTTTGTTGGATGGGCAAAGAGTTAGCCCATTGAATACATTGGGCGCGCGACGTCAGAGGGGTTTTCGAGGCGTTGTGGAAGGGGCAGGAACGGCGCTACTTTCCGCGTTTTTGCGCCACAAGCAGGAGGTATCCCACAATGCGAGTCGTTATTGCTGACGACCATTCCGTCGTTCGTGTCGGGCTGCGCATACTCATCAACGCCAGTCGACGATGCGTGATCGTCGGCGAGGCCGACAGTGTCGACAACTTGATGAATCTGCTTTCAAGTACGCCCTGCGAACTGCTGATCACCGACTTTTCCATGCCGGGAGGGCAGCAGGCCGATGGCTTGAAAATGTTGAGTGCGATTCAGCGTCATTACCCGACCTTGCCGATCATTCTGGTGACCATGTTTACCAGTGTGGTGACGGCAAGGGCTGCACTGGCGCAAGGGGTAATGGCCATCGTCGCCAAAACCGCATCGGCGGCGGAGTTGCCCCTGGCAATCAATGCGGTGCAGGAAGGGCGCCATTACCTCAGCAAGTCCCTGCGCACACTGTTGGATAATACCCGCGATCCGTTTCACGAATCACCCTTGTCAGCCAAGGAGCACGAAGTTGTCCGAATGCTCGCCAGTGGCATGACCGTCAGCGAAATCGCCGTTCACTTCAATCGCAGCGTGTCGACCATCAGTAAACAAAAGAAAATGGCCATGCACCGGTTAGGTATTTCCACGGACGTTGATCTTTTTTCCTACGCTCGGGACTGCGGAATGACCTGAATAGTCATCGCGTTATTTTCGTCGTGAATGCCGATAGTGTTTGATGCATTTGCAGACTATCGTGCGGGCACTCTTTCGAAATCATTATGCAAACCCAGGGGAACCCGCAGATGAGTGAAGCCCATAGCGCCTTGATCACCCGTTTCTACCAGGCTTTCCAGCGCCTGGATGCCGAAGCCATGGCGGCTTGCTACACCGATGACGTGGTGTTCAGTGACCCGGCGTTCGGTGAGCTTCACGGTCGTGATGCCGGTGACATGTGGCGCATGCTGACTACTCGAGCCAAGGATTTTTCCCTGACCTTCGATCATGTTCACGCCGACGGGCGCACCGGTGGTGCCCATTGGGTGGCAACCTACCTGTTCAGCCAGACCGGCAACACCGTGGTCAACGACATCCAGGCGCGTTTTATCTTCCGTGACGGCAGGATCTGCGAACATCACGACAGCTTTGATCTCTGGACCTGGTCACGTCAGGCCTTGGGTTTCAAAGGTCTGCTGCTGGGCTGGACGCCACTGGTGCGCAACGCCGTTCGCGCCCAGGCATTGAAGGGGCTGAAGGCATTTCAGGCCGGTCGCTGATAAGATCGCGGCTCGTTTCCTTTCAAGCCTTGATCGTACCGTGACCACCCCAAGCGAGTCTCCCGTCAGCAAGCCCTGGTTCGTCTACCTCGTTCGCGCGGCCAATGGCTCGCTGTATTGCGGGGTCAGCGATGATCCCGTGCGCCGCTTCGCCAAGCATCAAAGTGGCAAGGGTGCACGGTTCTTTCTGTCCAGCCCGGCCATGGCACTGGTCTACACCGAACGTTGTCGCGACAAAAGCGAAGCGCTGCGCCAGGAACGGCTGATCAAGAAACTGCGCAAAAGCGCCAAGGAATGTCTGGTCGCGTCTTATCAATCTGGCTGATCGGCTCCCATCAGGCACATCTGTAGGCTGCCAACCGATTGCGCGCTAAGCTGCGGATTCCTAATTTGTGCGGCGGAGCCGAGCATGTCCGAGTTGATTCTGCATCATTACCCGACGTCCCTCTTTGCCGAGAAGGCCCGCCTGCTGCTGGGCTTCAAGGGCTTGTCATGGCGCTCGGTGAAGATCTCGCCAGTGATGCCCAAACCGGACCTTACGGCGTTGACCGGTGGCTACCGCAAGACACCGGTTTTGCAGGTCGGTGCAGATATTTATTGCGATACGGCATTGATTGCCCGGCGACTGGAACAGGAAAAAGCCTTGCCGGCATTCTTTCCGGAAGGTCAGGAAATGATCACCGCGTCCTTTGCAGCCTGGGCCGACTCTGTTGTGTTCCAGCACGCGGTCAGCCTGGTGTTCCAGCCGGAATCGATAGCGGTGCGCTTTGGCAATTTATCGCCGGAAGCGATCAAGGCGTTTCTGGCCGACCGTGCCGGTTTGTTCAGTGGTGGTAGCGCGACAAAATTGTCTGCCGAACAGGCCAGGCATCAGTGGCCAACGATCATGTCGCGGCTGGAGCTGCAGTTGCAGCGTGAAGAGGGTGATTTCCTGTTTGGTGAACCTTCGATTGCCGACTTTGCCCTGGCCCATTGCCTCTGGTTCCTCAAGGCCACACCGGTGACGGCTCCGCTGGTCGAGGCTTATCCGGCAGTCAATGCGTGGCACTCTCGGGTATTGGGCTTTGGTCATGGGGCCTCCAGCGAGATGACGTCCGAAGAGGCACTGGAGGTGGCGCGCAGTTCCACACCAGCGGCATTGCCGGATGAGCAGTTCGTCGATCCCAACGGATTCACGGTGGGCCAGCAGGTGGTGATCGCGGCCACGGACTATGGCGTTGATCCGGTCGCGGGAGAGCTGCTGTTTGCCGGCAGCGAAGAATTGATCTTACGGCGCAAGGACGAGCGTGGCGGCGTGGTGCATGTGCACTTCCCGCGGTTTGGATTCCGTATCGAGGCCATCTGACCTCTGTAGGAGCGAGCTTGCTCGCGAAGATCGTGAGCGATCACGCGTAAAACCGGATGCCCAGCGGCGTCCATGGTTTTTTCGCGAGCAAGCTCGCTCCTACAGGGTTATCTCAATGCCGCCAGAATCGCATCCGGGTCATACCCGCGAATCAGGGTTCCGTTCACATCGATGATCGGAATCCCTCCGCCACCCAAGGCCTGGTAGTCCTTGCGCGCGACGGCATCTTTCTCGATATCGAACTCCTTGTACGGAATGCCTTTCTGATCGAGAAAGCGCCGGGTCAGCTTGCAGTAACCACACCATTCGGTGGCGTAGAGCACGACGTTGGCCCGGGCCTGCGTCTGTGCTGGCACCACTTGCGAAGGGTTGAACACCCGCTCGATCTTGCCCCAGTTCTGGTAGACCACGACCACCAGCAGGATCAGCAGGAATTTTTTCAGTACGCCGCCGAGCATCAGTTGCGACGCTTCAGCTGATCGGTGAGCGAAGTCGGTAAGCCCTTGATGATCAGGGTGCCGGCTTCTTCGTCGTACTCGATCTTCGAACCCAGCAGGTGCGCTTCGAAACTGATCGACAGGCCTTCAGCGCGGCCGGTGAACCGGCGGAACTGGTTAAGGGTGCGTTTATCGGCCGGGATTTCCGGCGACAGTCCGTAGTCCTTGTTGCGAATGTGATCGTAGAAGGCCTTCGGGCGTTCTTCGTCGATCAGCCCCGACAATTCTTCCAGGCCCATCGGCTCACCGAGCTTGGCCTGGCTGCTGGCGTAATCCACCAGGGTCTTGGTCTTCTCGCGGGCGTCGTCTTCCGGCAGGTCTTCGCTTTCAACGAAATCACTGAAGGCCTTGAGCAGGGTGCGGGTTTCACCGGGACCGTCGACACCTTCCTGGCAGCCGATGAAGTCGCGGAAATACTCCGAAACCTTTTTGCCGTTCTTGCCTTTGATGAACGAAATGTACTGCTTGGATTGTTTATTGTTCTGCCACTCGGACACGTTGATCCGCGCTGCCAGGTGCAATTGACCCAGGTCCAGGTGACGGGACGGAGTCACGTCCAGTTCATCGGTCACGGCCACGCCTTCGCTGTGGTGCAGCAGGGCGATGGCCAGGTAGTCGGTCATGCCTTGCTGGTAGTGTGCGAACAACACATGGCCGCCGACGGACAGGTTCGATTCTTCCATCAGTTTTTGCAGGTGCTCGACCGCCACGCGGCTGAACGCCGTGAAATCCTGGCTGCCCTCGAGGTACTCCTTCAGCCAGCCGCTGAACGGAAATGCACCGGATTCCGGATGGAACAGGCCCCAGGCTTTACCCTGTTTGGCGTTATAGCTTTCGTTGAGGTCGGCGAGCATGTTCTCGATGGCCGCGGATTCGGCCAGTTCGGAGTCACGGGCGTGGAGAACTGCAGGTGTGCCGTCGGGTTTTTTGTCGATCAGGTGGACGATGCAATGACGGATCGGCATGGGCTTCTCGGCTGAATGAGGAGAGGAGGGCGTGCTCCCCCGAAAAAGCGCTCAGTGTACCGCAACCACTGGTTTTGGCGCGGTGCGAAGGGCAATTGGCAGGCGACCGACGGCGCTTATGCGTTTTTTTCCTGTTTTAGCGCAATAAAGCTGACCAAATGGGTAGCTAGAGGCGGATATTTCCACGTCTGTGTGCTAGCTTTGCCCGGTCTTGCGCGAAGTCACTGCGTTAAGCGTGCAGTCAGCATTTGTCAGGTCGAACCAAACCCTGATTTCGGTATCTATAACCCCGATCCCGAGGTTATTTGGCCGAGGGTGCCAGATCCAGAAGATCGGGCTCGATGGCTGACATTGCACTCTGCAATCCATATGAATTTGATAGGGAAGGAACACTAAATGGCTCTTACTAAAGACCAACTGATCGCCGACATCGCTGAAGCTATCGACGCGCCGAAAACCACCGCGCGTAACGCTCTGGACCAACTGGGCCAAATCGTTGCCGATCAG
The DNA here is from genome assembly GCF_019219115.1 of Pseudomonas sp. PDM28. NCBI lineage: Bacteria > Pseudomonadati > Pseudomonadota > Gammaproteobacteria > Pseudomonadales > Pseudomonadaceae > Pseudomonas > Pseudomonas sp. PDM28. The sequence goes on from NZ_JAHUWG010000006.1 coordinate 185,839, forward strand.
CTGGAAAACGGCGGCGAAATCACTCTGCCAGGTATCGGCAAGCTGAAAGTGACTGAGCGTCCTGCCCGCACTGGCCGTAACCCTTCGACTGGCGCTGCCATCGAAATCGCTGCCAAGAAAGTGATCAAGCTGGTTGTGGCCAAAGGCCTGACCGACGCTGTTAACAAGTAAGACTTGTTAAGAAAAAACCGTGCGCCGGAGCAATCCGGGCACGGTTTTTTTATGAGCGTTGAAAAAGCTTACGCAAGGTAAACTTTGGCAATAATTTTTTGTGCGGGCGGTTGTTGCCGCGCGTTTCGTCGGGATAGCTCGCCTGTTCCGAATAACACTTTTCTCCTTGTATAAAACGAACGCTCCTACAGAACTGATAGTTGAGTGTGCGCCTTGGGTCGGTAGTATCGATAAGGTGTAGCGCACGGCTTTGCGTAAAAGCCAAAACCAAATTTCAGTTGTTCGTTACAGGGACGTTTTTTATGAAAGTTAAACAGTTATTGATGTGCGTATCATTTCTGGTGTCCGGTCAGGCGTTGGCCAATGTGACCGAGTACTGCCCAAGCCCTGCTGACATCAAGGAGTTGGCAGCCGGTGCCTATAAAGCCCCGACAGCAAGTGGAAGCGGGGAATGGTACGGTGTCTCGCAAACCGGGCGTGGGCCGGTAGGTGAGTTCGAACTGGCGATATTCGCACCTCGCATAGCGGCCGATATCAGCACTGTGGCCGGTGAAATTCTGCGTTGCGGTTACATGCTGCAAAATGGAGGGGAACTGGATATGAGATACAAGCGAGAGGGAACTGTCGTGAGCATTGATACTAATGGGCCGTGGGAGGAATGGTTTGGTCAGTATTACTGCGATAGCAAGGAGGTACGAGCCTGTGCGTTCAAAGAAGTTGTTCGTACAACAAAACGCTGAAATGAATGTGTCTGAACTTGCTTGTTATCGAAGTTGCCAGGAAAGCTCAGGCAGTTTGTGGTTATAGATATTAGCGACATTGCTAACCGCTTAGGCTTGCTAAAAAGCCGTGTACAGGAGTCATCCGGGCACGGCTTTTTTGTGCGTTTTACTTTTTTACTCAGCTGTAGCCTTCGACCATCGTGCCTGACGCCAGGCCTGTTGCTGCGCCTGGGTCTGGAAGGTCCAGGCGACGAAGCGGCTCTGCTTCTGTCCCTGACCCATTTCCACCACTCGACTGTCCAGCGCGCCGGCCTTGCTCAGGGCCGTCTGGATTGCCGGCAGGTTCGATGCTTTCGACACCAGCGTGCTGAACCACAGCACTTGTTGCGACACCTGCACGCTCTCGCTGACCAGTTGCGTGACGAAACGAACTTCCCCGCCCTCACACCACAGTTCCGCCGCCTGCCCGCCAAAGTTCAGCACCGGCAGCTTGCGTTTCGGATCGGCCTTGCCCAGAGCTCGCCATTTGCGCGTACTGCCCCGCGTGGCCTCGTCCAGCGAGGCGTGGAATGGCGGGTTGCACATGGTCAGGTCGAACCGCTCTGCGCTCTCCAGCAGGCCTGTGAGGATCTGTTTGGGGTTGCTCTGCTGGCGTACCTGGATCGCCTTGTTCAGGCCATTGGATTGAATGATGACCTTCGCCGCGGCGATGGCGGTCGCATCGATGTCGGAGCCAAGGAATTGCCAGCGATAATCGCTGTAACCGATCAGCGGATACACGCAGTTGGCGCCCATGCCGATGTCCAGCACCTTCACGGCAGCACCACGGGGGATCGCTCCGTCATTCCCGCTGGCCAGCAGGTCGGCGAGGAAGTGCACGTAATCGGCACGGCCTGGCACTGGCGGGCACAGGTAGTCGGCGGGGATGTCCCAGTGAGCGATGCCATAGAACGACTTGAGCAGCGCCCGGTTGAACACCCGCACGGCCTCCGGGCTGGCAAAGTCGATGCTTTCCTTGCCGTACGGATTGACGATCACGAATTTTTTCAGTTCCGGCGTGCTTTTGATCAGCGCCGGAAAGTCGTAGTGACCCTGATGGCGATTGCGCGGGTGCAGGCTGGCTTTTTCACGCGGCGCCACAGAAAGCGTTGGAGGATTTGGCTGCTTGCGCGGTGCTTTGGGTTTGCTGGGGGCGGTCATGGGGGCGTCGATTCAGGAGGTGGTTCAATATGACGCCCATTCTCCCACAAATGAGAATCTCACGTGCCTGATTGAGCTCTGGGCACCCCTTCTCCATGGTGCATGTTTTTTTAAAAAGCTCCGACGCCGTTTAGACTTTAAAATACCTTGTCGTCGCCTGGTTTTATCTGCATTAGCGTTAGCCCCTGGTTGTTAGGGGCTAACTATCTAGCATTTGAGCAAATGATTTTAAATTTCGTCTGGGTCGCTAAGGTAAGGCGTATTGCGTTCGATAATGTTAAGGTCAAGGGTTATATTGACTTGGCCATTTGCGAGCAGTCTTGCTCCCCCTTCAAGGAATATAAATTCAGCATTGACGCGCTCGTCACTACGAGTGCGCAAATATACTTTTTCGTTATCGGTATTCAGCTCATCCAAGGTGAGCGTTTCGCCTTCCTTGTTGACGATTTTGAATGTTTCTGAGTCGTGCGGTTCGCTGTAAGTGAAAAAATTTCCGCTACGGCCTATTGCCTTGCCGAAATAATCACCCTGAGATCGAATGTAAAGTGTGTACGCATCGTCCGTGCATCGGAAATAAAAAATGTCTGCTTCGCCCGTAAGTTTTTGGCTCAAAACTGGAACTGTATTGCCGGGGTGTGAAATCAATCCTATTGGTTTAGTGCTAAGGCTTAACGTGGCAAGAAAAGATTTTTGACGATTGGTGCTCATGCTGAAAGTCCTTTTTCAGAGTTGTTTGATGTGGAAGTTTTTATGTGTTTGGAGTGTTGATATTAGCAAAGTTAAAAGTGATAAGGCACTATTTACACGTTTGGTAATTATCAAAAAAATGCCCCGAAGATCGGGGCATTTTATGTGTAAGCGGCGAATTAAAACTTACAAACTGGCAATCCGCGCATGCTGCTCGGCCAACTTGCCCAGAGCCTGTTCCGCTTCGGCCAGTTTGGCTCGTTCCTTTTCGATGACTTCGGCGGGCGCCTTGTCTACGAAACCGGCGTTGGACAACTTGCCGCCGACACGTTGCACTTCACCCTGCAGACGCTGGATTTCCTTGTCCAGACGGGCCAGTTCCGCACCTTTGTCGATCAGGCCGGCCATTGGCACCAGCACTTCCATCTCGCCGACCAGTGCGGTGGCGGACAGCGGGGCTTCTTCGCCAGCAGCCAGCACGGTGATCGATTCGAGGCGCGCCAGCTTCTTCAGCAGGGCTTCGTTCTCGGTCAGGCGGCGCTGATCCTCGGCGCTGACGTTCTTCAGGAACAGCGGCAGCGGTTTGCCCGGGCCGATGTTCATTTCGCCACGGATGTTACGCGTGCCGAGCATCAGGCCCTTGAGCCATTCGATGTCGTCTTCGGCCGCCTGATCGATGCGGGTTTCGTTGGCCACCGGCCAAGGTTGCAGCATGATCGTCTTGCCTTCGATGCCGGCCAGCGGCGCGATGCGCTGCCAGATTTCTTCGGTGATGAACGGCATGAACGGGTGCGCCAGGCGCAGGGCGACTTCCAGTACGCGCACCAGGGTGCGACGGGTGCCGCGCTGGCGTTCGACCGGAGCATTTTCGTCCCACAGCACAGGCTTGGACAGTTCCAGGTACCAGTCGCAGTACTGGTTCCAGATGAACTCGTACAGCGCTTGTGCCGCCAGGTCGAAACGGAACTGGTCGAGTTGGCGGGTCACTTCGGCTTCGGTGCGCTGCAGCTGCGAAATGATCCAGCGGTCAGCCAGCGACAGCTCATAGGCTTCGCCGTTCTGGCCGCAGTCTTCGCCCTTGTCCAGCACGTAGCGCGCTGCGTTCCAGATCTTGTTGCAGAAGTTGCGATAGCCCTCGACGCGGCCCATGTCGAACTTGATGTCGCGACCGGTGGACGCCAGCGAGCAGAAGGTGAAGCGCAGGGCGTCGGTGCCGTAGCTGGCGATGCCTTCGGCGAATTCGTCGCGGGTCTGCTTCTCGATCTTCTTCGCCAGTTTCGGCTGCATCATGCCGGAGGTGCGCTTCTGCACCAGGGCTTCGAGCTCGATACCGTCGATGATGTCCAGCGGGTCCAGGACGTTGCCCTTGGACTTGGACATCTTCTGGCCCTGGCCATCACGCACCAGGCCGTGAACGTACACGGTCTTGAACGGAACCTGCGGCGTGCCGTCTTCGTTTTTCACCAGATGCATGGTGAGCATGATCATCCGGGCAACCCAGAAGAAAATGATGTCGAAGCCAGTCACCAGAACGTCAGTGGAGTGGAATTTCTTCAGGAACTCGGTTTTTTCAGGCCAGCCGAGGGTGGAGAAGGTCCACAGGCCCGAGCTGAACCAGGTGTCGAGAACGTCATTGTCCTGTTGCAGGGCAACGTCCGGGCCGAGGTTGTGCTTGGCACGCACTTCGGCTTCGTCGCGACCGACGTAGACCTTGCCCGACTCGTCGTACCAGGCCGGAATGCGGTGGCCCCACCAGAGTTGACGGCTGATGCACCAGTCCTGGATGTCGCGCATCCACGAGAAGTACATGTTTTCGTACTGTTTCGGTACGAACTGGATGCGGCCGTCTTCAACGGCGGCGATCGCAGGTTCGGCCAATGGCTTGGTGGACACGTACCACTGGTCGGTCAGCCATGGCTCGATGACGGTGCCGGAACGGTCGCCTTTCGGCACTTTCAGGGCGTGATCGTCAACGCTGACCAACAGGCCGGCAGCGTCGAACGCGGCCACGATCTGCTTGCGCGCTTCGAAGCGGTCGAGACCGGCGTATTCGGACGGGATCTTGCCGTCGATGGTCTCGTTCAGCGTGCCGTCGAGGTTGAACACCTGGCAAGCCGGCAGGACCGCTGCGTTCTTGTCGAAGATGTTCAGCAGCGGCAGGTTGTGACGCTTGCCGACTTCGTAGTCGTTGAAGTCGTGGGCCGGGGTGATTTTCACGCAGCCGGTGCCGAATTCAGGGTCGCAGTAATCGTCGGCGATGATCGGGATGCGGCGGCCAACCAGCGGCAGCTCGACAAATTTGCCGATCAGGGCTTTGTAGCGCTCATCGTTCGGGTTCACGGCCACGGCGGAGTCGCCGAGCATGGTTTCCGGGCGAGTGGTCGCGACGATCAGGAAATCGTTGCCTTCAGCCGTCTTGGCGCCGTCGGCAAGTGGGTATTTCAGGTTCCACAGGAAACCTTTCTCGTCGTGGTTCTCCACTTCGAGGTCGGAAATCGCCGTGTGTAGCTTGGTGTCCCAGTTGACCAGGCGCTTGCCGCGGTAGATCAGGCCGTCTTCGTGCAGGCGTACGAAGGCTTCTTTAACGGCTTCCGAGAGGCCGTCGTCCATGGTGAAGCGCTCGCGGCTCCAGTCGACGGACGAGCCGAGGCGACGGATCTGACGGCTGATGTTGCCACCGGACTCATCCTTCCATTCCCAGACTTTCTCGAGGAATTTTTCGCGGCCCAGGTCGTGGCGGCTCTGGCCCTTGGCTTCGAGCTGACGCTCGACCAGCATCTGCGTGGCGATACCGGCGTGGTCGGTACCCGGCTGCCACAGGGTGTTGCGACCCTGCATGCGGCGGAAACGGATCAGGGCGTCCATGATCGCGTTGTTGAAGCCGTGACCCATGTGCAGGCTGCCGGTGACGTTCGGCGGCGGGATCATGATGGTGTAGGACTCGCCCGCGCCTTGCGGGGCGAAGTAATTCTCTGACTCCCAGGTGTTGTACCAGGAAGTTTCAATGGCGTGCGGCTGGTAGGTCTTATCCATGCGCGGCGGGACCCTATTGGCATTTATTCAGGAAAAGCCGGGAAGTATAGCGGGGATGAGCCGAAGCGCGTAGAGCGAGGTGACAATGGGCGGGGGAAAAATTGTGGTTGTTTGGTGGCTATTTCGTCAGTTATGACCCCTTCGCGGGCAAGCCCGCTCCCACAGGGGCTGGTGTCGATCACAAAATAGTGGCTCGACAAAAGACCTGTGGGAGCGTGGCTTGCCCGCGATAACGTTCTATCAGGCGACCTGATTCAAATCGTTATGCCGCGTTTCCTTCAGGCACAGCACCGCAATCAAACTCAGCACCGCGGCCCCGGACACATAACCGCCGACGTAGCTCAGTCCGCCCATCGCCACCAGTTTCTGGGCGAAGAACGGCGCCGCGGAAGCGCCCACGATACCGCCCAGGTTGTAGGCCGCCGACGCACCGGTGTAGCGCACGTGGGTGGGGAACAGCTCCGGCAGCAGCGCGCCCATGGGCGCAAATGTCACGCCCATCAGAAACAGTTCGATGCACAGGAACAACGCCACACCCCAGGTCGAACCTTGGGTCAGCAGCGGTTCCATGAGGAAACCGGACAGGATCGCCAGCACGCCACCGATGATCAGCACCGGCTTGCGCCCGTAACGGTCGCTGGCCCAAGCCGACAGCGGGGTGGCGGCCGCCATGAACAGCACTGCGAAGCACAGCAGGCCGAGAAAGGTTTCGCGGCTGTAGCCGAGTGTTGCAACGCCGTAGCTCAGGGAAAACACCGTGGAGATGTAAAACAGCGCATAGCACACCACCATCGCGCCGGCGCCCAGCAGGACGGGCACCCAGTATTGGCCGAACAGTTCGAACAGCGGGATCTTCACCCGTTCCTGGCGCGCCATGGCGTTGGCGAATACCGGGGTCTCATGCAGCTTGAGGCGTACGTACAGGCCGACCATCACCAGCGCGGCGCTGAGCAGGAACGGAATACGCCAGCCCCATGAGCGGAACTGTTCATCGTCCAGCACCACGGCCAAGGTCAGGAACAGGCCGTTGGCCGCCAGGAAGCCAATGGATGGGCCCAGCTGCGGGAACATGCCGAACCAGGCGCGCTTGCCTTTCGGCGCGTTCTCCGTGGCCAGCAATGCCGCGCCACCCCATTCACCGCCCAACCCCAGGCCCTGGCCGAAGCGCAGGACGCACAGCAGAATCGGTGCCCAGGCGCCAATGCTGTCGTATCCCGGCAGCACGCCGATCAGCGTGGTGCATACACCCATCAGCAGCAACGAGGCGACCAGGGTCGACTTGCGGCCGATACGGTCGCCGAAGTGGCCGAAAAGGGCCGAACCCAAGGGGCGCGCGAGAAAGGCGATGCCGAACGTGAGAAACGCCGACAGCATCTGGGCGGTGCCGGATGTCTGCGGAAAGAACACCGGGCCGATCACCAGCGCCGCGGCGGTGGCATAGACATAGAAATCGTAGAACTCGATTGCGGTACCGATGAAGCTCGCAGTGGCCACGCGGGTGGCGGAGTTCGTCGGTTGTGCAGGTGTGGAGTCGCTGTAAGTCGTGCTGGTCGTCATGCGGTGATCCCTGACAGTCATGTGCTCCAGTGGAGCGAATTATTATGGTCGAGAACCCAGGGATGTGGGCTTAACGCAGAGTGCGGGTGGCACAGGTGTGGCGGGGCTTGGGTAAGCGGTTCGATTATAGGAAGGTGGCTAACGATTCAACAAGCGCAAAAGATCGCAGCCTGCGGCAGCTCCTACATTGGAATGCGTTCCCCTTGTAGGAGCTGCCGCAGGCTGCGATCTTTCAACAATCTAACGGGCGGGTAAAGCAGTGGGAGCCGGGCTGGTAGGCCAAATCAACACCCGCGTCACGCGGTTATCCTCGGTGGCGAGAATTTCCAGTCGATAGCGGCCGATTTTCAGGCAGACAGGGCAGTCCGGGATGGTTTCCAGCGCTTCGGTGACCAAGCCGTTCAGGGTTTTCGGGCCATCGCTGGGCAGATGCCAGCCGAGGCTCTTGTTCAGTTCGCGGATGGATGCGGCTCCATCGATCACCAGGCGTCCGTCGGCTTGCGGATGAATGTGCGGGTTGTCCAGGCTGTGTTGGCTTTCGAACTCGCCGACGATTTCTTCGAGGATGTCTTCCAGGGTGACGATGCCCAGCACTTCGCCGTATTCATCGACCACCATGCCCAGGCGTCGCTGCTGTTTGTGGAAATTGAGCAGTTGCAGCTGCAGCGGGGTGCTTTCCGGCACGAAGTACGGCTCGTGACTGGCCGCCAGCAAGGCTTCCCTGGTCAGGCTCGCATCGGGCAGCAAGTGCAGGATGTGCCGGGTGTTGAGGACGGCTTCGACCTGGTTGATATCACTGTGGAACACCGGCAGGCGCGTGCGCTTGTTGTGGCGCAATTGTTCGATGATTTCTTCGATGGAGTCATCGAGATTGATGCCGTCCACGTCGCTGCGCGGTACCAGGATGTCATTGACGGTGATGTTGTCCAGCGCGTGGATGCCAGGCAGTGGGTGAGTGCGGCTTACAGTTTCGGAGGGTGCATGCCGCTCCGTCAGTGCTTCATCCTCACTCTGTTGCACCACTTTGGCTTTACGGACAAATGGGCGCGTCAGCAAGCGGCTGATGCTGGTGAGCAGCCATGCCGCGGGATAGATGACTTTTAGCGGCAACCGCAGCAGGTTGTTGCCCTGGGCCAGGATCGCATCCGGATAGCGAGCGGCGAGGGTGCGTGGCAAGTAGTCGGAAAACACCAGCAACATGGCGCCAGCCCCGAGGCAGGCGACCCACGGGCCGTTCTCGGCCCAGGTGAAAATGGCCAGCAAGGTGCTGATGACCACCACGAGTGCACGGCACAGTGTGTTGCAAAAAATCAGGCTGGCCAGGGGGAAGCTGAGTTTCGCCACCGGTTTGTCGCTGGAACGCGTTGCTGTGCGCTGAGCCAGCAAATGCTGGTGCGCCGCTTCGATGGCGGTAAACAGCCCCGACCATAAAACCAGCAGGGTCACTACCGCGAGCATCGGCCCTATGGGCAAGTCGTCCATTAATGCCGCCCGTCAGATATGCAGGATGTATTCACGAACCAGCTTGCTGCCGAAATACGCCAGCATCAGCAGGCAAAAGCCGGCCAGGGTCCAGCGAATGGCTTTGTGCCCGCGCCAGCCGAGGCGATTGCGCCCCCACAGCAGCACGCTGAAAACGACCCAGGCCAGGCAGGCCAGCAGGGTTTTGTGCACCAGATGCTGGGCGAACAGGTTCTCGACGAACAGCCAGCCGGAAATCAGCGACAGCGACAACAGCGTCCAGCCGGCCCAGAGAAAACCGAACAGCAAGCTTTCCATGGTTTGCAGCGGCGGGAAGTTCTTGATCAGCCCGGAGGGGTGCTTGTGCTTGAGCTGGTGGTCCTGGACCAGCAGCAGCAAGGACTGGAACACCGCGATGGTGAACATGCCATAGGCCAGAATCGAAAGCAGGATGTGGGCGAGGATACCCGGCTCCTCATCGATGACCTGTACCGTGCCGGCGGGGGCAAAGTGCGCCAGCATCACGGTCAAGGCCCCAAGCGGGAACAGCAGGACCAGCAGGTTTTCCACCGGAATCCGCGAGCAGGCCAGCAAGGTCAGTGCGATGACTGCCACGGCAATCAGGCTGGCGGCACTGAAGAAGTCCAGGGCCAGGCCGGTCGGGGTCAGCAGGTGGGTGAGCAGGCTGACGCTGTGGGCCAATACGGCGAGCACGCCGAGCATGACCAGCAGGCGTTTGTTGACCTTGGCGCCGGACGCCAGGCGAGTGCCCTGGTAAATGGTCGCAGCGGCATACAAGCAGGCGGCGGCGAGGGTAGTTAGCAAGCTGGGTGACAAGGGGAGCATAAATCCTGTTAGGCAAGCCCGAAAGTCGCTGAGTTTGGCATAGAACCCCTGCCACACGAAAGACCGCGCAACCCGACGGCGAGGTGTCCGCCGGCCCCAGTCTTCGCTATAATCCGCGACCTGCCCACGCCGCAGGCTCGCCGAGCACACATTTAGTCCGGTCCGGGCCGCCATTATCCCGGTCTACACAGGGCCTGAAAGGATCGCGCAATGTTTGAAAACTTAACCGAACGTCTCTCGCAGACGCTGCGCCATGTCACCGGCAAGGCCAAGCTGACTGAAGACAACATCAAAGACACCCTGCGTGAAGTGCGCATGGCGTTGCTCGAAGCCGACGTCGCCCTGCCGGTGGTCAAGGACTTCGTCAATTCGGTCAAGGAGCGTGCCGTCGGTACCGAGGTGTCGCGCAGCCTGACGCCGGGCCAGGCCTTCGTGAAAATCGTCCAGGCCGAACTCGAAAGCCTGATGGGCGCGGCCAACGAAGACCTGAACCTGAGCGCAGTGCCGCCAGCGGTCATCCTCATGGCCGGTTTGCAGGGCGCTGGTAAAACCACCACCGCCGGCAAGCTCGCGCGCTTCCTTAAAGAGCGCAAGAAGAAATCGGTCATGGTCGTGTCCGCCGACGTCTACCGTCCGGCGGCGATCAAGCAGCTGGAAACCCTGGCCAACGACATCGGCGTGACCTTCTTCCCGTCGGACCTGAGCCAGAAGCCGGTCGACATCGCCAATGCGGCTATTAAGGAAGCAAAACTCAAATTCATCGACGTGGTCATCGTCGACACCGCCGGTCGCCTGCACATCGATGAAGAGATGATGGGCGAGATCAAGGCCCTGCATGCCGCGATCAACCCGGTCGAAACCCTGTTCGTGGTCGACGCCATGACCGGTCAGGACGCCGCCAACACGGCCAAGGCCTTCGGCGATGCATTGCCGCTGACCGGCGTGATCCTGACCAAGGTCGACGGCGACGCCCGTGGCGGTGCCGCGCTGTCGGTGCGAGCCATCACCGGCAAGCCGATCAAGTTCATCGGTATGGGCGAGAAGAGCGAAGCGCTCGATCCGTTCCACCCTGAGCGTATCGCCTCGCGCATCCTCGGCATGGGCGACGTGCTCAGCCTGATCGAGCAGGCGGAAGCGACCCTCGATAAGGATAAGGCCGACAAGCTGGCCAAGAAGCTGAAGAAGGGTAAGGGCTTCGACCTCGAAGACTTCCGCGATCAGCTGCAACAGATGAAGAACATGGGCGGCCTCGGCGGGCTCATGGACAAGCTGCCGAACATGGGTGGCGTGAACCTGGCGCAAATGGGCAACGCCCAGGGTGCGGCAGAAAAGCAATTCAAGCAGATGGAAGCCATCATCAACTCGATGACCCCGGCCGAGCGCCGCGATCCCGAGATGATCAGTGGTTCGCGCAAGCGCCGGATCGCCATGGGTTCCGGCACCCAGGTCCAGGACATCGGCCGCTTGATCAAGCAGCACAAGCAGATGCAGAAGATGATGAAGAAATTCTCTGCAAAAGGCGGAATGGCCAAGATGATGCGCGGCATGGGCGGTATGTTGCCCGGCGGCGGCATGCCCAAAATATAGTGTCCTTTCACGCCAATACTGCTCACTTTTGGCGGCGTCTGGTGCCCTCATGCGGCGTTGCCGCTCCTCGCCATAGCGGGCTATGACTCGTCGCGGCGCCTTGCCTGAGGGCACCAGTCACTCGCCAAAATGTGAGCGTATTGGCGAGAAAGGACACACGAATTCGCGCCGGTCGTCGCACCGGCGCTAACCCACACGGACGTGGGATACACAGCAAACCCGCACTTGGCGGGAGCTGACCGGCCGTTTTCAACGACGGCTCTATAGCAAATCTGCATGGCGGCCGATAGGCCGCCGGAAAAAGTCATTTGCAAAAGTCCGGATATTCCTTAGAATATGCGGCCTTTCGGGCACCCATGCCCGCTGTGCCTTTAGATTTGCAGCACCGACTACAGGAACGATGTTCACATGCTAACAATCCGTCTTGCCCTTGGCGGCTCCAAAAAGCGCCCGTTTTACCACTTGACCGTAACCGACAGCCGCAACCCGCGCGACGGTTCGCACAAGGAACAGGTTGGCTACTTCAACCCTGTTGCCCGTGGTCAGGAAGTTCGTCTGTCCGTGAACCAAGAGCGCGTAGCCTACTGGCTGAGCGTTGGTGCACAACCTTCTGAGCGCGTTGCTCAGTTGTTGAAGGAATCTGCTAAGGCTGCGGCCTGAGCAATATGAACGCGACGCCAGCTGTTGCTGATGATTTGATCGTTATCGGCAAGATTTATTCTGTTCACGGCGTTCGCGGCGAAGTGAAGGTGTACTCCTTTACTGATCCGATTAAGAACCTGCTGGATTACAAAACCTGGACGCTCAAGCGTGACGGCAATGTAAAGCAGGTAGAGCTGGTCAGCGGACGCGGGAATGACAAGTTCCTGGTCGCAAAGCTCAAGGGTCTCGATGATCGCGAAGAAGCTCGTCTTCTGGCTGGTTATGAGATCTGCGTGCCGCGCAACCTGTTCCCTGAACTGACCGACGGCGAGTATTACTGGTACCAGCTGGAAGGTCTCAAGGTCATCGACACCCTCGGGCAACTGTTCGGGAAGATCGATCACCTGCTGGAGACCGGCTCGAACGATGTCATGGTGGTCAAGCCTTGCGCTGGCAGCCTGGATGATCGCGAACGCCTGTTGCCCTATACCGAGCAATGCGTGTTGGCTGTCGACCTGGCGGCAGGCGAGATGAAGGTGGATTGGGACGCGGATTTCTAAGCGTGGCTAACTTGCGCGTAGAAGTGATCAGTCTGTTTCCCGAGATGTTCTCTGCCATCAGCGAGTACGGCATCACCAGTCGTGCGGTGAAACAGGGGCTCTTGCAGCTCACCTGTTGGAATCCGCGAGACTACACGACGGATCGACATCACACTGTGGACGATCGCCCGTTTGGCGGTGGTCCGGGCATGGTGATGAAGATCAAGCCCCTGGAAGATGCTCTGGTTCAGGCCAAGGCAGCAGCCGGGGAGGCGGCGAAGGTAATTTACCTGTCGCCCCAAGGCCGCCAGCTGACTCAGTCGGCGGTACGCGAGTTGGCGAATCTGGATGCATTGATCCTGATTGCCGGCCGCTATGAAGGCATTGACGAGCGTTTTATTGATGCTCATGTCGATGAAGAGTGGTCGATTGGCGACTATGTACTGTCTGGCGGCGAGCTGCCGGCGATGGTCCTGATCGATGCGGTTACACGACTGCTGCCTGGAGCTTTAGGGCATGCGGACTCCGCCGAGGAAGATTCCTTTACGGATGGTTTGCTGGATTGCCCGCACTACACCCGACCGGAGGTGTATGCGGATCAGCGTGTTCCCGACGTATTGCTAAGTGGCAATCACGCGCACATCCGGCGTTGGCGTTTACAGCAGTCCCTTGGTCGGACCTTTGAACGACGCGCCGATCTTCTGGAAAGCCGCTCGCTTTCTGGAGAAGAGAAGAAGCTGCTCGAGGAATACATCCGCGAGCGGGACGATAGTTAACAACGTATCGATGGTAGATCCGACGATTTACCTTAGGAGCACAGCATGACTAACAAAATCATCCTTGCACTCGAAGCAGAGCAGATGACCAAAGAGATCCCTACCTTTGCCCCGGGCGACACCATTGTCGTTCAGGTGAAAGTGAAGGAAGGCGACCGTTCGCGTCTGCAAGCGTTCGAAGGTGTTGTTATCGCCAAGCGTAACCGCGGCGTAAACAGTGCATTCACCGTTCGTAAAATCTCCAACGGTGTTGGCGTAGAGCGTACTTTCCAGACCTACTCCCCGCAAATCGACAGCATGGCTGTCAAGCGTCGCGGTGACGTACGTAAAGCCAAGCTGTACTACCTGCGCGACCTGTCGGGTAAAGCAGCTCGCATCAAGGAAAAACTGGCTTAAGTCCAGCTTCCGATGCAAAAAAAGCAGCCTGCGGGCTGCTTTTTTGTTGCCTGCGATTTATCTTCGTTGACCGTGTTATCGGTCTTGCCTGAGCCTTTATGCCCGCCATTGATCATCCCCTGATAGACCAGTTCCTCGACGCCCTCTGGCTGGAGAAGGGCCTTTCCGACAACACCCGCGATGCCTATCGCAGTGACCTGGCTCTGTTCAATGCCTGGCTGCAGGAAAAAGGCCTGGAGCCGATCAGCGCCGGACGCGAATTGATCCTCGATCACCTGGCCTGGCGCCTGGAGCAAAACTATAAGCCCCGTTCAACGGCAAGGTTTCTCTCTGGCGTGCGTGGCTTCTATCGCTATCTGCTGCGGGAAAAGTTGATCGCCGTCGATCCAACGTTACGGGTTGATATGCCGCAGCTCGGCAGGCCGTTGCCGAAATCCTTGTCAGAGGCCGACGTCGAAGCGCTGCTGGCAGCGCCGGACTTGAGCGAAGCCATTGGTCAGCGCGATCGGGCCATGCTTGAAGTGCTGTATGCCTGTGGCTTGCGGGTAACCGAGCTGATCAGTCTGACGCTGGAGCAGGTCAATTTGCGTCAAGGCGTGTTGCGGGTGATGGGCAAGGGCAGCAAGGAGCGATTGGTGCCGATGGGCGAGGAGGCGATTGTCTGGATCGAGCGCTACATGCGTGATGCCCGCAGCGAACTGCTTGGCGGGCGTCCCAGCGATGTGCTGTTTCCCAGCCAGCGTGGCGAGCAGATGACCCGCCAGACCTTCTGGCATCGGATCAAGCACCAGGCCAAGGTTGCCGGGATTGGCAAGTCGCTGTCGCCGCACACGCTGCGCCATGCCTTCGCCACGCATCTGCTCAACCATGGTGCCGATTTACGGGTGGTACAGATGCTGCTGGGGCACAGCGATTTGTCGACCACGCAGATTTACACCCACGTCGCCAGGGCGCGGTTGCAGGATCTGCATGCCAAACACCATCCGCGCGGCTGACGCAGTGCTACAAATGGAATGCGGACCTGTGGCGAGGGGGCTTGCCCCCGTTCGGCTGCACAGCAGTCGTCAAACCTAATGGTACGGTCTATCTGTCGGATTGAGATCGCCAAGCAGGGCTGCTTCGCAACCCAACGGGGGCAAGCCCCCTCGCCACAGGGGCCTTATGTGATAGTCTTGACCGGTTTGCACGATGGGCGGTTATGACCCGGTGTTTCGGCACGGGCGTTCTGATCGTCCCATATGTTCGCCTTCAGGAGTTCTCATGCGTCTGACCCAGATTTTCGCCGCTGCAGCCATTGCGTTGGTCAGCACCTTTGCCGTCGCCGATGACGCGGCCGACAAAGCCATTCGTAAAAGCCTGGAAAACCTCCAGCTCGAAGTACCGGTAGAAACAATCACCGCCAGTCCGTTGCCGGGCCTGTACGAAGTCAAACTCAAGGGCAGCCGTGTGCTGTACGCCAGCGCCGACGGCCAGTACGTGGTTCAGGGCTACCTGTTCGATCTCAAGGACGGCAAGCCGGTCAATCTGACCGAGAAGACCGAGCGCCTGGGCATCTCCAAGCTGATCAACGATATTCCGGTTGCAGAAACCGTGGTGTACCCGGCCATTGGCGAAACCAAGTCGCACATCACCGTATTCACCGATACCACCTGCCCGTACTGCCACAAGCTCCACGCCGAAGTGCCGGAGCTGAACAAGCGCGGCATCGAAGTGCGTTACGTCGCGTTCCCGCGCCAGGGCCTGGGCTCGCCGGGTGACGAGCAGCTGCAAGCCGTGTGGTGCTCGAAAGACAAGAAAGCGGCCATGGACAAGATGGTCGACGGCAAGGAAATCAAGGCCGCCAAGTGCGATAACCCGGTTTCCAAGCAGTTCGCTCTTGGCCAGTCGATTGGCGTGAACGGCACACCGGCCATCGTTTTGGCCGACGGACAGGTCATTCCGGGCTACCAGCCTGCGCCACAAGTCGCCAAACTGGCGCTGGGCGCGAAGTAAATTCGCATCGTCACGGGCAGCCATTGACGATCATGGTCCGGCAGCGACATCGCTGGGCCATTAATAGAGAGCCGCGAGCATGCGGCTGTTTTCACGGCCGGCCTTGAGTCGGCCGTTTTATGGGGAGTTCACAGTGAAACCGGTCAAAGTAGGCATCTGTGGGTTAGGGACCGTCGGTGGCGGTACCTTCAACGTACTTCAGCGCAACGCCGAGGAAATTGCTCGTCGTGCCGGGCGTGGGATTGAAGTGGCACAAATTGCCATTCGCACGCCAAAGCCTCAGTTCCAAACGACCGGTATTGCGATTACCAACGATGTCTTCGAAGTGGCCACGAACCCTGAGATCGACATCGTTATAGAGCTGATGGGCGGCTACACCGTTGCCCGCGAGCTGGTACTCAAGGCCATCGAGAATGGCAAGCATGTGGTCACCGCGAACAAGGCGCTTATTGCTGTTCACGGTAATGAAATTTTCGCCAAGGCACGCGAGAAAGGCGTGATCGTTGCGTTCGAAGCGGCGGTGGCTGGTGGCATTCCGGTGATCAAGGCGATCCGCGAAGGCCTGTCCGCCAACCGTATCAACTGGGTGGCCGGTATCATCAACGGCACCGGCAACTTCATCCTGACGGAAATGCGCGAGAAGGGTCGCACCTTCGAGGACGTATTGGCCGAAGCCCAGGCTCTGGGTTACGCCGAAGCCGATCCGACCTTCGACGTTGAGGGGATCGACGCTGCTCACAAACTGACGATCCTCGCCTCCATCGCATTCGGCATCCCGCTGCAATTCGACAAGGCCTACACCGAAGGGATCACCAAGCTGACCACCGCTGACGTGAACTACGCCGAAGCGCTGGGTTACCGCATCAAGCACCTGGGCGTGGCGCGCAGCACCGCGGCCGGTATCGAGTTGCGTGTGCACCCGACGCTGATCCCGGCCGATCGCCTGATCGCCAACGTCAACGGCGTGATGAACGCGGTGATGGTCAATGGCGACGCCGCCGGTTCGACCCTGTTCTATGGTGCCGGTGCCGGCATGGAGCCGACCGCTTCGTCGGTGATCGCCGACCTGGTGGACGTGGTCCGTGCCATGACGTCCGATCCGGAGAACCGCGTGCCGCACCTGGCGTTCCAGCCGGATTCGCTGTCGGCTCACCCGATCCTGCCGATCGAAGCCTGTGAAAGCGCCTATTACCTGCGCATTCAGGCCAAGGACCATCCGGGCGTATTGGCTCAGGTCGCGAGCATCCTCTCGGAGCGCGGCATCAACATCGAGTCGATCATGCAGAAGGAAGCCGAGGAGCACGACGGCCTGGTGCCGATGATCCTGCTGACCCACCGCGTGCTGGAGCAGCACATCAACGATGCCATCGCTGCTTTGGAAGCCTTGGCGGGTGTGGTCGGTCCGGTTGTTCGGATCCGTGTCGAGCACCTGAACTAAGCCGATATCGTTGACCGGGCTCGCTTGCGGGTCCGGCACTACGAACACTGTCCATTGGAGTCAGTCATGCGTTACATCAGTACCCGCGGCCAGGCACCGGCCCTGAATTTCGAAGACGTCCTGCTGGCAGGCCTTGCCACCGACGGCGGTCTGTACGTCCCGGAAAACCTGCCACGTTTCACCCAGGAGGAAATCGCTTCCTGGGCCGGCCTGCCGTATCACGAGCTGGCCTTCCGCGTCATGCGCCCGTTTGTCACCGGCAGCATTCCAGACGCTGATTTCAAGAAAATCCTTGAAGAAACCTACGGCGTGTTCGCCCACAGCGCCGTTGCGCCGCTGCGTCAGTTGAACGGCAACGAATGGGTGCTGGAGCTGTTCCACGGCCCGACCCTGGCGTTCAAGGACTTCGCCCTGCAACTGCTCGGTCGTTTGCTCGACTACGTGCTGGAAAAGCGCGGCGAACGCGTGGTGATCGTCGGCGCTACCTCCGGTGACACCGGTTCGGCCGCCATCGAAGGCTGCAAGCACTGCGAAAACGTCGACATCTTCATCCTGCACCCGCACAACCGCGTGTCCGAGGTGCAACGTCGGCAGATGACCACCATCTTCGGTGAGAACATCCACAACATCGCCATCGAAGGCAACTTCGATGACTGCCAGGAAATGGTCAAGGCCAGCTTTGCCGACCAGGGCTTCCTCAAGGGCACTCGCCTGGTCGCCGTGAACTCGATCAACTGGGCGCGGATCATGGCCCAGATCGTTTACTACTTCCACGCAGCCCTGCAGTTGGGCGGTCCGGCGCGCTCGGTGGCGTTCTCGGTTCCGACCGGCAACTTCGGCGACATCTTCGCCGGTTACCTGGCACGCAACATGGGCCTGCCGATCAACCAGTTGATCGTCGCCACCAACCGCAACGACATCCTGCACCGCTTCATGAGCGGCAACCAGTACATCAAGGAAACCCTGCACGCCACGCTGTCGCCGTCCATGGACATCATGGTGTCGTCGAACTTCGAACGCCTGCTGTTCGACCTGCATGGCCGCAACGGCGCGGCAATCGCCGGCCTGATGGATTCGTTCAAGCAGGGCGGCGGTTTCAGCGTCGAGCAAGAGCGCTGGACCGAAGCCCGCAAGTTGTTCGACTCGCTGGCCGTGGATGACGCGCAAACCTGCGAAACCATCGCCGAAGTCTACGAGCAGACCGGTGAAGTACTCGACCCACACACGGCCATCGGGGTGAAAGCTGCACGCGAATGCCGTCGTAGCCTGGACATTCCAATGGTGATCCTGGGTACCGCCCACCCGGTCAAATTCCCGGATGCCGTGGAAAAAGCCGGTGTAGGAAAAGCACTCGAACTGCCTGTGCATCTTTCTGATTTGTTTGAACGAGACGAACGTTGCACCGTATTGCCAAATGACCTGAAGGCCGTGCAGGCCTTTGTCAGCCAGCATGGCAACCGTGGCAAGCCGTTGTAACCGGTCAGCGCTGTTACATTTTGAAGCCCGTCTCCTGACGGGCTTTTTCATTTCTGCATGCACACTTGTCGAGTTCTCGCCGCGAAGGGACAGGCGAGTGGATCACCAAGGACATGGGAATGCGGTTTACAAGTGTGTTCAAGCCAGTCGCGCGCTGGCTGGTTTTATTCGGCATCGTGGGAGTCGCCGAATGGGGAGGGGCAAGCCCTGCATCGATTCAGGAACGTGGGAAGACTGTTGCCAGTTCAGCGGTCGTGCTGGATGAGCAGGAGCTGCAATGGATAGCCAGCCATCCACGGGTCGTAGTCACGGCGCTGGAATACCCGTTGTACCAGTTCAAGGATGAGCAGGGGCAATGGACAGGCCTGAACAGCGACCTGCTCAAGCGCATCAGTGACATGACGGGGTTGCAGTTCGTTTACGAAGAGTCTTTTTCCGTTGATCAGATGCTGGCTCGCCTGGAAAGCGGCGCGGCGGATTTGAGCACCACGCTCTCAATGAATGATGAGCGCCGGACGTTTCTCGATTTCAGCCATGCGTACGGCGGCGCAGGATGGGTCTTTGTCGGCTTGGCCGGGGCACCGCCGGTGCAGTCGCTGGAGGATCTGGCGAAGCGGGTACTGGTGCTGCCGACCCGACATGCACTGGAAGGGATGATCCGTCGCGATTTTCCGTCCATCGAACTACGTTCGGTCAAAACCTACGCCGAAGCCCATGCCTGGGTTGAAAGCGGCGAAGCCTATGCCACCATTGAAAGCGAAATCGGCGCCCGGCTTTTTCCGTCGGGCCGACTGCAGATCGGAGCTACGGTGCCGGACAAATGGGATGCGGATTATCTGGCGGTGCGCAAAGGTCAGCCGCAGTTGCTGAGCATCCTCAACAAGGCGCTCGAAGCCTTTCCTGCGCCGGAGTTGCGCGATCTTCGCCGCAAGTGGTTCGGTGGCGCTACCACGGCACAGGCGCCTGGCCTTTGGCAGCGGCTTGACCAGTGGGTCTGCTGGGGCATGTTTGTGCTGAGCCTGTTCGGCCTGTTGTCCCTGCTCTGGAACCGACGGTTGGCGGTGGTCGTCAGGCAGCGGGTCGAGGCCCAAAGGAGCTTGCGCGATCAGCTCGCATTCCAGCATGCCCTGATGGATGCCATGCCTGACCCGATGTTTGTCCGTGATCTGCAAGGGCGTTTGATCATGTGCAACAAAAGTTATGAGGATGCCTTGTCGACACGTTTTGACCGGATGCAGGGGCGGCAGTTGATCGAGGTCGATGTCATGCCCAGACAAACCGCGGAACTGTTGCATGCCGAGTTCATGGCGCAGTTGAGTACGCGCAGGACGCGCTTCTTCGAACGCCAATTGCTGTTCAAGGAGGGGGTCAGGGATATCTACCAGTGGACGGTGCCGTTTTACACGGCGGATGGCCAGATGAAAGGCTTGTTGGGAGGCTGGGCCGACATCGCCCGGCGTACCCGACAAACGTGACGGCCGGGTTTTTTCTCTGTCATGTTCGCCGTGCATGCTCTCTTGACTGCACGGCAGGTTCGCCTGCGGTCAGTATCCCGAACTTTCTTCTCGGGCAAGTGGTCATCTGTTACAGGCATGCCCCTGGCACGTTGTTTTCGGACTAATGAGTGGTGATCGGGATGGAAAGTATCAGTCTGTTGCTCGGTGAGGCGCTGAGCCCGTATCAGGTCACATTGACCCCGTCAGGCATTCGTGGCGAATGTCGGGTGACCCTGAAAAATGCTATCGGCGCGACCGTGGTCGAGCGCGAGTTCAATCAGGCCCAGTTGAATGACAAGCGCCTGCTGACGGATGTGGTCGATGGTTTGCATCGCGATGTGCTTATCGCTGAAGGACGCCTTGAGCCCTGTGTCATCGCGGCATTGCGTAATGCTGCCCGGGACAAACTTCTGGCCAGCCGCAATTGAACGGATTTTTGTGGGAACCTTCCCACGCTCAGGTCAGTCAGACCTTGTAACAGCAGGATCAAGCATTGTGCTCCGGTGCTTGTAGCTTGCTGCTACTGGTCTCCAAGCAGGCCACGTTTAACCCCGAGTCGTTTCCCCACTTCTCGGGGTTTCTTTTTGCCCGGGATTGATCATGGCTGCGCCAGATTGTCGAAAAACACCTTGGTGTCTTTCAGGTATTCACTGCGGCTTTGCGGATCCAGCCAGGCGGCATAAGCCTCGTCCAGGCGCTCGCGGGGCAGGGTACGCAGCACCTGATTGATTTCGACAATGGCCTGTCGGCCCTTTGGCGTGTCGGTGCAACCGATGTAGCCGGACAGGTATTTGCCCGTGCCCCGGATTGGATAGAACTGCAATTCATCCTCGGCGATACCTTGCAGCGAAGCCTGGTAGCGGATCTCCGGGCGATAGCCCAGCAGCAGGCGCAAACGCCCAAGGCGCTGCATTTGCAGGAGGCTGCCCAAGGCGTCGTCGCCGTAATGAGGTGTCAGCACGTCGGCGGGTGCTTGCTTGAGCAGCCCGTCGAGGTATTCGCCGTAATTGCGCTCGGCGACGATCCCCAGTTTTTCGTTGCCGCTGGCGAGCAACTTTACGAGGTCCACTTCGCCATCTTTGATAAAGGGGGCCAGTACCTTCTGGTCAGCGCGCCGCACGGCCAGGCCATTGCTCATGGCACGGAAGACCGGGATGGAAAAGGCGATCCACTGTTCCCGTTCCTTGCTCCAGTTCAGCGCCGCGTCGCAGACGAGGGACGGTTCGTGAAGCATTTGCAGGCCACGCGCGCGATTGACCCTCATCACGCTGTGCTGGTACTGCGGCATGCCGGCTATCAACAGGGGAAGCAGTTGATCGATGACGCCCTGGCCCTTTTTCGGTCCGTCGAAGATCGTCAGTGGCGGCAGGTCGCGTTTGAGCCAGATCAGGGTTTCCCTGGATTGCGCCAGGGCTGACGGGACCGGTTCAATCAGCAGGAGCAGGGTCGCCAGCACGCAAAGCAAGCAGGCAGCCCGAGAGCGGCAGTACCGAATGCCCCATACAGGCAGGCGCCTCAGTTCAGATGGCTCCGTCTTTGCGCAACTGTGCGATCTGCGTCGCGTCATAGCCAAGTTCCTGGAGTACCTGTGCGTTGTGCTCACCCAGTTGTGGCCCGACCCATTCACATTCACCGGGTGTCTCTGAGAGTTTCGGCACGATTCCCGGCATCTTGAAGTCTTTACCGTCCGGCAGTTTGGCTTGCAGGAACATTTCACGCGCCAGGTACTGAGGGTCATTGAACATGTCTTCGGCGCTGAAGATCCGGCTGGCCGGCACGTCGGCCTGATTGAGCAGCGACAGCACCTTGTCCAGCGGCTGCGAATTGACCCAACGATCGATGACGCCATAGATCTCGTCGCGCCGCGCATCACGGCCATCGTTGCTGGCCAGCAGCGGGTCATTGGCGAGGTCCTCCCGGCCAATGATCAGCATGAAGCGTTTGAAAATGGCGTCGCCATTGGCGCCGATCTGCACGTGCTTGCCGTCGGCGCTGGTGTGGATCGAGGACGGGGTGATGCCCGGCATGATATTGCCCGTGCGTTCTCGGATAAAGCCGAACACGTCGAATTCCGGGACCATGCTTTCCATCATGGCGAAGATGGCTTCGTACAGCGCCACGTCCACCACTTGCCCCTGGCCGCCGTTGACCTCGCGATGACGCAGGGCCATCAACGCGCCGATCACGCCCCAGAGCGCGGCAATCGAGTCACCGATGGAAATGCCGGTGCGCACCGGTGGCCGGTCTTCGAAGCCGGTGATGTAGCGCAGGCCGCCCATGGACTCACCAACCGCGCCAAAGCCGGGCTGATCTTTCATCGGGCCGGTCTGGCCGAAACCCGACAGCCGCACCATGACCAGTTTCGGGTTCAAGGCGTGCAGGACGTCCCAGCCCAGGCCGAGTTTTTCCAGGACGCCGGGACGAAAATTCTCGATCAGAATGTCGGCTTCACCCAGCAACTGTTTCAGGATCGCCTGACCGTCGGGGTGCTTGAGATTGAGGGTCAGGGACTTTTTGTTGCGCGCCTGGACGAACCACCACAACGAAGTGCCTTCATACAATTTGCGCCATTTGCGTAACGGATCACCGCCGTCCGGGGATTCGACCTTGATCACATCGGCACCGAATTCAGCGCAAATGCGCGAAGCAAACGGGCCGGCAATCAAGGTACCCAATTCGATGACTTTCAGACCGGAAAGCGGTTTGGCGGTGAACGGCATGTGGGATCCTGCTGGACAAGGGATGGGCGAATACAGCGTTTTAACATAGCCGACTGTCAGGCGCTTCAGGTTGATCACCTTCAATTCGTGGATTGCCCGTCGCATCGGTTAGACTTGCCGCCTTTCCTCGTATCAAGAAGCCCGTTCATGGCCCAGCCGTCCACGACCTACAAGTTTGAACTGAACCTCACCGACCTCGACCGCAGCGTCTATGAGAGCGTGAAGCAGACCATCGCCCGTCACCCTTCGGAAACCGAGGAGCGCATGACCGTGCGCCTGCTGGCCTACGCCCTCTGGTACAACGAACAACTCTCGTTCGGTCGTGGTCTGTCGGAAGTGGATGAACCGGCCTTGTGGGAAAAAAGCCTGGATGACCGCGTTTTGCACTGGATCGAAGTCGGCCAGCCGGATGCCGAGCGCCTGACCTGGTGCTCGCGCCGCACCGAGCGCACCAGCCTGCTGGCCTACGGCAGCCTGCGGGTGTGGGAAGGCAAAGTGGTGCCCGCGGTGAAAAACCTGAAAAACGTCAACATCGCTGCCGTGCCTCAGGAAGTCCTCGAGACGCTGGCCAAAGACATGCCACGCGTCATCAAGTGGGACGTGATGATCAGCGAAGGGACGATCTTCGTCACCGACGATCGTGGCCAGCACGAAGTTCAGTTGCAGTGGCTGGCCGGTGAGCGCGGCTGATTTCTCGCCGTTTCAGCGCGTCACCCGGTTTTATCCTACGTATTGAAGAGAAGCATCTTTCACCCCATGCGCATCGAACCTCGCCTGCTGCCCGACACCCTGCCATTCCTCGGTGATATTCCGCCACTGCTGACCCGCCTTTATGCGGCGCGGGGCGTGCAATCGGAGGCGGAACTGGACAAGAGCCTGGCGCGGCTGATTCCGTTCCAGCAACTCAAGGGCATTGATGCCGCGGTGGATTTACTGGTGACGGCGATCGAACAGCGCCAGCGCATTCTGATCGTCGGCGACTTCGATGCCGACGGCGCAACGGCGAGCACCGTGGGCACCCTGGGTTTGCGCCTGTTGGGTGCGGCACATGTCGATTATCTGGTGCCCAACCGATTCGACTATGGTTACGGCCTTACACCGGAAATCGTCGCGGTCGCACTGGAGCGTCAGCCTCATTTGCTGATCACCGTGGATAACGGCATCTCGAGCGTCGAAGGCGTGGCCGCGGCGAAAAAGGCCGGGCTCAAGGTGCTGGTTACCGATCACCACTTGCCCGGCGACGAACTGCCATTGGCCGATGCCATCGTCAATCCGAACCAGCCAGGTTGCGCGTTCCCGAGCAAAGCCCTGGCCGGTGTCGGGGTGATTTTCTATGTGCTGATGGCCCTGCGTGCGCGTTTGCGCGAACTCGGCTGGTACACCAGCAAGCCGCAGCCGAATATCGGCGAATTGCTCGATCTGGTGGCCTTGGGCAGCGTGGCCGACGTGGTGCCGCTGGATGCCAACAACCGGATTCTGGTGCATCAGGGCCTCGAGCGGATTCGCGCCGGACGTGCCCGGCCAGGAGTCAAGGCGATCCTCGAGGTGGCCAAGCGTGACCATGCGCGCATCACCTCCACCGACCTGGGTTTCATCGTCGGTCCCCGCCTGAACGCCGCAGGGCGCCTGGATGACATGAGCCTGGGCATCGAATGCCTGTTGACCGAAGACGCCGCTCTGGCCCGTGAGATGGCGGCCCAACTGGACGGCATGAACCAGGATCGCAAATCCATCGAGCAGGGCATGCAGCGCGAAGCGCTGGCCCAGCTCAAGGATCTGCCGGTGGAGTCGATGCCGTTCGGTTTGTGCCTGTTCGATCCCGAGTGGCATCAGGGCGTCATCGGTATCCTCGCGTCTCGGATGAAAGAGCGTTATTTCCGCCCGACCATCGCCTTTGCCGATGCCGGTGACGGCCTGCTCAAGGGGTCCGGGCGTTCGGTCCAGGGCTTTCACATCCGCGACGCCCTGAGCGTGGTGGCGGCGCAGCATCCGAATCTGATCACCAAGTATGGTGGCCACGCAATGGCGGCCGGCCTGACGCTGCCGGAAGCGAATTTCCCCTTGTTCGCCGAGGCCTTTGACGCTGAAGTGCGCCGGCAACTGCGCGAAGAAGACCTGACTGGCCGCTTGTTGTCGGACGGCACCCTGGCAGTGGAAGAGTTTCACCTGGAACTGGCCCGCGCCCTGCGGCATGCCGGTCCTTGGGGGCAGCACTTCCCGGAACCGTTGTTTCATGGGGTGTTCCAGTTGGTCGAGCAGCGCGTGGTGGGCGAACGGCACCTCAAAGTGGTGCTCAAAAGTGAATGTGGTTCGGTGAAACTCGACGGCATTGCCTTCGGGATCGACCGCGACATCTGGCCGAATCCGACCATCAAGTGGGTGGAACTGGCCTACAAGCTCGACCTCAACGAGTTTCGTGGCAACGAGACGGTTCAACTGATGATTGCCCATATCGAACCGCGTTGACCCCACACCTGTAGGAGCGAGCTTGCTCGCGATGGTCGTGAACGATGGCGCTGGGAACCTGATACCCCGCGGTGTCCTGTCGTCCATCGCGAGCGAGCTCGCTCCTACAAGGGGGCGACATCCGTCGATGTCGACTAGGCTCTAATCACTGCTTGATTTTGGTCTTGTGACGTCTTGTCGAATTTTTTGCCCGCGGGGGCGGGTGTTGTACCTTTTTCCTGTCACTCGTCGACTATTCAAACAGAACCTGGAGCCTGCCCACTGATTCGAGAGGTGCCCCATGAGTCTGCTGCTTGAACCCTTTACCCTTCGCCAATTGACCCTGCCCAACCGCATCGCGGTATCGCCAATGTGCCAGTATTCCAGTGCCGACGGCCTGGCCAATGACTGGCACCTGGTCCACCTCGGCAGCCGTGCTGTCGGCGGGGCCGGGCTAGTGTTTACCGAAGCCACGGCGGTCACCGCCGACGGGCGTATCACGGCTCAGGACCTCGGTCTGTGGAATGACGAGCAGATCGAACCCCTGCAACGCATCACCCGCTTCATCAACGCCCAGGGCGGCGTTGCCGGTATTCAACTGGCCCATGCCGGGCGCAAGGCCAGTACCTACAGGCCATGGCTTGGCAAGCACGGCAGCGTCAAACCCGATGAGGGCGGCTGGGTGCCGGTCGGACCCTCACCGATTGCGTTCGACCCACAGCACACCCAACCCAGGCAACTGGATGACGGCGAGATCGCCCAAGTGATCCAGGCCTTTGTCGATGCGGCAAAGCGCTCGCTGACGGCCGGTTTCAAGGTGGTCGAAGTGCACGCCGCCCATGGCTACCTGCTGCATCAGTTCCTGTCGCCGTTGAGCAATCAGCGTCGCGATCAATATGGCGGCTCGTTCGAAAATCGTATTCGGCTGGTGCTGCAGGTCACTGAAGCGATACGCGCGGTGTGGCCTGAAGAGTTGCCGGTGTTTGTCCGGGTGTCGGCCACCGACTGGGTCGAAGACGGCTGGAACCCCGATGAAACCGTGGAACTGGCACGTCGCCTCAAAGCCTTGGGCGTGGACCTGATCGACGTCTCGTCGGGCGGAACGGCGGTGAATGCCGAAATTCCCACAGGCCCCGGCTACCAGACCCGCTTCGCCGAACGTGTGCGCAAGGAGTCGGGCATGGCCACCGGCACGGTCGGCATGATCACCGAGCCAGCCCAGGCCGAACACATCCTGCGCACCTGCCAGGCGGACATCATCTTCCTGGCCCGTGAATTGTTGCGCGATCCGTACTGGGCGCTGCACGCCGATGATGATCTGGGCGGGCACAAGGCTGTGTGGCCGGCGCAGTATCAGCGGGCGACTCACCGTGAGCAGCCGATTCATGAATCGGATTTGCGCGACTGAAATCCATCGATAAACAAAAGCCCCTGAATCGCGAGATCCAGGGGCTTTTGTTTATGCCGGTGACCGATCAGGCCGCTTCGATCTTGCTGCGGTTCTGTTCGACCTGATTCAGGTAGTCCTTGAGCTTGTCCTGCTCGGCCACTGTCGTGAACAAGCCGAGCTTGCTGCGACGCCAGAGGATGTCGTGGGCGCTGGTGGCCCATTCTTCGCTGCACAGGTAGTCGACTTCACGGGTGTAGAGACCGCCGCCGATATGCTCGCCCATGTCGCTGAGGTCTTGTACACCTTCAAGCATGCGCCAGGTACGGCTGCCGTAGGTGGTGGCCCAGCGGCGCGCGATCTCGCTTGGTATCCAGTCGAACTGGTCGCGGATACGCGAGCTCAAGGCTTGCGGGGTAGTCATGTCTTCACCGCCCGGTAGTGGGGCGCTGGCGGTCCAGCTCGGCTTGATGTGCTTGAAGTAAGGGGCCAGCTGCGCCAGCGCCGACTCGGCGAGCTTACGGTAAGTGGTGAGCTTGCCACCGAACACCGACAGCAACGGCGCTTCTTCGCCACTGCCCGACAGCGCCAGGGTGTAATCGCGGGTCACGGCCGATGGGTTGTCGGATTCGTCGTTGCACAGCGGACGCACACCGGAATAGCTGTGCAGGATGTCGTCGCGGCTGATCTGCTTTTTGAAATGGGCGTTGACCACGTTCAACAAGTAATCGGTTTCGCCGTCGGTGATTGCAACGGCGGCAGGATCGCCGGTGTACTCGCGGTCCGTAGTGCCGATCAGGGTGAAGTGGTTAAGGTACGGAATGGTGAACACGATGCGCTGATCTTCGTTTTGCAGGATGTGCGCGTGTTCGCCTTCATACAGCTTCGGCACGATCAGGTGGCTGCCCTGGATCAGGCGAATGCCGTAAGGCGATTCCATCTTCAGGTCATCGCGAATGAACCTGGCGACCCATGGCCCGGCCGCATTGACCAATGCCTTGGCGCGAATCGAAAACAGGCTGCCATCGCTGCGTTCCAGGTGCAAGTGCCACAGGCCCTTGGTACGGCGCGCGCTGACGCAGCGGGTTTGGGTGTGAACGTGGGCGCCTTGTTCCCGGGCGGCCATGGCGTTCAACACCACCAGGCGCGCGTCGTCGACCCAGCAATCGGAGTATTCGAAACCCTTGGTGATCTCGCTTTTCAGCGCACTGTCGGGGCCGAACTTCAAGCTTTTCGAACCCTGGAGTTGCTCGCGCTTGCCCAGATTGTCATAGAGAAACAGCCCGGCGCGGATCATCCATGCCGGGCGCAGGTGCGGGCGGTGTGGCAACACGAAGCGCATTTGCTTGACGATGTGCGGTGCCTTGGCCAACAGCACTTCACGCTCGGCCAGGGCTTCACGCACCAGGCGAAATTCGTAATGTTCGAGGTAGCGCAGGCCGCCGTGGATCAACTTGCTGCTGGCCGATGAAGTATGGCTGGCCAGGTCATCCTTTTCGCAAAGGAACACCGAAAGACCGCGACCGGCGGCATCTGCTGCGATCCCCACGCCATTGATCCCGCCACCGATGACGGCGATATCGTAGACCTCGGCGAGAGGGGGCGTAGGCAAGGTGGAAGTGGGCATCGGCACGGCCTCGGAATTCTTTGATGTTCTGTATTTGAATTCGAACATTAATGTTCATTTGCGAAAATACTAGCCCATAAAGAGGCGCACAGCCAGTCAGCTTCGATTGAAAATACTCATCGAAGGGCCGTTAAAGGAAAATTTACGAACATTTTGAAATGTGGCTGGCTTGAGATCGACGGAGTTTAAGTGACCGCCATCGCGAGCAAGCTCGCTCCCACAAGGAATTGAGTCGGTCACAAAACTTGTGTACGCCATCAATCACTGTGGGAGCGAGCTTGCTCGCGATGGCGGCAGTGCAGGCGCCGTAGATATAGCGGTGAGGTTAAACGACTTCCAACCGAACCTTGTGCTGGTTCAACAGCTGCGCCAGCGCCGGGGATGGCTGCTGATCGGTGACCAGGCAATCGACCAGGCTGATCGGTCCCAGGCGAATCATTGCGTTGCGCCCGAACTTGCTCGAGTCAGCCGCGAGGATCACTTGTCGGGCATTGGCGATGATCGCCTGGGATACCCGCACTTCCTGATAATCGAAGTCCAGCAGGCTGCCGTCCTCATCGATACCGCTGATGCCGACCAGGGCGAAATCGACCTTGAACTGGTTGATGAAGTCGACACTGGCCTGACCGACCACGCCGCCGTCGCGCCGCACGTTGCCACCGGTCAGCAGCACGTCGAAGTCGTCCTTGGCGCTGAGCATGGAGGCCACATGCAGGTTGTTGGTGATGATCTTCAGGTGACTGTGGTTGAGCAGCGCCCGGGCGATGGATTCGGTGGTGGTGCCGATGTTGATGAACAACGAGGCGTGGTCGGGAATCTGCGCGGCAATGGCTTCGCCGATACGCTGTTTTTCATCGCGCATCTGATCGGCACGCATGGCGTAGGCGGTGTTTTCGACACTGGAGTCATAGGCGGCGCCACCGTGGTAGCGACGCAACAAGTTGGCTTCCGCGAGCTGATTGATGTCGCGGCGGATGGTCTGCGGTGTAACGACGAACAACGTGGCCATTTCCTCGATGCTGACATAGCCGCGTTCGCGAACCAGCTCGAGGATTTGCTGCTGACGGGGAGGCAGATTCATGGGGCGTCCTTTGGGCTGCCGTGCAAAATTTGCCCATGATGCCGCAGGAATCTGCTCCCGACCAGTTACATACAGATACGAGCCCGTATCCCGGTTTATTCAGCCTCGTCTTCAACCGCCCAATCGCGGGTACGGCTGACGGCTTTTTTCCACCCGGCGTAGAGTTTTTCCTTCGCCCCTTCATCCAGCGTCGGCTCGAACCGGCGCTCGATCACGGCCTTGCCACGCAACTCTTCCAGGCTACCCCAGAAGCCACAGGCCAGGCCTGCCAGGTAAGCGGCGCCGAGTGCTGTGGTTTCGCGCATTTGCGGGCGCTCGACCTGCGTGCCGAGGATGTCGGCCTGGAATTGCATGAGGAAGTTGTTGGCCACCGCGCCGCCGTCCACGCGCAGCGCTTTCAGGCGCTCCCCGGAGTCCTGCTGCATGGCGTCCAGTACGTCGCGGGTCTGGTAGGCAATCGACTCCAGCGCGGCGCGAATGATGTGGTCCACGCGTACACCGCGGGTCAGACCGAACAATGCGCCACGGGCGTACGGGTCCCAGTACGGTGCGCCAAGTCCGGTGAAGGCCGGCACCAGGTACACGCCGTTGCTGTCCTTGACCTTGTTGGCAAAGTATTCGGTGTCGTGGGCGTCGTTGATGATTTTCAGCTCGTCACGCAGCCATTGCACGGTGGAGCCGCCGTTGAACACTGCGCCTTCCAGTGCATAAGCCACTTCGCCGCGAGGGCCGCAAGCGATGGTGGTCAGCATGCCATGCTTGGATTTCACCGCTTTGTCACCGGTGTTCATCAGCAGGAAGCAGCCAGTGCCGTAGGTGTTTTTCGCCTGGCCTGGCTCGACGCACATCTGGCCGAACAGAGCGGCTTGCTGGTCACCGGCGATACCGCCGATGGCGATGCCGCTTTTGGTGTGGCCGTAGATTTCCGAGGATGATTTAACTTCCGGGAGCATTTCGCGTGGAATATCCAGCAGCTCCAGCATCTTCGCGTCCCACTCCAGGGTATGGATGTTGAAGAGCATGGTGCGCGAGGCGTTGGTGTAGTCAGTGACATGCACCTTGCCGCCGGTAAATTTCCAGATCAACCAGCTGTCGACGGTGCCGAACAGCAGTTCGCCGTTGCGCGCACGTTCGCGGCTGCCTTCGACGTTATCGAGAATCCACTTGAGCTTGGTGCCGGAGAAGTAGGGGTCGGTGACCAGGCCGGTGGTGTCGCTGATGTATTGCTCGTGGCCATCGCGCTTGAGCTGTTGGCAGATCTCGGTGCTGCGCCGGCACTGCCAGACGATGGCATTGTAGATCGGGCGACCGGTGTTCTTGTCCCAGACCACGGTGGTTTCGCGCTGGTTGGTGATGCCGATGGCGGCTACCTGATCGTGGTGCAGGCCGGCTTGTGCCAGGGCCTCGACCATCACGGCGCTTTGGGTGGCGAAGATCTCCATCGGGTCATGCTCGACCCAGCCGGCTTGCGGGTAATGCTGGGCGAACTCCCGTTGGGCGGTGCAGACCACGTTCGCGTCGCGGTCGAAAATGATCGCGCGGGAGCTGGTCGTACCCTGATCGAGGGCAATGATGTAGTTCTTATTCTGTGTGTCGGTCATGTCGATTGCCTTGGACGAAAAAAGGGAGTGAGGTCTGGCGCGTGATCAAAGGGCAGGGGCACGCGCCAACGGTATCAGGACGTTCTGGGTTTGCCGTCAATGGCAGGTCGCTCATCCTTTGTAGCAGGTACGGCGCCGGGCAGATGGCGGGCAATCAGCCCGCGATAGGCGGCGGCGCCGAGGCAGGCACCGACAATCGGCGCAAAAACAGGAATCAGGAAGTACGGAATATCGCGTCCGCCAGTGAAGGAAATTTCACCCCAGCCGGCGAAGAAAGTCATCAGTTTAGGGCCGAAGTCCCGCGCAGGGTTCATGGCAAAACCGGTCAGCGGTCCCATCGAGCTACCGATCACCGCAATCAGCAAGCCGATCAGCAGCGGTGCCAACGGGCCTTTTGGCAGGCCATTGTTGTCGTCGGTCAGGGACATGATTACGCCCATCAGGATGGCCGTAATGATCACCTCCACCAGAAATGCCTGGGCGGTGGTGAGCGCAGGATTCGGGAAGGTGGAGAACACGGAGGCCAATTCAAGGCTGGCTTGCGTGCCACGAACCATGTGCTGTGTTTGTTCGAATTCGAAGAATAGATTGCTATAGAGCGTGTAAACCAACAACGCGCCACAGAAGGCACCTGCCACTTGGGCGAGTACGTAGAAAGGCAGTTTGCGCTTTTCGAAGTCCGCAAAAATGCTCAGGGCAATGCTGACGGCAGGGTTCAGATGAGCCCCGGAAACCCCGGCGGTGAGGTAGATCGCCATGCTGACGCCGACGCCCCAGATAATGCTGATTTCCCACAAACCAAAACTGGCACCCGCGACCTTGAGCGCGGCAACACAACCGGTACCAAAAAAGATCAGCAGCGCCGTACCCAGAAACTCGGCCATGCATTGGCTCGAGAGCGACGGTTGTTGTAAAGCAGTAGTCATTGAAACCTCATTTTTTTTGTTGTCTGGCGCGTTCTTGCCTTCATGGTCAACGCGCGTTTTTCACCGAGGCAGGATCCCCATCCTGGTCGCGGTTTACTGCCGGGTACAGCGGTAGGATGTTTCGTGCAGTTTCAGAAACGAAAAAATATAGACAAGAAACGCTGCTGTCAAAGGTCGAAAGTGAACCGCTGGTCACAAAAAAACTATTCGTTGCATGAATGAATGAGTCATTGCGCAAATGGCATGGCCAGGTAATGGCGTTATGGCTGCGCCGCCGTAGAGCCTTTTGACGACCAATGTCCTAGAATCCGCCGCAGTATTTTCTTCTGCCGCCCAGTCTGGAGCTGCCATGACCCCCGCATTGGATTTATTGAAAAAGGTTCGGGCCGAACATCGCGTACACAGTTACGAACATGACCCGAAGGCCGCTTCCTATGGTCTGGAAGCCGCGGAAAAACTCGGTCTCGACCCTGCGCAAGTGTTCAAGACCTTGCTGGCGGCCAGCGAGAAAGGAGAGTTGCTGGTGGCTGTGGTGCCGGTTGTCGGCAGTCTGGACTTGAAAGGGCTGGCCCATGCCGCTGGCGTGAAGAAGGTCGAAATGGCCGATCCGGCGGCAGCGCAGCGCTCTACGGGTTATCTGTTGGGCGGGATCAGTCCGCTGGGGCAGAAAAAGCGTTTGCGTACCTTCATCGATAACTCGGCTCAGCCCTTCGCCAGCATTTTTGTCAGTGCTGGCCGGCGTGGACTGGAAGTCGAACTGGCGCCGGCCGTGCTGGCCGAACACACCCAGGCGAAGTTTGCCGATATCGGCCGTGCGTGAGCGCAGCGCTGTATGGTGAAAATCAGCCGGTTCTGTCACTGGTGCCGGTTCGGTCGGCGCTGCATGCTCTGTGGCCTGACAAAGGGAGAAGGTTATGCAGTTGGAGTTTCATCAGGTCGACGCGTTCAGCAATCAGCCATTCAGCGGCAACCCGGCGATGGTCTATCGGCTCGATACCTGGCTAGCCGATGAGTTGATGCAGAAGATTGCCGCCGAGCACAACCTCGCCGAAACGGCGTTTGTCGTGCGCGAAGGGCAGGGCTGGCACATCCGCTGGTTTACACCGACCACCGAGGTACCACTGTGCGGTCACGCGACACTGGCCAGCGCCCACGTTTTGTTTGAGGTCTATAAAGAGCCGGTCGAGCGACTGGACTTTATCTGC
Source organism: Pseudomonas sp. PDM28 (assembly GCF_019219115.1). Classification (NCBI taxonomy): domain Bacteria; kingdom Pseudomonadati; phylum Pseudomonadota; class Gammaproteobacteria; order Pseudomonadales; family Pseudomonadaceae; genus Pseudomonas; species Pseudomonas sp. PDM28. Next base: position 218,850 of record NZ_JAHUWG010000006.1, read on the forward strand.
ACATCCGGTCCGTTGAGCGTGACCCGTGAAGATGGACGACTGTGGCTGGATTTCCCGTCGATCACTGCGTCGCCGGTGAGTGTGATCTCGGACATCGAGCGTGCACTGGGCGTGGAGGCTGTCGAGGTACTGGCTTCGAATGAGCTGTTCGTGGTGCTGGAGTCGGAACAAGCCGTGCTCGACTGCAAGCCGGACATGGTGGCCCTGGCGAAACTGCCATGGTTGGGTGCTATCGTGACGGCGCGGGGCGAGCAGCACGATTTCGTGTCCCGGTACTTCGCCCCGGCGATCGGCATCAATGAAGACCCGGTGACCGGATCGACCCATTGCCTTCTGATTCCGTACTGGTCGAAGCGTTTGGACAAGTCGAGCCTGACGGCCTGTCAGCGTTCGACGCGGGGCGGGGAGTTGTTCTGCCGGCTGGAAGGCGAGCGGGTGAAGATCGGCGGGGATGCGACGCTGGTTGCCAGTGGTACGCTGATGCTGGGCTAACGCAAACCCAGTGTAGGAGCGAGCCTGCTCGCGATGGACGACAACGATAACGCGTGCAACCGGAATGAACGCGTTATCCAGACGTTTTTCGCGAGCAAGCTCGCTCCTACAGGGTTTTTGTGTATCAGTTGGCCGCGCTGTAGCGCCGGACACCCGATTCAACGGCAGGAATCTGCGCCGCCGTGCTGCCGGACGCCTGGAACAGCACCAGGTGTTCAGCCGCGACACGAATCCCCACATCCGCCCCGACCTGACGATCGACATGGCTCGGGAAGATCGACTCCAACTGCGCGCCTGTCGGCAGTTGCAAACGATACAGGGTCGACGCACCGAGGAACGTCTTGCCGGCGATTCGTGCCTTCAGTGCGCTGTCCGGTGCGTAGACGATATCGTCCGGACGCAGCAGCACGTCCACGGCGCCGCCTACCGGCCAGGTGTAGGCCCGGTTGCCGCGCAACTCACCCAGCTCGGTTTGCACCGACTCCGGGCTGCTCAACTGACCGCGAATGAAATAGCCCTGGCCGATGAAGCTGGCGACAAAGGGCGTCAGTGGTTCGTGATACAGGTTGTAGGGCGTATCCCACTGTTCCAGTCGACCTTCCTTGAACACGCCAACGTGGTCGCTGACCGCGAAGGCTTCTTCCTGGTCGTGTGTCACCAGAATCGCGCTGGTGCCACGGGCCTTGAGGATGTCGCGTACTTCATGGCTGAGCTTGCGGCGCAATTCGCCATCGAGGTTCGAGAACGGCTCGTCGAGCAACAGCAGTTGCGGTTCCGGCGCCAGTGCGCGGGCCAGGGCGACACGTTGCTGCTGCCCACCGGAAAGCTCGTGGGGGAAACGCTTGCCGAGGTTCTTCAGGTTGACCAGTTCCAGCAGTTCTTCGGTGACGCGATCCTTTTGCGGATGCTTGCGAATGCCGAAGGCGATGTTGTCGGCCACGCTCAAGTGCGGGAACAGCGCGTAGTCCTGGAACACCATGCCGATGCGGCGTTTCTCCGGGGCGAGGGTGAAGCCGGCGCTGGAGATGGTCTCGCCGGCCAGCTGGATTTCGCCTTCGTGTACCGGTTCGAAACCGGCAATCGCCCGCAGTGTGGTGGTCTTGCCGCAGCCGGAAGAGCCCAGCAGGCAACCGATGTCACCGGCGTTCAAATGCAGGTTCAGGTTCTGCACCACGCGCTGGTCTTGATAGCCGCAGGCGAGGTTGCGCAGGTTAAGCAGTAATGGCTGGCTCATGCGTGGTGATACGCCGGTTCGACGAGGAACTCTAGCAGGGCTTTTTGCGCATGCAGACGGTTTTCGGCTTGATCCCAGGCCACCGAGCGTTTGTCGTCGAGCAGGTCGACGCTGATTTCCTCGCCACGGTGCGCCGGCAGGCAGTGCATGAACAGCACATCGTCAGCGGCCAGGTCGAGCAGGGCGCGGTTGACCTGGAACGGTGCGAACAGTTGCAGGCGCTTGGCGGTTTCCTCTTCCTGGCCCATGGAGGTCCAGACGTCGGTGCTCACCAGGTGTGCACCGCGCACGGCGTCTTTCGGGTCGCGAACGATGGAGACGCGATCACCGGCCTTGGCCAGGAACACTGGGTTGGGCTCGTAGCCTTCCGGGCAGGCAACGCGCAACTGGAAGTCGAACTGGATCGCCGCTTCTATATAGCTGTTGCACATGTTGTTGCCATCGCCAATCCAGGCCACGGTCTTGCCCTGGATCGAGCCGCGGTGTTCGAGGAAGGTCTGCATGTCGGCCAGCAGCTGGCACGGGTGCAGGTCATCGGACAGGCCGTTGATCACAGGTACGCGGGAGTTGGCGGCGAACTCGGTCAGGTTGCTGTGGGCAAAGGTACGGATCATCACCGCGTCGAGCATGCTCGACATGACGATGGCGCAGTCGCCGATCGGCTCGCCACGGCCCAGTTGGGTATCACGTGGTGACAGGAAGATCGCCTGGCCGCCGAGCTGGATCATGCCGGCCTCGAAGGAGATCCGGGTGCGGGTCGAGGATTTCTCGAAAATCATCCCCAGGACGCGGTTTTTCAAAGGCTCGAACAGTACGCCGCGGTTACGCAGGTCCTTGAGCTCAACGCCTCGACGGATCACGCTGACCAGCTCTTCGGGCGTGCAATCCATCAGGGAGAGAAAGTGCCTTGCGCTCATCATTGACTACCTTTTTGCTACAAACCGCAGATGCTCAAAGCCTTGTTTGACGGAACAACGGGCGAGACCTGCGGCGTAAGCCGCACGGGGCGACGAAATAGGGGAAGGCGCGATCTTATAATTAAATGTCGCGTCTTACCAATAGGGCTACAGTTTTTAGGGAGTTTCAGAGGTGCTACGGGTTCACCGAGGTAGCGCTTTTGAAGCCTGTTTCCTGACAGCAGCGGTTCATTTGTACACCGGCCTCTCGGGGCTTGGCAATCAGGCGGGGCGGCAATGGTGCGCTGACAGTCGGTTTCGGACCTGTCATTCATTCCTGCCGGTCTCGACGAACACTGGCGCCTGATTGGCGAACTGACCGGTGTCGATGTCGCTCGCGGGGCGTTCGAAAACCTCCAGGAAATCCAGTTGCAGGCACCGCCCAGGCTGCCGTCGAACTGAACCCGCGCGGCCATCGGCTGGCCTGATATCCCTCGATTCACAAGACGAACGTCGCTGGCGTGGCATCGGGGCTGGCGCCATAGTTTTGTTTCCGCGGCTATCGTTGCCCGCCCATAACAAGACAGACTGGCCATGACCAAGACTCTCCATCACCGTGCGTGCCATTTGTGCGAAGCCATCTGTGGCCTGACCATTGAAACCACCGAAGTCGAAGGTGGTAAAGTGCAGATCACGTCGATCAAAGGCGATCCCCAGGACACATTCAGTCGTGGCCACATCTGCCCCAAGGCCGTGGCCCTGCAAGACATCCAGAACGATCCGGATCGCCTGCATCAGCCGATGCAGCGGGTGGGCAATGAATGGCAGCCCATCGAATGGGAAGCGGCATTCAACCTGGTGGCCGAGCGCCTGGCGGCGATTCAGGAGCGTCATGGGCAAAACGCCGTGGCGGTCTATCAAGGCAACCCGAGCGTGCACAATTACGGGCTGATGACCCACAGCAATTACTTCCTCGGCCTGCTGAAAACCCGCAACCGGTTTTCCGCGACGTCGGTCGATCAATTGCCCCATCACCTGACCAGTCATTTGATGTACGGCCACGGTTTGCTGCTTCCGATCCCGGACATCGATCACACCGATTTCATGCTGATCCTGGGCGGCAACCCGCTGGCTTCGAACGGCAGCATCATGACCGTGCCCGATGTGGAAAAACGCTTGAAGGCGATACAGTCCCAGGGTGGCAAAGTGGTGGTGGTCGACCCTCGCCGCAGTGAAACGGCGGCGATTGCCGATCAGCATCTGTTCGTGCGCCCGGGCGGTGATGCCGCGCTGTTGTTCGGGTTGCTCAACACCTTGTTCGCTGAGGGTCTGACTCGCGAGAGCCATCTGCCGGTAGACGGTCTTGAGGACGTGCGGGAGGCCGTCGCACCGTTCACCGCCGAGGCCATGAGTCCGTTGTGCGCGGTACCGGCCGAACAGATCCGCCAATTGGCGCGAGACTTCGCCGCGGCGCCCTCGGCTGTCTGTTATGGCCGCATGGGCGTCTCGACTCAGGCCTTCGGAACACTTTGTCACTGGGTGGTGCAGTTGATCAATCTGGTCACCGGCAACCTCGACCGCGTGGGTGGTGCCTTGTGCACCGAGCCGGCGGTGGATCTGGTGGCGACGACTTCGGGCGGGCATTTCAATTTGTGGCAGAGCCGGGTTTCCGGGCGTCCGGAATACGCCGGAGAGTTGCCGGTCTCTGCGCTGGCCGAAGAGATGCTTACCGAAGGGCAAGGGCAAGTGCGGGCGCTGATCACCGTGGCGGGTAATCCGGTGTTGTCCACGCCCAATGGCCGAAAACTCGAGCAGGCACTGGACGGGTTGGATTTCATGGTCAGCATCGACTTGTACATCAATGAAACCACGCGCTACGCCGACCTGATCCTGCCGTCCACATCGGCCCTGGAAAACGACCATTACGACACCACATTCAACCTGTTCGCGGTGCGCAACGTCAGTCGTTTCAACCGTGCAATCCTCGCCAAGCCCGAAGGGGCATTGCACGACTGGGAGATCTTCGTCGGGCTGGCCAAGGCGTTTGCCGCCAGAACCGGCAAAGAGTTGAAACCTACCATCGCCCCGGCGCAAATGATCGATCGCGGCCTGCGCATGGGGATGTACGGCGACACCTCAGAGCACAAGCTATCGCTGGCGACTTTGTTCGATCATCCCCATGGCGTCGATCTTGGCGCGCTCAAGCCTAACCTTGCACCGCGCCTGAAGACTGCCAATCAACGCATCCAGGCCGCGCCGGCGGCGATTCTCGCTGACCTGGCGCGCTTCGCCGCCTTGAAGGCGCCGGCCGCCGACGAGTTGTTGATGATTGGCCGCCGGCATGTACGCAGCAACAACTCATGGATGCATAACTATCATCGGTTGGTGAAGGGCAAGCCACGACACCAGTTGCTGATGCATCCGGACGACCTGGCCAGTCGCGGGCTCAGTGACGGACAGCGCGTTCGGGTCAGTTCGCGGGTGGGTGTGATTGAGGTCGAAGTGCTGGGCAGTCTTGATATGATGAAAGGTGTGGTCAGCCTGCCGCACGGCTGGGGTCACGCGCGGCCGGGCGTGCAGATGTCGATTGCCAGCAGCCAGCCGGGCTCCAGCGCCAACGACCTGACCGACGAATGCCGGATTGACGAACTGTCGGGAAATGCCGCGCTCAATGGCGTGCCAGTGACCGTGGCGGCGGCTTGAATCAGTCTGACGGAGAGACCGAGCAGGGCGCTCGGCTTTCCGTTACAATGCGCCACCGTGCCGACCCATGAGTCGGAAAGTTCAGCCGAGGTGCTCCATGGATATCATCGAAACGATTAAAGAGCAGATTGCCAACAACACCATTCTGCTTTACATGAAAGGCTCGCCAAATGCCCCGCAGTGCGGCTTCTCCGCGAAAGCTGCACAGGCCGTGATGGCGTGTGGTGAAAAGTTTGCGTACGTGGACATCCTGCAGAACCCGGAAATCCGCGCCAACCTGCCAAAATACGCCAACTGGCCAACCTTCCCGCAACTGTGGGTTGCCGGTGAGCTGGTCGGCGGTAGCGACATCATGACTGAAATGGCTGCTGACGGTTCGCTGCAGAGCCTGATCAAGGACGCCGCTGCCAAGGCCGCTGCTCCAAAGACCGAAGCCTGATTCGCTTCCTGTAGGAGCGAGCTCGCTCGCGATGGACTAAAGAACGCCGCGGGGAACCAGATTTCCCGCGTTATCGTTGACCACCATCGTCGGAACGCCGCCCGGAGCAAGCTCGCTCCTACAACAGCAGGCACAAAAAAAGCCCCGCCACTCGAAAGAGGGCGGGGCTTTTTATTGTGTCTATTGGGGCTGTCGCCGGCTGCGATCTTTTGATCCTGGAAAGTCAAAAGATCGCAGCCTTCGGCAGCTCCTACTCGTCTTCGCCCATCTGCGATTGCAGATAGTTTTCGATACCGATCTTGTCGATCAGGCCCAACTGGGTTTCCAGCCAGTCGATATGTTCTTCTTCAGACTCGAGGATATCTTCAAGCAGCTCACGGCTGCCGAAGTCGCCCACTGTTTCGCAGTGCGCGATAGCCACTTTCAAGTCGGCATGGCCGGTTTTCTCGATGCGCAGGTCGCACTCCAGCATTTCCTTGGTGTGCTCGCCGATGTGCAACTTGCCCAGGTCCTGGACGTTCGGCAGGCCTTCAAGGAACAGGATCCGCTTGATCAGCTTGTCCGCGTGCTTCATCTCGTCGATGGATTCGTGGTACTCGTGCTTGCCGAGCTTGTTCAGGCCCCAATCTTCGTACATGCGCGCATGCAGGAAGTATTGATTGATCGCGACCAGCTCATTGGCAAGGATCTTGTTGAGATGCTGGATGACTGTAACGTCGCCTTTCATGATGGGGTCCTGCCCTTTGTTAGCTGTCAATAGAACACAGAGTTTGAGCCGCGTATTTAATAGTGTCAAACCTAAGTTATTGAAACTTAAATGAAAATTAATCGGAATAAGAATGTTTGTGTTCCGCGTCTAGAGCATAACTAGTTGATTTTGAGACATAAAAAAACCGGACATATGTCCGGTTCTTTGAAATTCGATAGTTAAGCCGCGGTAAATTCTGCTGGATAGGGAATTGCAGCCTGGGCCGTTTGCAGTTTGGTCAGGGTCTCGCGGACCACTTCCTTGGCAAGGCAGGCGCATTTTCCGCATTGGCTGGCAACGCCGGTAGCCGCACGGACTTCCTTGTAGCTGCAGCATCCTTCATAGATCGCATCGCGGATTTGACCGTCGGTGACGCCAGTGCAGAGGCAGACATACATAAGGAAGGACCGTCGCTGATTGTGACTCAATTGCGATGGATCTTAATGTTAACGAGAATGATTGTCAAAGTGGTTTCAGAGTACTTTTCGTCATAAGCGAGGGTGGCTGACGAACGGTCAATACGGCAAACCGGTGATACAAAACCGTTGGGGATTTCATCGTACCGGGAAAAAACAGCTAAGCCAGCTCAAATACGCGGTGTATGATGACCGGTCTTTTGCGACCGGGGTTCGTGTCACAGGGCTGTCGCCTCAGGGTGGCAGGCTGATGCGAACCCTGTTTCTCACGCTATTACACCAGGAGATATCCAATGAGCGTACTCGTAGGCAAACAAGCCCCTGACTTCACCGTACCGGCCGTACTCGGCAATGGCGAGATCGTAGACAGCTTCACCCTGTCTTCGGCGATCAAAGGCAAATACGGCCTGGTGTTCTTCTACCCGCTGGACTTCACCTTCGTTTGCCCGTCCGAGCTGATCGCTCTGGACAACCGCATGTCCGAGTTCAAGGCGCGTAACGTTGAAGTGGTCGCCGTGTCGATCGACTCGCACTTCACCCACAATGCCTGGCGCAACACTCCGGTCAACAATGGCGGTATCGGCGAAGTCCGTTACACCATGGCTGCCGACATCAAGCAGGAAATCATGAAGGCCTACGACGTTCAGTCCGCTGACGGCGTAGCGTTCCGTGGCGCGTTCCTGATCGACGACAAAGGCGTTGTCCGTTCGCAGATCATCAACGACCTGCCGCTGGGCCGTAACATGGAAGAGCTGCTGCGTCTGGTCGACGCTCTGCAATTCCACGAAGAGCACGGCGAAGTCTGCCCTGCCAACTGGAAGAAAGGCGACAAAGGCATGAACGCTTCGCCAGAAGGCGTTGCAGCTTACCTGACCGAGCACGCTGCCGCCCTGTAAGGCGCACGCTGCAGGTAAAAAAAACCGGCCATCGAGGCCGGTTTTTTTATGCGCGGGATATACAAAACACTGTAGGAGCGAGCCTGCTCGCGATGGACTCAGGAACACCGCGGTGTGTCAGGCTCCCAGCGTTATCGTTGACGACCATCGCGAGCAGGCTCGCTCCCACAAAGAGCAAAGCGCCGACTGTCATCAATCGTTGAAATCTTCCCAGCCACCCATCTGTTTCCAGCGATTGACGATGCCGCAGAACAGCTCTGCCGTCTTCTCGGTGTCATAGCGCGCCGAGTGGGCTTCGCGACCGTCGAAGTCGATGTCCGCTGCCTGACACGCCTTGGCCAGCACGGTCTGGCCATAGGCCAGGCCAGCGAGCGTCGCGGTATCGAAACTGGAGAACGGATGGAACGGATTGCGCTTCATGTCCAGGCGCGCAACCGCCGCGTTCAGGAAGCCCAGGTCGAAGCTGCTGTTATGCCCGACCAGGATCGCCCGTTTGCAACCGTTGGCCTTGAGGGCCTTGCGCACGCCGCGGAAGATATCGTTCAGGGCAGACTCTTCACTCACGGCCATGCGCAGCGGGTGATCGAGCTTGATCCCGGTGAACTCCAGGGCCGCCGCTTCGATGTTCGCGCCTTCGAATGGCTCGACACGGAAGAAGTAGGTGTGATCCGGGTAGACAAAACCCTTTTCATCCATGGCGATGGTGGTCGCGGCGATTTCCAGCAGGGCATCGGTGGCCGAGTTGAAGCCACCGGTTTCTACGTCGACGACAACCGGCAGGTAACCACGAAACCTGGCAGCCATTGGATGACGGGAACCGCCACCGCCGCCATTGCCTTCCAGTTCGTCGTCGAAATGGTCTTCACTCACGCGTGTTCCTCCAGCAGGCGCCAGCGCAGTTTTTCACCGGCGCGCAGCGGGATAACGGTCAGCTCGCCAAACGGCAGGCTGGCAGGGGCGGTCCATTCTTCGCGGACCAGAGTGATGCGATCGGTGTTGGCCGGCAGGCCATAGAAACGCGGGCCGTTGAGGCTGGCGAAGGCTTCGAGCTTGTCCAGCGCATTGCGTTGTTCGAACGCTTCGGCGTACATCTCGATCGCCGCATAAGCGGTGTAGCAGCCGGCACAACCACAAGCGGCTTCCTTGGCGTGCTGGGCGTGGGGGGCCGAGTCGGTGCCGAGGAAGAATTTTTCGCTGCCGCTGGTGGCGGCGTCGAGCAGGGCTTCCTGGTGCGTATTGCGCTTGAGGATCGGCAGGCAGTAGAAATGCGGCCGAATCCCGCCCACCAGCATGTGGTTGCGGTTGTACAGCAGGTGATGCGCGGTGATGGTCGCGCCCACGTTGGCCGAAGCCGAGTTGACGAACTGTACGGCGTCAGCGGTGGTGATGTGTTCGAACACCACCTTGAGCGTCGGGAAACGCTCGACCACACGACGCATGTGCTCGTCGATGAAGATTTTTTCGCGGTCGAACACGTCGACATCGCCACGGGTGACTTCGCCGTGGATCAGCAGCGGCATCCCGATTTCGGCCATGGCCTCGAGTGCAGGAAAAATCTTGTCGATGCTGGTAACACCAGAGTCCGAGTTGGTGGTCGCGCCGGCCGGGTACAGCTTGGCGGCGTGCACGAATCCGCTGGCCTTGGCCTCACGGATCTCTTCAGGCTGGGTGCGGTCGGTCAGGTACAGGACCATCAGCGGCTCGAACGGGCTGCCGGCCGGGCGGGCAGCGAGAATCCGCTGGCGATAGCCGTCGGCTTCGGCCGCGTTGCGCACCGGTGGAACCAGGTTGGGCATGATGATGGCGCGGCCAAAGGTGCGCGCGACATCCGCGACGGTATTGGTCAACACGGCACCATCGCGAAGATGAATGTGCCAGTCGTCGGGACGCAGCAGGGTCAGGCGGTCGGACATGAGGGGATTCCAGGCGGGTCAAACTCAAGGGAATGCTACCGGAAAAGACTCTTGCAGGCACTCGCTATCAAGTTTTGCCGCCAGCTTCCGATATCCAACAGGTATGCCGTAATCATGTGTGTGTCGGTCTTTTTGTTGTAGAAGCCAGTGGAGCCTCCCGTGCGCCAGCGTTATTTAGCCTTGCTCAGTGTGTTTGCCAGCCTTCCCGCGATGGCGCTCACTTTTCAGACCCGCCTGGAGAGCATTGAGTGGACGGTCGAAGGCGACAAGTTCGAATGCCGCCTGGCGCAGCCGATTACCGACTTCGGTTCGGGTGAGTTCGTGCGCAAGGCCGGTGAGCAGGCAACGTTTCGTCTGAAAGCCTATAACCCGATGATGGGCGGAGGTTCGGCGACCTTGCTGGCCGCTGCTGCACCGTGGCAGCCGGGGCGTGAGGATATAAACCTGGGCACGGTGAGAATCGGCAGCGGCAACGTGTTGTTCAACAGTTCACAGGTGCAGGCCGGACGCCTGATCAGCGGTCTCATGGACGGTCGCAGCCCGGTGGTTCGCCATTCCTCGGGAGATGGCCGGGTGTCGGAAGTGCGCTTGCTGCCGGTCAGGTTCACCCAGGCGTTTGCCGATTATCAAGGCTGCGTGGCCAAACTGTTGCCACAGAACTTCGAGCAGGTGAAACAATCCCAAATCGGCTTCCCTGGCGGCGGTATCGAGCTCGACAATGCCGCGAAAGCCAAGCTGCAGGTCATGCTGGAGTACATGAAGGCTGATCCGACGGTCAATCACATCGAGCTCGACGGTCACTCCGACAACAGCGGTAACCGCCTGACCAATCGCGATCTGTCGCGGCGCCGGGCCCTGGCAGTGATGGAGTTCTTCAAGGCCAACGGCATCCAGGAGTCGCAAATCACCTTGCGTTTCCATGGTGAACGTTATCCGCTGGCGCCCAATACCAACAACGCCAACCGTGCGAAGAATCGTCGGGTCGCGGTACGCCTGGAGCGGGGAGCGCCCGCGGAACAAGTCGCCCCGCAAGCGACGAAAGCGGCCAATTCGGCAACTTCCTGACTTTTCGGTCATCGTCGCGCTCTCGACAGATTCTGTCGCTTGGTCGTCATAAGCTGTCGCGCCTCTGTAAATTATCCTGCATGAGCGGTAGACTTCACGGCTTTCCGTAGAACCCCGTGGAGTGATGGCATGGCGGACGTAAACAAGGTCGTTCTGGCGTATTCCGGCGGCCTGGACACTTCGGTGATCCTCAAGTGGCTGCAGGATACATATAACTGTGAAGTGGTGACCTTCACCGCTGACCTGGGTCAGGGCGAAGAGGTCGAACCTGCACGCGCCAAGGCTCAGGCCATGGGCGTCAAAGAGATCTATATCGACGACTTGCGCGAAGAGTTCGTGCGCGATTTCGTTTTCCCGATGTTCCGCGCCAACACCGTTTACGAAGGCGAGTACCTGTTGGGTACTTCCATCGCTCGTCCGCTGATCGCCAAGCGCCTGATCGAAATCGCCAACGAAACCGGCGCTGATGCCATTTCCCATGGCGCCACCGGCAAGGGCAACGACCAGGTTCGTTTCGAATTGGGCGCGTACGCCTTGAAGCCTGGCGTGAAAGTGATTGCCCCCTGGCGTGAGTGGGACCTGCTGTCCCGTGAAAAACTGATGGACTACGCCGCGAAGCACGCGATCCCGATCGAGCGTCACGGCAAGAAGAAGTCCCCGTACTCCATGGATGCCAACCTGCTGCACATTTCCTATGAAGGCGGCGTGCTGGAAGACACCTGGACCGAGCACGAAGAAGACATGTGGCGTTGGACCGTTTCCCCGGAAAACGCTCCAGACAAGCCGCAGTATCTGGAACTGACCTACCGCAACGGCGACATCGTCGCGCTGGATGGCGTCGAAATGACGCCGGCCACCGTGCTGGCGACCCTGAACCGTATCGGTGGCGAGCACGGTATCGGTCGTCTCGACATCGTCGAGAACCGCTATGTGGGCATGAAGTCCCGTGGCTGCTACGAAACCCCTGGCGGCACCATCATGCTGCGTGCCCACCGTGCGATCGAATCGATCACCCTGGACCGCGAAGTGGCTCACCTCAAAGACGAGTTGATGCCCAAGTACGCCAGCCTGATCTACACCGGCTACTGGTGGAGCCCTGAGCGTCTGATGCTGCAACAGATGATCGATGCGTCCCAGGTCAACGTGAACGGCGTTGTGCGCCTGAAACTGTACAAGGGCAATGTGATTGTCACTGGCCGCAAGTCCGACGACTCGCTGTTCGACGCCAACATTGCTACTTTCGAAGAAGATGGCGGCGCGTACAACCAGGCGGATGCTGCGGGCTTCATCAAGCTCAACGCCCTGCGCATGCGCATTGCGGCGAACAAAGGCCGGAAGCTGTTCTGAGACCTTTGAACTCGTGATGGAAACCTGACCTCGTCCTCGACGAGGTCAGGCACCTGAAACGGGGTGTGATGCCAGTTACTGCGTTGTCGGGGATATTCGTTGCCGCCGACGGTTTCCTGTCTTTCTCCTTCCAATGGCCTGTCCTGTACTACGCGTTGTTGTTTGCCGGTTGTCCGGCTTGATCAATGACTGTCAACCGGTGCGAGACCGGATCGTAGGCAATGTAAAAGGCGGGGCAGTGCTTCCTGGTCTGCCTGGAATGCTTGAGCGCACTGGCCTTCAGTAAAGTCTCTGAAATGGCACAAGTGACAAACAGAATCACGTACGCCATCTTTTCCCGCGGCTTCTGGATTTTTTCCAGTAGCGTTTCAAATTCGACCTCCTGGCTCATCCAGCGTGTATCAACGATGCAAAGGTCTTTTACATATTCCGGTAACTGAAGTTGATGCTGAACGTAGACGGTGCTGTGCAGACCTATCTCCGTTGGCGGGTCCTGTGCACCGCAGGGCGACCGAGCTGACGACTGGCCATTCGTTGACGTTTCCATAGCGGGGTTCGCGGACGGCTTTCCGGATACTTTTTTTTCCGACCGCCCAGCATCTTCCATTACCTTCATGAAATGTTTTCCCTTTTCAAAGTCGGAAGGCGCATACAGTGATCGGTAGTTGAAGTTAAGTGTCGCGAAAAAAAGCAAAAGTAAGTAAAACGGAAAGCTGATCAGAAACCAGACATAGAGTTCTCTTTCCTCTTGGTTAAGAAAAGGCAGGGAAACGGCGGCCGAGGTTTCAGAGAGTGCTGCGAATATCGCAATGATAGTCATTGGGTTGGTGATTAGCTTTCTGTCATGTTCTGTGCTCATGTTGAATTCTCATTTGTTGAATGTTTTTTGAAGTATGGTCGATGTAGTTGCTTTGGAGTTTTTTTGAAGATTGCTGGTGGTGTTTTAATGATTGCTCAAAAAATATAATTTGCTGTAAGAGTAATTGGATGTCTGGTGTGTGATATTTCTGGTGTGAATGTTGAATGTGAAAATATCAGTTACGTTTTAGCGCAGAAGTAGATACTTATGTTTGTCAGAGCGCAGCTGTTCACGCTGGCTTTTGGAAAATTCTGGTTGTAAATCGATAGAACCGATTGCTGAAAACTGCACCGCCATGACGCTGATACAGTTTTCAACCCATTCCGTTCGAGGGATTTTTGTAGGAGAAATCCGTGTTGTTTGTAGGGTATGTCTCTTGGTGTGGGTGGTTGGAAGGGGCGACATGCCATGGGTGAAACGACTAGGCTATTGTGCGGGCTCTAAAAATTCGAACAGCGAAAATTGGACTTGCCCATGAATAAAGTGCTGATCGTGGATGATCACCCCGTCATTCGTCTTGCGGTACGTATGCTAATGGAACGTCATGGCTACGAAGTTATTGCAGAAACCGATAATGGTGTGGATGCACTGCAACTAGCTCGTGAACTTACGCCGGATATTGTCATTCTGGATATCGGGATTCCGAAGCTGGACGGATTGGAAGTCATCGCGCGTTTGTCGTCGACTTCAATGCCGATGAAAGTGCTGATCCTGACTTCCCAGGCACCGGGGCATTTTTCCATGCGTTGCATGCAATCCGGTGCAGCCGGTTATGTCTGCAAACAGCAAGATCTGACGGAGTTGCTCAGTGCAATAAAGGCCGTGTTGTCAGGCTACAGTTACTTTCCCAATCAAGCCTTGCATACCGTGCGTTGCAGTTTGGGGAACGCCAGTGAGGCGGACATGGTTGATCGGTTGTCGGGGCGGGAAATGATGGTCTTGCAGCAATTGGCCAGAGGGAAGACCAATAAGGAAATTGCCGATGGAATGTTTTTGAGCAATAAAACTGTCAGTACTTACAAGACCCGCCTGTTGCTCAAGCTCAATGCAAGGTCCCTGGTCGATTTGATCGAACTGGCACAACGCAACGGTCTGGTGTGATGGCGTATCTGCGCGACGAGGGGTGTTTACCGAAGTATGGCACTTAAAAAAGCCTCCGTTTCGGGAGGCTTTCAGGTGTCATAAGTCAAAATCGTAGTCGGCCAATTGCTTTTGCAGTCGGCGCTCCTCCAGCAGATTGTCGATGGTGCGGCGTTTGCTCAGATTAGTTTTCGCTACTTCAACCACCGGCTCGGTGTCATCGGTTTCGGCGGTGGTGAAGTCGTCTTCTACGTCCAATTGCTCTTTGCCAGTACTCATTTAGTTGCTCCAGGCTAAGAAGGCCTTTGGCGCTCCTTATATCGACAATCTCCCGGCGGGTAAAAAAGATTTTTTCAATCGACTATTCAATAATCCCAATAGCGCCTCAATCATCGGAGGTTTTGTGCTTGTATTCGCACAAGTCTTCGATCCGGCAGCTTCCGCATCGGGGCTTGCGCGCGAGGCAGACATAGCGGCCGTGAAGGATCAGCCAGTGATGGGAGTCGAGCAGGTACTCCCTGGGCACGAATTTCATGAGTTTTTTCTCGACTTCCACCACATTCTTGCCGGGCGCAATACCGGTGCGGTTGCTGACCCTGAAAATGTGCGTGTCGACAGCCATGGTCAGCTGACGGAATGCGGTATTGAGTACCACATTGGCGGTTTTGCGGCCGACGCCGGGCAGCGCTTCCAGTTCTTCGCGGGTTTGCGGCACTTCACCGGCATGACGCTCGACCAGCAAGCGGCAGGTTTCGATCACGTTTTTCGCTTTGCTGTTGTACAGGCCGATGGTCTTGATGTACTCCGACAGTCCCTCGACACCCAGGGCATGCATCGCTGCCGGGGTATTGGCAACCGGGAACAGTTTGGCGGTGGCCTTGTTGACGCCGACATCAGTCGACTGGGCCGAGAGAATCACGGCAATCAGCAATTCGAACGGTGAGGAGTAGGCCAGTTCGGTCTTGGGTTCCGGGTTGTCTTCGTGCAGTCTGCGGAAAATTTCCAGACGTTTTGCTGCATTCATGGGCAGTGCGCTTCCTCGTAGGCAATCAATGTGTGGGTTTGGGGTGCCAGGCCTGCCAAGCGGCGATCAGCAGTCCGAGCAGAATGAACCCGCCAGGGACCAATGTGGCCAGGCGCAGACCACCATCGGTCACCAGCACCCAGCCTTGCCAGTCAGTTTGCGTTGCACTGGACAGCCACGATAGTCGGTTTCCAAGGGTTGCGTTGCCGATGAGTTCGCGCAGCAGTCCCATAGCGATCATCAGTGTGACAAACAGCCCGCTGAGTCGCAGGCGCTGGCGCCAGCCGTTCTGAAAGAATCCGGTTTGCTCCAGTACGACGCATTGCAAGGCGAGCATGGCGCCATAAACCCCCAGATGCTGCTGCCATTGCAGCGACCAGGCTTGTGCCATGACTTCCGTGCAACTGGTGAGCGTGGCGGCCAACAGAGCGCTGGCTGGCAAGCGGGCCGCCGGGACCAGTCGGGATCGCAGGGCGCCCATGGCCGGACTGAACAACTGGGTCACCACCATGAACATCAGGCACAGACCAAGTGCGGCCATCAGCGAGTGGGTGGCACCGATCAGCGGCGTCAGCATCAGGGCGTTGCGCAGAGCCGATGAGTTATCCATGGGCAGGGTTCCCGAGCAGTTGTTGCCGGTGTTCATCAAAGTAGCGCAAGGCATCGTGCACGGCATTGATCACCGCTCTTGAGGTGATGGTCGCGCCTGCGATCTGATCGAACTGCCCCTGATCCTTTTTCAGCGCCCAACCGCTGTCGGCGGGTTCTGTTCGGGATTTTCCGGAAAAAACCTGCAGCCAGCCATTGGGCCACTCGGCGATCCGTGCCCCCAGCCCAGGTGTTTCCGACTGTTTGAGGGTTTTGACTCCCAGCAACCTGCCATTCGCATCGACAGCGATCAGTAGCTCAATGGCACCGGTGTAGCCGAGGGTTTGACTGCGCAGCAACACGGCGACGGGTTGGTCGCCCCGGGTCGCCAGATAGCCACCCAGCAAGGTGCTGTTTGCCAGGGTGGTTTTTTCGATCCTGATGGGGTGGTCGAGTGGTTGATTGTCGTAGCTGTCTGACGGTATCAGGTCCAGCAGATTCCGGCTGTCGAGCAGGCGCTGTTCGGCTGCAATGCGCGGCGCGCTGCCGAGTTGCACGAAGTACGTCACGCCCATGCCCAGTGCGGCCAATAACACCAGAAGCGTGATGCTTGATGTCCGGTTCATGACGCCTCCGGCTGTTGTCTGGCCGCCACGAACCGCTCCAGCGCCGGCACACACAGGTTCATCAACAGCACGGCAAAGGCGAGGCCGTCCGGATAGCCGCCCCAGGTACGAATCAGATAAGTCAGGAGCCCGACGCCGACGCCGAACAGCAGTTTTGCCCCGGGGCTTCTGGCGCCGGATACCGGTTCGGTGATGATAAAGAACACCCCGAGCATGGTCGCACCGGTCAGCAGGTGAAACAGCGGCGAGCCATGGGAGTCGGAGCCCGACCCGTTCCAGCACAGCAGGCTGATGACGAACAGGCTGGCCAGCATGCCGACCGGGGCATGCCAGCTGATCACTCTTCGTTGCAGGAGAAACATTCCGCCCGCCAGAAACGCCAGGTTCACCCACTCCACACCGCGTCCGCCGAAGTGGCCGAATGCCGGATTGCCGGCAAACAGTTCATCCATGGTCAGGCTTTTGTTGATCCGCAGGCTGTCCAGCGCCGTGGCCTGCACCCACGCATCCGGTGCCTGGCCGAATCCGAACACTTGCTGCAAGCCACTCAACAGGTCCATGCCATGGGGTGATGGCCAATGGGTCATGGGTTGGGGAAAGGTCACCAGCACCAGAGCAAATCCGAGCATCGCCGGGTTGAAGGGATTTGAGCCGACGCCGCCATACAAGTGTTTGCCAAAGATCATCGCAAAGGCAGCAGCACTGAGGGGCAGCCACCATGGGCAGTAAGGCGGCAGCGCCAGAGCCAGCAAGGTGGCACTGACCAGCGCGCTGCCATCACTCAGGGTTGGCATCAGCGGTCGCTTGCGCCATTGCACGACGGCCGCTTCAACGGCCAGCGCAGCAGCGGCCGCCAGAACCAGGTTGATCAATACGCCCCAGCCGTATAGCCAGAACGCGGCGAGCAGTCCCGGCAGCGTGGCCAGCAGCACCAGCTTCATGGCCTGCTGCAGGCGCTCATCAACGGTTTCAAGGGCTGGCATGGGCGTTCACCTGGCGTTCGGCTTCGCCGAGTGCGCGCTCCAGGGCTTCGATGTGCTCCGCCGGTGCTTCGTTGGCCTGAGCCTTCTTGAGTTCGGCACGGCGCATGGCCAACTGGATCTTGGCCCGTTTCAGATCGGCATCATTTGATGACACCGTTGCGACTGTCGGCGCAGGGGCTGGTGGCGCGGCGCTTTCCAGTTGCACCAGGTTTTGTTCGGCGTCTTCGAACTGCTGTTGCAGGACAATCAACTGCGATTGCTGTTCGAAGGTCGGTGGATGTCCGAAGGCTTTCAGCGATTTGTGCAGTTGGGCCCGACTCATCGCCACATCGATCTTCGCCTTTTTCAGCGCGGCATCGGCATTGGCGGCTTTCTGTGCACGGACGCGCTCGAGGGCGGCCTGTACCGGGTTGACTGCCGCTTCGCTAGGTTGCGTGGCACGTTGGCGGGCCTGGCGTTCGGCGATTTTCTGTTGCTCTTCGCGCTGCAAGCGCGCATTGCGCTGTTCGAAGCGGCGCCGTGCGTGATCGCGCTTGAGAGCACGGGCCTGCCGCGCTTGCGGTGTGAGGGCCAGGCCCCCGACCACCGGCAATCCAGTGTCCAGCGGCAGCGGGCGCATTTCGATGCAGTCCACCGGGCAGGGTGCTACGCAGAGGTCGCAACCGGTGCACTCATCGATGATCACCGTGTGCATCAATTTGGCCGCCCCGACGATGGCATCGACCGGGCAGGCCTGAATGCACTTGGTGCAACCGATACACTCGGCTTCTCGGATATAGGCGATCTGTGCAGGTGCCGAACCGCGAGTGATGTCCAGCTCCAGCACCGGCACCTTCAGCAACTCGGCCAGGGCCGCGATGGTTTCGTTGCCGCCGGGCGGGCACTTGTTGATCGGCTCGCCGCTGGCAATGCCTTCGGCGTACGGTTTGCACCCAGGGTGGCCGCACTTGCCGCATTGGGTTTGCGGCAAGAGTGCGTCGATGAGTTGAATCAGACTCATGTTTTGATCAGTCCGCTGAATCCGAGAAAAACCACTGCGATCAGGCCGGCACCGATCAGATCGATCGGCAGGCCGCGAAAGGGCAGGGGCACATCGTTGTCGGCCGTGCGTTCACGCAAATCAGTGAACAGGTTCAACACCAACCAGAAACCCAACCCGGCACCCAGGCTCAAGGCTATGGCGTGAAACAAGCCTTTGTCCTCCTGAACATTGAGCAAGGCCACGCCGAGCACGCCGGCATTGCCCAGCAGCAATGGCCAGAGGCCTTCGAACGACAGTGTCGAAAACACCCGCGCCAGCAGCTTCAGCAACGGGGCGATCAGCAACACGCTCAATGGCAGAAACACAAACAGGCGCAGCGCCGTCAATTGCAGCGGCATCAGCAGCCAGTGATAGAGCGCGTAGCCGAGCATGCCCACGATCAGCATCAGGCACGTCGTCGCAATGCCCAAGGCATGGACCTGACGGCGCTGGCCGGCCAACAGCGGATCTACGCCCAGCGGCCAGTGCAACACGAGGTTGTTGATCAGGGCTGCACTGATAAGCGTCAGAAGCGTTTCGGTCATGATCGTCCATATCCGATGTTGGATAACTCTGTAGGAGCTGCCGCAGGCTGCGATCTTTTGATCTTGCTCTTGCAAAAGCCAAGATCGCAGCCTGCGGCAGCTCCTGCAGGAGTCAGTATGGGCCAGACATGAAAATCCCACAGTCGCGCCAGGCACGACTGTGGGATCGATTTGCCACGGATCTTACTTGATGCGCTGACCCGGCTTGGCGCCGCTGTCAGGGCTGAGCAGGTAGATTTCTTCACCGCCAGGACCGGCTGCCATCACCATGCCTTCGGAGATGCCGAACTTCATTTTCCGTGGCTTGAGGTTGGCGATCATCATGGTCAGGCGGCCATCGAGCTTGGACGGATCCGGGTAAGCGCTCTTGATCCCGGAGAACACGTTGCGTTGCTCGTCACCGATGTCCAGGGTCAGGCGCAGCAGCTTGTCGGCGCCTTCCACGTGTTCGGCCTTGACGATCAGCGCGACGCGCAAATCGACTGCCGCGAAGGTGTCGAACTCGATTTCCGGCGACAGAGGATCCTTGGCCAGTTCGCCATTGCCGGCCGGTGCGGCTTCGCCGGTGTCGGTCTGGCTGGCGGTCAGGTCTTCTTTCGAGGCGTCGGTCATGGCTTGCACCTTGACCGGGTCGATACGGGTCATCAGCGGCTTGAACTCGTTCAACTGATGGTTGGCGAGCAAGGTCGCGTGGTCGTTCCAGGTCAGCGGTGCGACGTTGAGGAACGCCTCGGCGTCGGCGGCCAGCAGTGGCAGCACAGGCTTGAGGAAAATCACCAACTGGCGGAACAGGTTGACGCCGGTGGCGCAGATCGCCTGGACTTCATCCTGCTTGCCTTCCTGCTTGTTCAGCGACCACGGTGCCTTGTCGGCGATCCAGGCGTTGGCGCGGTCGGCCAGGCCCATGATCTCACGCATGGCGCGGGCGAAGTCGCGGGCTTCGTAGGCGTCGGCAATGCCTGGCGCGGCGGCCAGGAATGCGTCGGTCAGCTCAGGCGCGGCGTTGGTGTCGACCATCACGCCGGCATTGCCTTTGTGAATGAACCCGGCGCAACGGCTGGCGATGTTGACGACCTTGCCCACCAGGTCGGAGTTGACCTTCTGCACGAAGTCCTCGAGGTTCAGGTCGAGGTCGTCGACGCCACGGCCGAGCTTGGACGCGTAGTAATAGCGCAGGTATTCCGGCGACAGGTGATCCAGGTAGGTGCGGGCCTTGATGAACGTGCCGCGGGACTTGGACATCTTCTGGCCATTGACGGTCAGGTAGCCGTGTACGTTGATCCCGGTCGGCTTGCGGTAGCCGGCGCCTTCGAGCATGGCAGGCCAGAACAGGGCGTGGAAGTTGACGATGTCCTTGCCGATGAAGTGGTACAGCTCGGCGGTGGAGTCCTTGCCCCAGAACGCGTCGAAGTCCAGTTCCGGCGTGCGGTTGCACAGGTTCTTGAAGCTGGCCATGTAGCCGATCGGTGCATCCAGCCACACGTAGAAGTACTTGCCTGGCTCGTCGGGGATCTCGAAACCGAAGTACGGCGCATCGCGGGAGATGTCCCACTGTTGCAGGCCGGCATCCAGCCATTCGGCGATCTTGTTGGCCACGGCATCCTGCAGGGTGCCGCTGCGGGTCCAGGTTTGCAGCATGGCCTGGAAGTCCGGCAGCTTGAAGAAGAAGTGCTGGGAATCCTTGAGCACCGGGGTGGCGCCGGAGATCGCCGACTTCGGATCCTTCAGGTCGGTTGGCGCGTAGGTTGCGCCGCATTTTTCGCAGTTGTCGCCGTACTGGTCTTCGGTGCCGCATTTCGGGCAGGTGCCCTTGATGAAGCGGTCGGCCAGGAACATTTTCTTTTCCGGGTCGAAATACTGGGTGATCGAGCGCGTGGCGATGTGCCCGGCGTCACGCAGTTTCAGGTAGATCTGGCTCGACAGCTCACGGTTTTCTTCGGCGTGAGTGGAGTGGAAGTTGTCGAAGTCGACCAGGAACTCGGCAAAGTCGGCGCTGTGTTCAGCCTGGACGTTGGCGATCAGTTGTTCCGGGGTGATGCCTTCCTTTTCCGCGCGCAGCATGATCGCCGAACCGTGGGCGTCGTCGGCGCAGACATAGATGCATTGATTGCCGCGGTGCTTCTGGAAGCGCACCCACATATCGGTCTGGATGTATTCCAGCATGTGGCCAAGATGGATCGAACCATTGGCATAGGGCAGGGCGCTGGTGACGAGGATCTTGCGTGGCTCGGACATGGGGCTCGGCTACTTGATGAAACGGAGGTCGGCCACTATAAAGCGCTGGCGCATATTTTTCATCCTGTGAGCCTGTTTCATTGGATGAGCAGCCAGAAAAGATCGCGGCCTGCGGCAGCTCCTACAGGGAATCGGCGTACATCTGCAGGAGCAGCCGAAGGCGGCGATCTTTTGAGGTACGATAGCCATCATCTTTTCCAGTCCCGTTTTCGGAGTTGCCCATGAGCGCCGTCAATCGCGCAGCGGTGGAAGCCGTCCTTCGCCAATACACCGACCCTTACCTGAACCAGGACCCGGTCAGCGCCGGGTGCGTGCGCAACATCGACATCCAGGGCGACCGCGTCAGCGTCCAGCTCCAATTGGGTTACGCCGCCGGTCTGTTCAAGAGTGGCTGGGCGCAGATGCTGGAAATGGCCATTCAAGGTCTGGACGGCGTGTCGAGTGCCAAAGTCGATATCACCAGCGTGATCGCCGCGCACAAGGCCCAGGCGCAGATCCCGGGGCTGGCCAACGTCAAGAACGTGGTGGCCGTGGCGTCCGGCAAGGGGGGCGTGGGCAAATCCACCACCGCGGCCAACCTGGCCCTGGCCCTGGCTCGCGAAGGCGCCAAGGTCGGGATTCTCGATGCGGACATCTACGGGCCGAGCCAGGGCATCATGTTTGGTATCCCGGAGCGCACCCGTCCTGAGGTCAAGGATCAGAAATGGTTCGTTCCGCTCAAGTCCCATGGCGTCGAAGTGATGTCCATGGCCTTCCTCACCGATGACAACACACCGATGGTCTGGCGTGGTCCGATGGTCTCCGGCGCCTTGCTGCAACTGGTGACCCAAACCGCATGGGGCGACCTGGATTACCTGGTCATCGACATGCCCCCGGGTACCGGTGACATCCAGCTGACCCTGGCGCAGAAAGTGCCGGTGGCCGGTGCAGTCATCGTGACCACCCCGCAGGACCTTGCCTTGCTGGACGCGCGCAAGGGCGTGGAAATGTTCCGCAAGGTCAACATTCCGGTGCTGGGCGTGGTGGAAAACATGGCCGTGCACATCTGCTCCAACTGCGGACATGCCGAGCATCTGTTCGGTGAGGGCGGTGGTGTGAAGCTGGCCAACCAGTATGGCGTCGAGCTGCTGGCCTCGTTGCCGCTATCGATGGTCATCCGCGAACAGGCCGATGGCGGCAAGCCGACGGTGATCGCCGAGCCTGACAGCCAGATCGCCATGGTTTACCAGGAGCTGGCGCGTCATGTCGGTGCGCGGATCGTATTGCAGGAAGCTTTGACGCCGGCGATGCCGAACATCAGCATCAGCGACGATTGATCCCTGTTAAAAGATCGCAGCCTGCGGCAGCTCCTACACGGGATTGATGTTCACCCTGTAGGAGCTGCCGCAGGCTGCGATCTTTTGATCTTGCCTTAGATCCGCAACCCGCCATCCATCTCCAGAATCCGACCGGTGTAATAGTCGTTCTCGAAGATGTAAACCGCCGAATGGGCGATTTCCTCAGGTTTGCCCATACGCTTGAGCGGAATCCCGGCGGTCATCTTTTCCAGCGCTTCAGGCTTCATGCCCAGGGTCATTTCGGTTTCGATGAAGCCCGGTGCAATACCGGCCACGCGAATGCCGTAGCGCGCCAGTTCCTTGGCCCAGGTTACGGTCGCTGCAGCGACCCCGGCCTTGGCTGCCGAGTAGTTGGTCTGGCCGATGTTGCCGGCACGGGAAATCGACGAGATATTGATGATCGCGCCGCTGTTGTTCAGCTCGACCATTTTCGCCGCGACTTCACGGGTGCACAGGAACACGCCGGTCAAGTTGACGTCGATGACCGACTGCCACTGGGCCAGGCTCATCTTGGTCATTTCGCCATCCTTGACCTTGAGCAACAGGCCGTCACGCAGGATCCCGGCATTGTTGATCAGGCCGTGGATCGCGCCGAAATCTTCGGCGACCTGGGCGACCATGTGGGTCACTTGCTCTTCGTTGGCGACGTTGCACAGGTAAGCTCGGGCTTCGACACCCTTGGCCTTGCAGGCCGCGACGGCGGCGTCGAGTTTTTCCTGATTGAGGTCGACCAGGGCGAGTTTTGCGCCCTTGCCGGCGAAATACTCGGCCATGGAACGACCTAAACCCTGGCAACCGCCAGTGATAATGATTACTTTGTCAGTGAGTTGCATTCGCATGTCCCCCGGTAGCAGGTCTGAGTGGTTTCCTTGTAGAGAGCCTCTCGATCTGCGCCTGATGTGGCCCGGCTGCACATGAGAACTGCCCCCGATGGCATGCTGGGACTTTCACCAGCAGCTTGTCCGTTTTTATGACGGATTCTATTTAAGGAGTCATAAATTGAGCGTTGAAGCGGCTAAGCATGCACGAGAATTGCTCCTCAAGGAATACCGTGGAGTGCTCTCGACGCACTCCAAGTCAATGCCCGGTTTTCCGTTCGGCTCCGTGGTGCCGTACTGCCTGGACGAGCAGGGTCGGCCGCTGATCCTGATCAGCCGCATCGCGCAGCACACGCATAATCTGCAGAAAGACCCGAAATGCTCGCTGTTCGTGGGCGAGCGTGGGGCTGAGGATGTCCAGGCCGTTGGTCGCCTGACTTATCTGGCTGAAGCGCAGCAACTTGAAGACGAAGCCGCCATCGAAGTCGCCTCCGAGCGTTACTACCGCTACTTCCCGGAGTCGCAGGGTTATCACAAGGCCCACGATTTCGACTTCTGGGTGCTCAAGCCGGTGCGCCACCGTTACATCGGCGGTTTTGGCGCGATTCATTGGGTCAACGACCTGACCCTGGCCAACCCGTTCGCCGGCAAGGCCGAAGTGAGCATGGTCGAGCACATGAACGCGGATCACGCCAAGGCCATCGCCCATTACGTCGAACTGGCCGGGCTGCCGAAAAACGTGCCGGCGCAAATGGCCGGCATCGATACCGAAGGCATGCACCTGCGTATCGGCCAGAGCCTGTACTGGTTGCCGTTTCAAGCACCTTGTAATACGCCGACACAAGTCCGCGAAGCCTTGGTTTCTCTGGCTCACGCCGAACATTGGCCGAAAAATGAAGTGGCCGACGCTTGAATTCACGAAACGGCGACGTCATCTAAGGTGAACTGGCAAGGCATTCTTGCGTTGAGGAACCATTTGATGCGCCCTTTTTTGTTGCTCTTTCTGCTGTTCCCGGTGTTGGAGCTGTTCGTATTCGTCAAGGTGGCAGGGTCCATCGGGTTTTTCCCGGCCCTGCTGCTGATCATTCTCGGCTCGATGTTCGGTGTGTTCGTGCTGCGCATCGCCGGCCTGGCCACGGCCCTGCGTGCCCGTGAAAGCCTGAATCGCGGCGAGTTGCCGGCCCAGACCATGCTCGAAGGCCTGATGCTGGCATTGGCCGGTGGCCTGTTGATTCTCCCGGGTTTCATCAGCGATGTGATCGGCCTGTTCCTGCTGCTCCCGTTCAGTCGCCGTCTGCTGGCGGGCAAGATGCGCCAGCGCGCCGAAGAGCAGGCCATGCGTCAGCGCGCGTTCGCCGACGACCTGCAGGCACGCGGCGGTCCAGCCCCCCGCGAGCCGTTGGGGCGTGAACCGAATGTGATCGAAGGCGAGTTCGAACACCGCGATACCAAGTAATACGCCCATCGACACGGCACCTTCGGGTGCCGTGTTCGTTTGCGGGGCATCGACCTGAAAAATTTTCGCTGCCCGCCCTTGTAATAAGCTTATGCGCCCTTATGTAACGGTCACCGCAAGGTTTCTGGCGAACACGCCAGACAGACTTCCGCGGTTCGCTTGACGAACCGCAACCGGCACCGCCGGCCTTTGTTAAACCCGCCGGGACTACACCGGCCGATGAAAACCACAATTAGGAGAGATCGACAATGAAGCTTCGTCCTCTGCATGACCGCGTCGTCATCCGTCGCAGCGAAGAAGAAAAGAAAACCGCTGGCGGTATCGTCCTGCCAGGTTCGGCTGCTGAAAAAGCCAACAGCGGCGAAATCCTCGCTGTAGGCACCGGCCGCGTACTGGAAAGCGGTGAAGTGCGTGCACTGTCCGTGAAAGTGGGCGACAAGGTTGTGTTCGGTCCTTACTCCGGCAGCAACACTGTGAAAGTCGACGGCGAAGACCTGCTGGTAATGAGCGAGAACGAAATCCTCGCTGTTATCGAAGGCTGATTACCCGCTCATTTTCCCGCTACTTCAAAGTATTTAAGGAATATCGATCATGGCTGCTAAAGAAGTTAAATTCGGCGATTCCGCCCGCAAGAAAATGCTCACCGGTGTCAACGTCCTGGCTGACGCAGTAAAAGCGACCCTGGGCCCGAAAGGCCGTAACGTGATCATCGAGAAGAGCTTCGGCGCTCCGACCATCACCAAGGACGGCGTTTCCGTAGCCAAAGAAATCGAACTGGAAGACCGTTTCGAAAACATGGGCGCGCAGCTGGTCAAAGACGTTGCCTCCCGTGCCAACGATGACGCAGGCGACGGCACCACCACCGCTACCGTTCTGGCTCAGTCGATCGTCAACGAAGGCCTGAAGGCCGTCGCTGCCGGCATGAACCCGATGGATCTGAAGCGCGGTATCGACAAAGCGACCATCGCGATCGTCAAAGAGCTGAAAGCCCTGTCCAAGCCATGCGCCGACACCAAGGCTATCGCTCAGGTAGGCACCATCTCCGCCAACTCCGACAACTCCATCGGCGACATCATTGCCGAAGCCATGGAAAAAGTCGGTAAAGAAGGCGTGATCACCGTTGAAGAAGGCTCGGGCCTGGAAAACGAACTGTCGGTTGTTGAAGGCATGCAGTTCGACCGTGGCTACCTGTCCCCGTACTTCGTCAACAAGCCAGAGACCATGGTCGCTGAGCTGGACGGCCCGCTGATCCTGCTGGTCGACAAGAAGATCTCGAACATCCGCGAAATGCTGCCAGTGCTGGAAGCCGTTGCCAAAGCCGGCCGTCCACTGCTGATCGTGGCCGAAGACGTTGAAGGCGAAGCCCTGGCGACTCTGGTTGTGAACAACATGCGTGGCATCGTCAAAGTCGCAGCCGTCAAGGCGCCAGGCTTCGGCGACCGTCGCAAGGCCATGCTGCAGGACATCGCCGTTCTGACCGGCGGTACCGTGATCTCCGAAGAGATCGGCCTGAGCCTGGAAAGCGCAACCCTGGAAAACCTGGGCAGCGCCAAGCGCGTGACCCTGTCCAAGGAAAACACCATCATCGTTGACGGTGCTGGCGTACACGGCGACATCGAAGCACGCATCACTCAGATCCGTGCCCAGGTTGCCGAGACTTCCTCGGACTACGACCGTGAAAAACTGCAAGAGCGTCTGGCCAAGCTGTCCGGCGGCGTTGCAGTGATCAAGGTTGGCGCTGGTTCCGAAGTTGAAATGAAAGAGAAGAAAGCCCGCGTTGAAGACGCCCTGCACGCTACCCGTGCAGCCGTCGAAGAAGGCGTGGTACCTGGCGGTGGCGTGGCACTGATCCGTGCCCTGGAAGCTATCCTGAACCTGAAAGGCGACAACGCTGACCAGGACGTAGGTATCGCTGTACTGCGTCGTGCCATTGAAGCGCCGCTGCGTCAGATCGCTGCCAACAGCGGTGACGAGCCAAGCGTTGTGGTCAACGAAGTCAAGAACGGCAAAGGTAACTTCGGTTACAACGCTGCGACTGGCGAATACGGCGACATGATCGAAATGGGTATCCTGGACCCAACCAAGGTAACCCGTTCCGCTCTGCAAGCTGCATCGTCGATCGGCGGTCTGATCCTGACCACCGAAGCCGCTGTTGCTGAAGCACCGAAGAAAGACGGCGGTGCTGGCGGCGGTATGCCAGACATGGGCGGTATGGGCGGCATGGGCGGCATGATGTAAGCCAGCTACCCCTGTACGAAGAAACCCCGCCTGCGAAAGCAGGCGGGGTTTTTTATTGACGGGAATTTGAAGGACGCCTCGGTCTAGTGTGGGAGCGGGCTTGCTCGCGAAAGCGGTTCAACATTCAACAAACATGTTGTCTGACACATCGCTTTCGCGAGCAAGCCCGCTCCCACATTTTCGATCTGTGTTTCAGGCACTCACCGGTTGTGCTTTGGCAACAGCGTCGGCTCGGGAAGCAGGCCGATAAAGAATGCAGTAGTAAGACCCCAGACAAATCAGCCAGCAGAACACCGCCGTCCACACGTTGTGCGAGAAAAAGTGCGCCCCCTGCATCATCCGCCCGATGGAAAACACCGAACCCAGGGCAAATGCAAAGACAAATGCCGCACGAGCCATACGCGGGCGACGGTCACGCAGTACGAAAAACAGGGCAAACAGGGTGAAGCCGGTGGCCGCATGGCCGCCAGGCCAGCAACGTCCCGGTTTATCGGTATGCGGGCGAGGGCTCAACAGTTCGCTGTACGTTTCATGACCGCCGAATTGCTCAAGGCTCCAAGGGCATTGCACCGCGGTCACTGCTTTCATTGGCGTGACAAAGGAGGTGGCCAGGCCCAGGGACAACACCAGGCAACCCAGTTCCCGCTTGAACGGTTTGAGCCTGGCCATGAAAAACGAGGCGATGAAGCCGAGGATGGCAAACACCGAGAAGGCGATGACTACCTGCTTGGCGCGATCGTGCAGGATATCCTCGAGGAAGTAACTGTGGCGTCCGATGAATTCCCCGGCGACCGGGTCGTAAAACAGCTTGGCCAGGTCCATGTCCAGACTGGTCAATTCGAGCAACACCAGAATGATCGCGGCAATGGCAGGAATTCCAAGGCACACCCAGAAATTGAGCGGACGAGGAGCGGGGCGGGCGAGGGTCGAAACCATGCGAGTTCCTTGGTCGGTAAAGTGTTCTGAAAGGCGCAGCCGCGCAGAGTTTGAACCCGATTATGTCGTCAACGTGTGAGTCGATAGTGAAAAAGTCGTTAATGCCGCAAACGTTTGATTTCAACGGTTACAGCAGCACGCAATCCTAGCCCTGAGCCACACTTGGCCTTAAGCTGCGCGGGCCACGACGGCCGTTACTGTGGACGGAGAGATACCCATGCGAATTCTATTGGTTGAAGACAACCGCGATATCCTGGCCAACCTGGCCGATTACCTGGGGCTCAAAGGCTATACCGTGGATTGCGCGCAGGATGGTCTGTCTGGCCTGCATCTGGCGGCCACCGAGCATTACGACTTGATCGTGCTCGATATCATGCTGCCCGGCATCGATGGCTACACCCTGTGCAAACGGCTACGCGAAGATGCGCGCCGCGAAACGCCGGTGATCATGCTCACGGCCCGCGATCAACTGGACGACCGTCTGCAAGGCTTCAAGTCCGGCGCCGATGATTACCTGATCAAGCCGTTCGCCCTGTCGGAACTGGCAGCGCGTATCGAAGCGGTCATGCGCCGGACCCAGGGCGGCGGGCGGCGCACTTTGCAGGTCGGCGACCTGAGCTATGACCTCGACACCCTGGAAGTCACCCGCGAAGGCCGATTGCTGAAACTCAACCCGGTTGGCCTGAAATTGCTGGCCGTGTTGATGCAGAAAAGCCCGCATGTGTTGCGTCGTGAAATTCTTGAAGAGGCGCTGTGGGGGGACGACTGTCCGGATAGCGATAGCCTGCGCAGCCATGTCCACCAACTGCGCCAGGTGATCGACAAGCCGTTCGCCAAGCCGTTGTTGCAAACCGTTCACGGCGTGGGGTATCGCCTGGCCGAGGGGCGTGATGGAGTTTAAGCAGAGCCTTTCCCAACGCATCATCATTGCCTTTGCGCTGATGAGCGCACTGGTGGCGGGGGCCTTTGCCATGGGCATCGTGGCGACCGTGCACCTGGTGGAGGAAAAACTGATTTCGGCAGGCCTGGGCGGTGATTTGCAACGCCTGTTGCTGATGGACAACGTCACGGACTGGAGCCATCGCCCCGAACCGGACCAATTGTTCTACTTCAGCAACGGGCCCGGCGATTTCAGGTTGCCCAAGGATTTGCGCCATCTGGAGCCGGGTTTTCACGAAGTCTTCCGTGAAAACCTGTCGTACCACGCGATGGTCGAAATCGTCGACGGCCGACGTTACGTGCTGTTGCAGGACCAGAGCGACTTCGAAGAACGTGAACGGGTGCTGTTTGCCGTGGTGCTGGTGGGTTTCGTACTGAGCCTGGCACTGGCGGTGTTTCTCGGCTGGGTCCTGGCACGCAAGGTCATGGCACCGGTGGTGCGGCTGGCCCGGCAGGTGCGCCATCGCGATCAACTGCTCGGCCTGGCCCCCCCTTTGGCCCCGGATTATGCCGCCGACGAAGTGGGCGAGTTGGCCGTGGCATTCGACGCGACCCTCGGGCGCTTGCGTCAGGCTCTGACTCGTGAGCGCCTGTTTACCAGCGACGTCAGTCATGAATTGCGCACGCCCCTGATGATATTGGCCAGTTCCTGCGAGTTGTTGCTGGAAAACCCTGGTCTCGATCAACGTGGCCGCGCCCAGGTCGAGCGCATTGCCCGGGCGTGTGAAGAAATGCGTGAGCTGGTGCAAACCTTCCTGATGCTGGCCCGTGCCCAGCGCGAAGACGCCAGCATGTCACCGCAGCAGTCCCTGGGCCAGGTGGCCGAGGGACTGCTCGTTCTGTGGCGCGAGCCCATTGAAAGCAAAGGGTTGAAGCTGATCTTCGAGCCGGGCAACCCTGAGGCCAGGAGTTACAACGCGACGCTCCTGCACGCAGTGATGGGTAACTTGCTGCGCAACGCCTTGCATTACACGGAACGGGGCTTCATTCGCCTGAGCCTGACGGGCACGGGATTTCTGGTCGAAGACAGCGGTGTGGGCATTCCCGAGGAAAAACGCGAGGCGATGTTCGAACCCTTCGTTCGGGGCACTGAAAAACGCGGGGAAGGCCTGGGCCTGGGGCTTTCACTGGTGCAGCGGATTTGTGAAAACCAGGGTTGGAGCGTCAGCCTGACTACGATGGAGCCCAGTGGCTGCTGTTTTCAGGTGGAGCTGTCCCGAACTTGATCTGTTGAGTCAGGTCGTCCAGAAAACCCTATCAATTCAGTAAAACCCTGTAATAATTCCGGGTTTCCCATAACGATTTTTTCACAAATGGATGACCAGTCACCGACACCACAAAATCTAAGGTAGTTGCATCAGAAGTTCAGGAGACCTGATGATGGACGGCCCGATCAAACTCGATTTTTCAGAAAAGTACGACGATCAACACGCGCAACGCTATTTGCGCAAACACCAGGAAGGTCTCGGCCGTCGATTGTCTCACTGGCGTGACGAGCAACTGGCGCGCAAGGCGCTGGCCTTGGTTGGCGAACCTGGTCTGGTCCTCGATTTGCCTTGTGGTGCAGGGCGTTTCTGGCCCTTGTTGGCGGAAAAATCCAACCGTGTGATCATCGGTGCCGATAACTCGAAGTCCATGCTGAAGATCGCAACCCAGGCGCAACCGGCCGATGTGGTGAAGCGGGTACAGCCCTTGCACACATCAGCGTTCGACATCGCCTTGCCGGACAACGCCGTCGACAGCATTTTTTGCATGCGCTTGCTCCACCACATCGGTGAAGCCGGGCATCGCATGGCTATCCTGCGTGAATTCGAGCGGGTTTCCCGCGACAGCGTGATCCTTTCGTTGTGGGTCGATGGCAACTTCAAGGCCTGGAAACGCAAGCGTTCGGAGAAAACCCGTGGGCAGGAAGGTTACCAAAACCGGTTTGTGTTACCGGCCGCTACCGTAGAGAAGGAATTTGAGCAGGCGGGTTTCCGGATCCAGGAACAACTGGACTTTTTGCCGCTCTATGCCATGTGGCGAGTTTACGTATTACGCAAGAGGTAACAGGATGGCAGTGCAGTGTGCAGCAGAAACGGAAGTCGTTCCCCAGGACCGCTTCGATTACTTCTGGAATCAGCGCGGTGAATGGGTAGAAGAACCCAACGTCCGTCGCGGCGGCGAAAGCGGGGTTCAACGCCTGATGGGCAGTGATGGTCAACTGCTCTACGTCAAGCGCCAGACCGGGCATATCCATCGTAGCTTGCAGCACCCTTTCGGGCGGCCTACGGTCATGCGCGAGCATGCGGCGCTCACCGGTGTGACCGTGCTTGGCGTACGGGTTCCGGAGATCGTGTTCTGTGGGGCACAGCGCGATCCCGTGCACAAGTGGCGCGCCTTGCTGGTCACCAAGTCGCTGGACGGCTTCGAGGAAATCGATCGCTGGTACGCCGGTGGCGGTCGCGAGCGTCATGGTGAAGCCATTAACGAACGAGTGCTCAAGGACCTGGCTGAAAACCTGGCTCGCATGCACAAGGGCCGCTGGCAGCACGGTTGCCTTTACGACAAGCACGTATTCGTTCGCGTGACGGGTGAGGGCGAGACGGCCAAGGTCGAAGTGGCCCTGATCGATCTGGAGAAATGCCGACAGCGTTTTACGGCTCGTCGCGCAGCTCTCCATGACATGAAACAGTTGCGTCGCCACTCGTCGTTCAGCGACGCAGACTGGAAAAAGCTCGTCTACTTTTATGAGACGGCGTTTGGCAGCGCTATCAAGGGTTTATAGCGATGAAACTCGAAATTGCACGAGGTTTGTTTCTGGTAGGAGCCTTGGCAGTTGCATCGATCGCGATGGCAACCTGGGAGCAACCACGCCCCCAGGTTCTCAGCTCGATAAGCGCAGAAGAACATTGTCCGTTGCCGCGGGTTGCGAAGGCATCCGTGGCCACTCGACCCGATCATGATTTATTGTTATTCATGTTCGGGCTTTCTCAGGGATTGAGGCCGCAAAGTTGAATCGATTGAAGCCAAAATGAAAGGCCTCGCAATTGCGAGGCCTTTTTTTTTGCCCTGACTTCCAAACATGCACGATTCAATGTGGGAGCAGGCTTGCTCGCGAAAGCGGTGTGTCATTCAACCAATAAGTTGACTGATCAATCGCCTTCGCGAGCAAGCCCGCTCCCACAGGTTTTTCTGCGTCAGCGCTTATCGGGTTTGGCCAGAACCGTGTAGACGCAAGGCAACACAAACAGGGTGAACAAGGTGCCGATCGACATGCCGGTCGCGATGACCGTGCCGATGTCGAACCGGCTGACCGCGCCAGCACCGGTGGCGATGATCAAGGGCACCATGCCGAACACCATCGCCGCGGTGGTCATCAACACCGGACGCAAGCGGATGGCCGCCGCTTCCTCCACGGCTTCCCGCGCCGTCAGGCCCTTGTCCTTGCGTAGCTGGTTGGCGAACTCGACGATCAGAATGCCATGCTTGCTGATCAGCCCGATCAACGTCACCAGCCCGACCTGGGTGTAGATGTTCATGCTCGACCACCCCAGGAACAGCGGAATCAACGCGCCGCAGATGGACAGGGGGACGGTGACCAGGATCACCAGCGGGTCGCGGAAGCTTTCGAACTGCGCCGCCAACACCAGGAAAATGATCGCCAGTGCCAGGGCAAAGGTGACCCACAGGGCGCTGCCTTCCTGTACGTACTGCCTCGACGCGCCGGCGTAGTCGAAGGCAAAGCCGACCGGTGCCTCTTCCCGGGCGATCTGGCGCACGAGGTCGATGGCTTCCCCCATGCTCACCAGCGGCACGCCGGACAGGATGGCGGAGTTGAGTTGCTGGAACTGGTTCAGCTGTCTCGGTCGAGCGCGGTCGGTGACCGTGATCAGGGTCGACAATGCCAACAGCTCGCCCTGGGTGTTTTTCACGTAGTAATTGTTCAGCCAGTCCGGATTGTCGCGGAACGCTCGCTCGACCTGGGCAATGACCTTGTAGCTGCGACCTTCAATGGTGAAACGGTTGATCTCGGCTTCGCCCAGCAGGGTTGCCAGGGTTCCCCCCAGATCCTGCATGGAAACCCCCATCTGCGCTGCCTTGGCGCGGTCGATATCCACCACCACTTCCGGCTTGTCGAAGGCCAGGTCAACGTCGACAAATGCAAACTTGCCGGATTCCATCGCCCGTTTTTTTACCCGGTCGACCACTTGCAGCAGCAGTTCGTAATCGTTGGAGGAGTTGATGACGAACTGAAACGGCAAGCCTTCGCCGGTGCCTGGCAGGGACGGCAGGTTGAAGCCGAAAATCTGCAACCCCGGGATGCTTTCCAGTTTGGCCTGAACCTCGGGCAGGATCGCCATCTGAGTGCGACTACGCTCGTTCCAGGGCTTGAGCAGGAAACCGCCGATGCCCGATTGCACGCCGTTGAATCCGTTGATCTGGAATGACGAGTAGTACTCGGGAAACCCCTTGAAGATCGCGACGAACTCGTCGGTGTAGGTGTTCAGGTAGTCGAGGTTGGTCGGTTGCGGGGCGTTGGCAATCATGAAAATGATGCCCTGGTCCTCATCCGGCGCCAGTTCCGATTTGGTGAACTTCAGAAGGACCGGAATCAGGCACAACACGATCACGGCGAACACCAGCACCACCGGGCGGGTGTTGAGGGTGCCGTGGAGCATGCTCTGGTAGCGGCGCTTGAGGCGTTCGAAAATCATGTCGAGGCGATGGGCCAGGCCGCTGGGGTTCTCGTCGTGACGCAGCAGAAACGCACACATCATTGGCGACAGGGTGAGGGCGACGATGCCGGAAATCACCACCGCACCGGCCAGGGTCAGGGCGAACTCCTTGAACAGCGCCCCGGTCAGGCCGGTCAGGAAGCCGATCGGCGCATACACCGCCGCCAGGGTGATGGTCATCGAGATCACTGGCATGGCGATTTCCCGGGCGCCTTCAATGGCGGCGTCCAGCGGTGTCTTGCCTTCCTCGATGTGGCGATGAATGTTTTCCACCACCACGATGGCGTCATCCACCACCAGGCCGATGGCCAATACCATCGCCAGCAGGGTGAGCAGGTTGATCGAGTACCCCATCATCTGCATGAAGAACATGACGCCGATCATTGACAGCGGGATGGTCACCACCGGGATCACCACCGAGCGCAGGGCGCCAAGGAACAGGAACACCACCACGATCACGATCAGCACCGCTTCGAACAGCGTTTTCACCACTTCGTCGATCGAGGCCTGGATGAACAGCGTGGCGTCGTAGGCGATTTCACCCTTGAGGTTCGGCGGTAGCTGGGCCTCAAGTTCCGGCATGATCTTGCGTACTTCCTTGATCACATCCAGCGGGTTGGCGGCAGGTGTCGCCTTGATGCCGATGTACACCGAAGGGGTGCCACCGAAGGAACTGATGGAGTCGTAGTTTTCCGCACCCATTTCCACGCGCGCCACATCCCGCAGCAGCACACGGCTGTCGCCATCGACCTTGAGCGGAATCGCCCCGAAGGCCTCGGCGGACTTGAGTTCGGTATTGGCGTTGATGCTGGTGACCACGTATTCGCCTTTCACCTCGCCGGCGGCCGAGAGAAAGTTGTACTGGCGCACCGCGTTGGTCACATCGCTGGCACTGAGGCCGAAACCCGCGAGCTTCACCGGATCCAGCCACAGGCGCATGGCAAATACCTGGTTGCCGAGGATTTCGGCCTCGGCCATGCCGGGCAAGGTCGCCAGTTTGGGCTGGATCACCCGCGACAGGTAATCGGTAATCTGCGGGTTGCTCAATTCCTTGCTGAAGAAACTCATGTACATCAGCACTGACGCATTGGCAGATTCTTTGCTCAGCACCGGGTCTTCTGCGTCCTGGGGCAGCTGGTTCTTGACCTCGTTGGCCTTGGCCAGCAGTTCGGTAAACAGACGGTCGCTGTTGGAGCCGACGCGCGCGTAGATCGATATCACCGAAAAGTTCTGGCGACTCACCGAGGTCATGTAGTCGATACCCTCGGCGCTGGCGAGGCTTTGCTGCATCGGTTGGGTAATGTAGCCCTGGATGGTCTCGGCGTTGGCTCCGGGATAGGCGGTGGTCACCGTGATCAGGGCGTTTTCCATTTGTGGATACTGGCGCAGCGGCAGCTTGCTCCAGGCCTGAAAGCCCAGCAGCACAATCAGCAGGCTGACAACGGTTGCGAGAACCGGGCGGCGAATGAACGGATCGGTAAAAGCCATAGGGATTCCTTGATCAGTCCGCGCGAGGCGGGCTGTTCTGCCCGGCCAGGGTCTTGTCGTCGCTGATGGCAATGTGCGCGCCGTTATCCAGTTTGAGCTGGCCGGCGGTCACCACTTTCTCGCCGTTCTGCACGCCTTTGGTGATCATCACTTGCCCATCGCGGCGTTCGCCGGTTTCGACAAATCGCCGTTCGGCGATCAGCACCGGCTGGCCCTTGTCATCCTTTACCGGGCTGCCGTCTTCGGCCTTCTTTTGCACGGCCATATACACCGAGTTGCCGTAGAGCGTGTAGGTAATCGCGCTTTCCGGCACCACGATGCGCGGTTGCGGGTCGGGCAGGAGCACCTGGAGGTTGGCGAACATGCCTGGCATCAACTTGCCATCGGGGTTGGCCAGGGTGGCGCGGACCTGCACGTTACGGGTGCTGTTCTCGACTTTCGGGTTGATTGCACTGATGGTGCCCGGGTACTCCTGGTTCGGATACGCCGCGACAATGACCTGCACTGGCTGGCCGAGTGCAATCTTCGGCACCGACTGCTCGGGCACAAAAAAGTCGACATACAGGCTACTGAGGTCTTGCAGGGTGGCGATCATGGTGCCACTGGCAAGATAGTCGCCAACGTCTACATGACGAATGCCGATGGTCCCGCTAAAGGGCGCGACGATGCTTTTTTTGCCGAGCGCAGCCTTGAGTTGATTGACCGTGGCCCGGCTCTTTTTCAGCACCGCCGAAAGCCGGTCGAACTCGCCTTTGGAAATGGCCTGGCTGCCGACCAGTTGGCTACCGCGACCGTAATCGAGCTGGGCCAGCCCGAGGTCGGCCAGAGCCGTTTCCAGCAGGGCGCTTTCAACGGCGCTGTCGAGGCGCAGGAGTGGTTGACCGGCCTTGACCTTTTGCCCTGACTCGAACTGCAAATCGATGACGGTGCCATCGGTCTCCAGGCTCAGGTCCACGCCTTGCAATGCCTTGAGCGTGCCAACGGTAGGCAGGCGGGCTTGCCACGGACGCTCGGTGGCGGTGGCCACGGCAACGCTGATGGCCGGTCTGGGGGCAGAGAAGCCTTGAACCATCGTGTAGATCGAGAAGGCTTTGTAGGCGGCCAGGACCAGCACAATCAGTAGTACTACACCCAACATGATCAGCATGCGGCGACGCAGCATATTCCAGTTCCTTGGAGAAAATCAGGTGAGACAGCAGGGCACATTACCGGGAGTGTAGAGGTAATCCAACTGCCGTTTTTACAGGTTGTGAGGTATTAGAGGGGGGAAAGCCTGAAAAGATTCGCCGTCTCGGGTCGCGCTGCGGGGTGTACGTCATCCCGATACAGGCGCGGCCCAAGGCGGCGATCTTTTCAATGATTCAGGCCATCAGATGCAGATGGTTGTCCCAGAGCCCTGCGGGTAGCTCCAGCGGTTTGGCGACCAGGTTTGTCTGGCGGCAGTCGTAGTAACGGCAGCGCCCCTGGCCCGATGTCACGACAAAACCATCGGCCACGGCGCCGACCCCGGCGCAGTCGGGCAGGGGGGCATCCAGGCGTACTTCACCGCTGTCCAGGTCCCAGATGAAGAAACGGTTGCCCCGCGGCGCAGTCAATGCCACCAGGCGCAAGTCGTTGTGCACCGCGACGCTGGCGGTGTAGTGCCCCATGGCCTGCAACTGGTGCTCGGGCACCGGGAACGCCACGAAAGGCTGGCCGGGACGCTTGATCGCCAACAGCTCCGACGACTCGTGGGCCGCGCCCATGAATTGTTGGCTGGCGACGATGGTGCCGTCGCTGGCGATGGCCAGATGGCGCACGCTGTTCATCTGCTGGGCGAGGGTTTCCTTGCTCAGCAAGGTGCCGTCACGTTGCATCAGGACCAGGCTCGGTTCCATGGCGTTGAGGTTCATCTCCACCCGGCTTTCGGCCTCGGTGCGAATCCCGCCGTTGGCCACCACCAGGGTTTCGCCATCGGGCATCCACGACAACTGGTGCGGACCCAGGCCGTGGGTGGAAATCTCACCGCTGTGCACCAGCCTTTCGCCTTCGAACTTATACACACCGAGCAGGCCGCGGCCCGGATCGGAGGTGTCATTTTCGGTGGCGTACAGCCAGTCGCCGCTGTGGTGAATGACCGCGTGTCCGTAGAAGTGCCGATTGGGCTGCGACACCACGGTTTGCAGGAGCGCGCCGTCGCGCAGGTCGATCAGGTAGCTCTCGGTGCCCGGACGGCGGGCGACGAACAGTGCAATCGGCTGTGTCGGGTGGTTGATGATGTCGTG
Source organism: Pseudomonas sp. PDM28 (assembly GCF_019219115.1). Classification (NCBI taxonomy): domain Bacteria; kingdom Pseudomonadati; phylum Pseudomonadota; class Gammaproteobacteria; order Pseudomonadales; family Pseudomonadaceae; genus Pseudomonas; species Pseudomonas sp. PDM28. The sequence goes on from NZ_JAHUWG010000006.1 coordinate 256,154, forward strand.
GCAACGCTGGCCGACCCGGGTGGCGAACACCTGGGTGCCATCGAGCCGATAACCGACGGCGTAATGCTGGCCATCGGTATCGTCCCGTGCCGAAAGCAACAACGGACTCTTGTCCTTTTGCTTGAACAGCGTCCAGCCGCCCAGCGTCACCGCACCCAGCAGCAAACTCCCTAATGTCAGAACCTGGCGTCGCAACATGGAACGGGCCCTCATCAGTCACCGTCGTTGGCATTGAAGCCCAGCTGGATGCCCAATGCCTTGGCCAGATCGGCCTCGTGCAGTCGATGGACGACGTTGAGGCTGTCATACAGCTCGTTGAGTTGCTGGCGGCCGGCCTCGTCATTGAGCATGTCGGTCAGCGAACGCTGGTTGCCGGCAAACAGTTTCAGCGAGGCGGCATAGGCTGCATCGATCTTGTCGGCCAACGGCTTCTGCTCGCTCGGCAACAGTCCGCGCAGGCCTTTGTTATCCACACCTTCCCAGACCGTTTTGGCAGCCGCGAGGCTGGCTTCGAGGCTGGTCAGGGACGACTGGCTGCGCCAGGCATCGGCCTGGAACGGTTGCGGCACGCCCTTGCTCTGGCGACCCATCGGCGTGCCGAGTTTTTTCTTCAGGGTGTCGATAGCGGTGACTTGAACCCGCAGCAGATCGGCAATCGCTTCGTGGGAGTCGGCGTAGCGCTGGTTCGGGAATTTGCTCATCTGCGCGAGCATGCCGTCAGTGTTGTTCCAGGTTTGCAGAATCTCTTCGGCCAACTGTTTCTGGCGTTCGCCGATGGCGATCAGCAGTGGGCAGTATTTGCTCTTCTGCTCAGCGTTGGCCACGTCAGGCTTGCTGTCGAACAGAATGTATTCGTAGGCCGAGAGGCCCTGCACCACGACACTGGACTTGGCCAGGGCGGCGGCATCGATCTGCGGCTGGGCGCTGACCAGTTGCTCGACCTGACGGCCGACCAGGTTTTTCTTGTCCGGCCAGAACTGCACTTGCCACGAACGGTTGCCTTCGGCCAACGGCCCGATCAGCAGCGGTTGCAGCTCGGCCCAGGCTTTTTGCGCGTGCAGGAAGTCGGCACGGGCGGTTTCCAGGGTTTCCTTGCCTTCGCAGTAGGCGAGAGCGCTGACCGCCAGTTGACGGTCAGCTTCAACCCAGCGGGTGTAGGTCGGCAGGATCACCGACTTGGCGATGGCCGCCGACGTGACCGCTTGCGGATCCTGGGGCGAGCAGGCGCCCAGGGCGAGGGCGGCAAGGCTGGTGAACAACAGTTTGGGACGGAACATGTCGGGCTCCCGCGATTGGAATGCGTGTTAAAGGGAATTCAGGAACGCCAGCAACGCGGCGCGCTGCTCGGCATTGAAAGACAAAACCTGTTGCTGCGCCGCTGTCGCCTCGCCGCCATGCCAGAGCACGGCTTCGAGCAGGTTGCGGGCGCGGCCGTCGTGCAGGAACTGGGTATGGCCGCTGACCGCCTGTGTCAGGCCGATGCCCCACAACGGCGGGGTGCGCCATTCGCGGCCACTGGCCTGGAATTCACTACGGTTGTCGGCCAGGCCGTCGCCCATGTCATGCAGCAGCAGGTCGCTGTAGGGGCGAATCACTTGATTGGCCAGCTCAGGTTCGGCGGCGTTGGCGGCGGTGGTGTATTTCGGTGTGTGACAGGACTGGCAACCGGCCTGATAGAACAAGGTTTTGCCGGCCAGCACTTCAGGTGCGTTGACGTCACGACGGGCCGGTACGGCGAGGTTACGGCTGTAGAACAGCACCAGGCGCAGGATGTTATCGCTGACTTCCGGCTCGCCATCAGGGCCGTTGCCATTGGGTGCCTGTTTGCAGGCCGTTTGCGCGTCCGTGCAGTCATCAACGGGCCGCAGGCTGGTCGTGAGGCCCATATCGCCCGAAAACGCGTGAACATTCTGTTGATTGAGGTTCGGTTGTCCGGCTTTCCAGCCAAATCTTCCCAAAACCGTCTTTTGCTCGGCGTCATCCCAGACCCGGTTCGGTCGTCCGCTGATGCCGTTGTTCGCCTTGGCCTGTGCCTCGGCGTTGGCCAGGATCGCCTCGTCAGGGATCGCCTCGAGCAGGCCCAGGCCAATCATCGGCGGGGCAACCCGCGCCGAGAAGCGGGTGTCGGGGTGCATCGGGCCGTAGCCCAGCTGGGTAATGTTCAGGCTGGGTTTGCGCAGCTCGACTTCGGTGCCGTCCTTGAAGCGAACCGGCACGGCGGTGTAATCGACCCGCACTTTGCCTTCGGGGGCTACACCGGGTACGGCCATGTCCTGGAACTGACCGCCGTAGACGGGCTCCGGCACCACGCCGATCTGCTCGATGACCTTGGCATACGCCGGGGTGTCGGGAATCGACAGGCGTACCAGCATCGACACGGCGTTCACATCGTCCGCAGCCGGTGGATGACCGCGGCCGTCCTTGATGTGACAGCCCTGGCAGGCATTGGTGTTGAACAACGGGCCGAGGCCATCGCGCGCGGTCGTCGTCGAAGGGGCGATCACCCAAGGGCTGCGGAAGAAGCTGTTGCCGACGCTGAAATCCACACGCCGGGACGGCGGCAGGTTCGCCGAGGGCATGGAAAACGCGTTCTGATCGGTCTTGCGCACCGTTGCACTGCCGCCGGAGCGGGCTTCACCGGGTTCTGCCTGGGTGAATTTCGGGGCGTCATCGCAGGCACTCAGGCCCAGGGCCAGAAACAGTGCGGACAAGCGAAGAGGCAGCGAGGGCATCAGGGATCCTGCAAGACGAGCAAAACAAGGGCGCAAAGTCTAACAGGGGATGGGAATTTGAATAAGAGGAATTATCGTTTGCTTGATGTGGGGCAGCGTTTATCTGGAAACGATGATCCCTCTGTGGGAGCGAGCTTGCTCGCGATGGGGCCATCATGACCAATATCAATGTTGAATGTGCTACCGCTATCGCGAGCAAGCTCGCTCCCACAGGGGATGAGCTGTGGCGGACACAAAAAAGGCGACCCGAAGGTCGCCTTTCTACTCACTCAGCCAGCGTTGATCAGAATTCGTGATCAGCATTGTCCGGGTTCAGGTCGTTGATGCCCAGTTTGCCAGCGGCGGCTTCGATCGAACCGGTCTGCTTGACCAGCGTAGCGATGGCGTCACGGACGATCTGGTTGCCTGCGGTGTTGCCGGCAGCGATCAGCTGGTCGTAGTGCTCACCCTTGTTGGCGTGATCAACCATGATCTGGATCTTGGCTTCGGTAGCGGCCAGGTCGTCTTTGAGCGCGGTGTCGGCAGCCGGGTCGGCCTTGGCCACCAGGGACGACAGGCTGGCGCCGGTCATTTTGGTACCGTCGACACGGGTGTATTCACCCAGGTACACGTTACGAATGCCCTTGGCATCGTAGAAGTGCGAGTTGTGGGTGTTGTCGCTGAAGCAATCCTGTTCGTCTTCAGGGGAGTTGGCTTCCAGGGAAACCTTCATGCGCTCGCCCGCAAGTTCGCCCAGGGACAGGCTGCCCATGCCGAACAGCATTTTGCGCAGGCCGGTTTCGGCCGGTTCCGCTTCCAGGGTGGCGCGGTAGTTGTCGGCCACGTTCGGCTTCCAGTTACCGACCATTTCTTCCAGGTCGCTGACCAGCAACTGAGTCACGGACTTCAGGTAGGCACGACGACGATCGTTGTGACCGCCGGTAGCCCCTTTGCCTTCCAGGTAGTCCGAAGCCGGACGGTTGCCGGCGCCAGGGCCGGTGCCGTTCAGGTCCTGGCCCCAGAGCAGGAATTCGATGGCGTGGTAACCGGTGGCGACGTTGGCCTCGGAACCGCCCAGCTCGTTCAGGCTGGCGAGTTTTTCCGGGGTGATGTCTTTGACGTCGACCTTGTCTTCGCCGATCTGCACTTCAGTGTTGGCGATGATGTTGGCGGTGGCACCCGGGTTGCCCAAGGCGTGCTCGTAGGACTTGTCGACGTAGTCGATCAGGCCTTCGTCCAGTGGCCAGGAGTTCAACTGACCTTCCCAGTCGTCAACGATGGTGTTGCCGAAGCGGAACACTTCGCTCTGCAGGTAAGGCACGCGAGCGGCAACCCAGGCAGCCTTGGCGGCTTTCAGGGTGTCGTCGTTCGGCTTGGCGAGGAAGGCGTCTACGGCGGTTTGCAGGGTCTTCGCGGTGGATTCGGCATCGCTGTAAACGGCAAAAACGATGTCGGCGTAGTGAGCGACAACGGCTTTGGCGGCGGCTTCGTCGACTTTACCGGCAGCGGCAGGCGCAGCAGCCGGGGTGGCCGCGGTGCTGGCAGCTGGCGCAGGCGCGGCAGCTTTTTCTTTGTCACCTTCGCCACAACCGGCGAGGGAAATAGCGATGGCCAACAGACTGGCGGTAGCCAGAGGCATACGAATCATGGCGAACATCCTGCTTCGATAGGGGTGGAGTGGCGCTATGCGCACGCAAAACTGCGACATAATGCAAATCTTTCGCATTATGTGTAAAGGGTTGTAGGTGGAAATATTTCTTATTCACGAATCCCTGTAGGAGCGAGCCTGCTCGCGATGGACGTCAACGATAACGCCGGGAACCTGATACCCCGCGGTGTTCTCAAGTTCATCGCGAGCAGGCTCGCTCCTGCAGGGGGGTTACAAAATAGCCGCGTTACTGCGTTGGGCCTGCTTGAGGTAAACGCCCAGTTCCCGCGCCGGCAATGGCTTGCTGTAGTGATATCCCTGACCTTCGTGGCAGCCTTCGGAAATGATGTAGGCCTCTTGTTCGGCGGTCTCCACACCTTCGGCAATCACCTGCATGCCCAGGCTCTTGCCCAGTTGGATGATGGCGCGAACGATGGTCGCATCGTCGTCGTCATCGAGCAGGTCCTGAACGAAGCTCTTGTCGATCTTGATCTTGTCCAGCGGCAGGCTCTTGAGATAGCTCAAGGATGAATAGCCGGTTCCAAAGTCATCGATGGCGATCAGCGCACCGGAGCGGCGCAGGCTGAGCAGATGCTGGGCTGCGGTGCTGATGTCTTCCATCAGGCCGGTCTCGGTGACTTCCAGTTCCAGGCTGCGTGGCGGCAGGCGGTACATTTGCAGCAGGTTGTTGACCACCCGTGGCAGTTCGGCGTGGTGCAATTGAACCGTGGACAGGTTGACCGCCATGCGCAGGTCACTGAAGCCTTGGTCATGCCACTCGCGTAATTGTTTGCAGGCCTGGTCCAGCACCCATTCGCCGATGGCAATGATGGTGCCGTTCTGTTCGGCCAGCGGGATGAACAGGTCCGGTGGCACCATGCCGTGCTCGGGGTGCTGCCAGCGAATCAGGGCTTCGACGCCCACTACGCGGTTGTCTCGGTAACTGATCTGCGGCTGGTAGACGAGGTAGAACTGATTGCGGACCAGCGCATCGCGCAGGTCTTTTTCCAACTCGCGGCGGCGGCGCATTTCCGTGTCGACGCTGGCGATATAGAACTGATAGCGGTTGCGCGAGCGGGTCTTGGCCAGCGTCATGGTCTGCTCGGCCTTTTGTAGCAGCTTCTCGGTGCTGTCGCCGTCCTCGGGGAACAGGGTGATGCCGATGGTGGCGCGCAGGCGAATCTCCTGATGGTCGAGGGCAAACGCCGCTTCCAGATCATCGAGAATGCTTTGTGCCAGCTCGGCGGCTTCGTAGGGTTGTTCGATATCGGCCTGGACCAGGGCGAACTGGTCGCCACCGAGGCGGGCGAGGGCACCCAGGCGACCGCTATGGCCGCGCAGGCGATCGGCCAGGGCCAGTAGCAACTGGTCGCCGGTCTGGTAGCTGAACTGCTCGTTGATGCCCTTGAAATCGTCGAGGCCGACACACAACACCGCGACCCGGCGCTGCAACCTGCCGGCGTCGATGAGGATCTTGTCCAGTTGCTGCTGCAATTGCTGCCGGTTCGGCAGTCCCGTCAGGAAATCGTATTGGGACATGCGCAACAGGCTGTTTTCCGCCTCGTGGCGCAGATGGGTGTTGCGTTCGATGGACTCGAGCAACTGGTTGGCGGTGTTGATCCAGATGCCCAGTTCGTTTTTCTCGTGGCCCTTGAGCAGCGGAATCTTGTGTTCGCTGGGACGATCCGGATTGATTTCCGTGAGGTGCTCGATGATTCGCGACAGCGGCTTGGTCAGCAGCCAGTGATAGACCAGATACAGGACCAGCCCCATGGCGAGCGCGCGCAGTACGCCGGAGATGAAGATGATCACCGAGCTGACAATGAACCCTTGGCCGTAGGTGGCGGTATCGAGGGTGATGCTCAGGTCGCCGTAATACTCGCTGTAAGGCCCGCGACCGACCAGTTGGGTGGTGAAGGTGCGTTCTTTGCCAAGAATCAGGTCGGTCAGCCAGCGGCTGTGGGAGTGCTGCAATTCGCGGGTTTTTTGCGCGAGCATGGCTTCGTTGGGATGGCCGATGGAGGCCTTGCGCACGGCGGCGTCCTGAAACAGGCCTTCGATCACCTGCATGCCCATTTCCCGGTCCAGGCTGTAGACGGCCTGGGTCGAGGGGTCGCGAAACATGTCGAGGATGCGTTCGGCATCGCTGGCGACGGCCTGGCGTGTTTTATAGGCATCGAACACAATCTGCGCGCAGCTCAAGACCACACCGACGATCAATGCCGACAGGAGCACGACCCGGAGCAACTTCACCGACAAGCTGTTCTTGAGTTCCAGCTTCAAAGGGATATTCCTTGTTCCGTGCGGGTAGTATCAAGTTGCCATGAGTATTGGCAATCCCGTGATGGCAGTCAAAGGGACAATCATCCTTGGGGGATTTTGCCTGCAGCTTGGCTGATTTGCAGTTGTCTTGACGAGTTAGCCTATTCGCACTGTGTCGGTTGTCGAGTCCTTCAACTTGAGGGGCGGGGTGGAGATATTTTCCTTTTGTTTGATGTTAGCTGTCTGTGGCGGTGGGGCAAGGGGCTCGAGGCTTGTTTCGTTGTTGGGTTTTTAACCGGGTACATATCCGTTTCTGCGGTAACGGCGGCTTATGGTTTCGCCCTTACGGCGAGTCCCTTTGGCAAACGCCCCAAAGGAACCAAAGGTCTCGCCCCTTACGTACGGCCCCTCGCTGAGGCTCGGGGTTCCTTCGCTCCGGCATTCATCCGGGGGCATTGCCCTCCGGTCGGCTTCGCTTCGACCTACATGCAATGAGTTCGACTGCGTCGAACGGCGCTGCGCGCCCATCCCCGGATGAACACCTCCACTCAGCCTGCCGAGGGGGCGGGTGGATCAAGATCAAGAGCTGCAGGCGAGCTAACGCTCGGCCTGATGAGTGGTGAAGAGCCTCTGTGTACGCCGCTCTGCCTTTGCTCTTCTGTGGGAGCGGGCTTGCTCGCGATGGCGGCCTGACAGCCGACCTGAATCTGGCGGATGTACTTTGACCCTGTGGGAGCTGGCTTGCCTGCGATGACGGCTTGCCAGCCGACCTGAATCTGGCGGATGTACTTTGACCCTGTGGGAGCTGGCTTGCCTGCGATGGCGGCCTGACAGCCGACCTGAATCTGGCGGATGTACTTTGACCCTGTGGGAGCTGGCTTGCCTGCGAAGGCGGCCTGACAGCCGACCTGAATCTGGCGGATGTACTTTGACCCTGTGGGAGCTGGCTTGCCTGCGAAGACGGCCTGACAGCCGACCTGAATCTGGCGGATGTACTTTGACCCTGTGGGAGCTGGCTTGCCTGCGATGACGGCCTGTCAGCCGACCAATCTCCCACTCCTCCACGCTGATCAATCCCAGACGCCCGCGTGGGAGTGATGCCAGGGACGCTCCGCGTTACGTTTCTGCGAGATGGCGCGGTGTAGGAAAGCGCCAGAAGTTTCCCACGCTGTTTTCAGGTTGCCCGTCGGAAGTGGACTCAATAGCCTCTGACTGTCGCTGAAAACTCAGCGACCGGGTGTGAGAACCCGGCAAGTCATAGTCATCCAGTGCCAGTATCCGCATAATTGCCGCCAGCTTTTCCGCTGTCTGTAAATGCGTTATGGCGGCTGTGTGCGGGCAGACTTTTGTCTGGCCGGGTGCCTATGACCGGTTTTCTCACCTCGCACATAGCTGCCACCTCTTTGCCGTGTGAGAACGGCTATGGGTGGCACCCACCGCATAGGAATATTTCAGTGGATAAGTTAATCCCCGATCCCCCCAGCAGCACCACCAAACCCTACAGCCCCCACACCATGTTCATGATCGTTCCCGACATGGACACTGAAACCCTTCTTGCCCACGCCTGTGAATCACTGGCTTCAGCCAATGTCCTGGCGAGTGATTTCGCCACCTACCTGAATGGCCCCCAGCGCAACACAGCGTTGGCCATTTCGCAGATTGTCATGTTGGCGGAGCTGGCGGGGAGTCGCGCGTTGGATAACCTCGATCCGCAGTAGTTGGCAGGCTAACTGCGTCATCGTTCTTCGCGAGCAAGCCCGCTCCCACACTGGATCGGGTCGTATACAGATCAAATGTGGGAGCGAGCCTGCTCGCGAAGGGGCCCTGCAGAACGCTGAAAAATCCCGGGCAATAAAAAACCCGGCTAAAAAGCCGGGTTTTTTTGACTGGCGTCGAGCTTAAGCGGTGAAGGTTTTGCCTTCGAACTGCTCAGCCACGAATTTCCAGTTGACCAGGTTCCAGAACGCTTCGACGTACTTCGGACGCAGGTTGCGGTAGTCGATGTAGTAAGCGTGTTCCCAGACGTCGCAGGTCAGCAGCGGGGTGTCGCCGTTGGTCAGCGGGTTGCCGGCGCCGATGGTGCTGGCCAGGGCCAGGGAACCGTCAGCCTTCTTCACCAGCCAGCCCCAGCCGGAACCGAAGGTGCCGATGGAAGTCTTGCTGAACTCTTCCTTGAACTTGTCGAACGAACCGAAAGCTGCATTGATGGCTTCAGCCAGTGCGCCGGTTGGTTGACCGCCAGCGTTTGGCGCCAGGCAGTTCCAGTAGAAAGTGTGGTTCCAGACCTGTGCGGCGTTGTTGAAGATACCGCCCGAGGAAGTCTTGACGATTTCTTCCAGGGTCTTGCCTTCGAACTCGGTGCCTGGCACCAGGTTGTTCAGGTTCACGACGTAGGTGTTGTGGTGCTTGTCGTGGTGGAATTCCAGAGTTTCCTTGGAAATGTGCGGCTGCAGGGCATCGTGTGCGTACGGCAGCGGCGGCAATTCGAAAGCCATGATGATTCTCCTAATCAGGTCAGTTGCGGTGAGCGCAAGGCCGATCACGGGCGGCCAGACAAGCGCCGGGGAGTTTGTACTCTTTGCGGCGCAGGGAGACGGATCATAGCACCGGGGGGGCGGCATAACCACGCAACAACTGTGTGGAATAGAGGTTCCGCGAATCAGATGGCCGCGATCAACTGCAGCGCTACGGCAAACATCATCACCGCCACCAACAGATCGAGAATTCGCCAGGTACCGGGGCGGGCGAGCCAGGGTGCCAGCCATGCCGCCCCCAGCGCCAGGGTGAAGAACCACAGCAGCGAGGCACTGGCCGCGCCGACCACATAAGCGCCGGGCTCGGTTTGTTGTGCGCCCAGGGAGCCGATCAGCAAAACGGTATCCAGGTAGACGTGCGGGTTGAGCAAGGTCACCGCCAGCGCGCTGAGCATCACCGCCCGTAGCGAGCGTACGGTCTGACCCTCGCCCTGCTCAAGGCTCTGTTTCGAAAAAGCCCGGCGCAGTGCCTGGCTGCCATACCACAACAGAAACGCTGCACCGCCCCAGCGGGCGATGGCCAGCAAGGTCGGGTTCTGAGCCAATACCGTCGCCAGGCCGAACACCCCGGCCGCCACCAACAGGGCGTCGCAGGCCACGCAGAGTGCCGCGACCGGCAGGTGATGTTCACGCCGCAGGCTTTGCGCGAGGACAAACGCATTCTGGGTGCCGATCGCCATGATCAGGCCAAAGGCCACCAGCAGGCCGTTCATATAACTTTGCCACATGATTTTTTACTCCGCGTTGGCTGCCAGATCCCGCAGCACCTGCAGGGCACGGTCGGCGTCGGCCTGGCCGACAAACAAATGGTCGTGGTAGTAGCCGGCAATCACGTTGCAGCTGATGCCGGCCTTGCCCAATGCCGTGGCGAATGCGGCGGTCAGGCCAACCGCTTCGAGTGCCGAATGCACGTTCAGGGTGATCCAGGCGGCGACGTAGTCGAAGCTGAACCCGGCTTTTTCGGCTTGGGAGCGTTCGAGTATCACGGTCAGGCCTTCCTGCTCACGGAAGCTGCCGACAATCTCCAGGCCCGCAGGCAACTGGCCGTCGCGCAGGGTGCAGAACACGTATTCGCCGGCATTGAGTTGCGGGCTCATGCTGCGCAGCAGCGTTGCCAATGAAGTTTCGCCAGCCATGGGGGTGATCCTTGTTCAAGAGTTCTTGCTGGTCATTGTCCCTGTGAAGGCTGTATAAGAAAAACCAATCTTGCTGATCGCTCATTAGGAAAACTGATGTTCGACTATAAATTGCTTTCTGCCCTGGCCGCCGTGGTCGAACAGGCCGGTTTTGAACGGGCAGCCCAGGTGCTGGGCCTGTCGCAATCGGCGATATCCCAGCGCATCAAGCTACTTGAAGCGCGGGTTGGCCAGCCGGTGCTGGTGCGGGCTACACCGCCAACGCCAACGGAAATCGGTCGACGGTTGCTCAACCATGTGCAGCAGGTGCGCTTGCTTGAGCGGGATTTGCAAAGCCTGGTGCCGGCACTGGATGAAGAAGGCCTGCCCGAACGCCTGCGGATCGCCCTGAACGCCGACAGCCTGGCCACTTGGTGGGCGCAGGCGGTGGGGGAGTTTTGCGCGCAACAGCATCTGTTGATGGATCTGGTGGTCGAAGACCAGACCGTCGGCCTCAAGCGCATGCGTGCCGGCGAGGTGGCAGCCTGTGTCTGCGCCAGCGAGCGTCCGGTGGCGGGCGCGCGCAGCGTGTTGCTGGGGGCCATGCGTTACCGTGCACTGGCCAGTCCGGCTTTTATTGCCCGGCATTTTCCACAAGGCGTACGCGCCGATCAGTTGGCCCGCACCCCGGCGCTGGTGTTTGGCCCGGACGATTTCCTGCAGCATCGGTATCTTGCGTCCCTCGGTGTCGAGGGTGGTTTCGAGCACCATTTATGCCCGTCTTCGGAAGGCTTCATTCGATTGACCGAAGCCGGTCTGGGCTGGGGCCTGGTTCCGGAACTGCAGGTACGCGAGCAGCTTGAAAGGGGCGTATTGCGGGAGTTATTGCCAGATAAGCCGATCGATGTGCCGCTGTACTGGCATCATTGGCGTAATGGCGGTCAGTTGCTGGGGCTGCTCACCGATCAATTGGTCAGCGCATCGAAGCAATGGCTGGTGCCCTTGGACTGACGCGCAGCGTCAAGACCTCACGTAATACGCAAAACGAAATATTCGGAGCAATTCATGAAAATTCTGGTTACCGGCGCAAGCGGCTTCATCGGCGGACGCTTTGCGCGTTTTGCCCTGGAGCAGGGCCTGGACGTGCGGGTCAACGGTCGCCGGGCCGAAAGTGTGGAGCATCTGGTTCGCCGCGGCGCCGAATTCATCCAGGGGGATTTGAGCGACCCGGAACTGGCGCGCGAACTGTGTTCGGACGTCGAGGCCGTGGTGCATTGCGCCGGTGCCGTCGGTTTGTGGGGGCGTTATCAGGATTTCCATCAGGGCAACGTCCAGGTCACCGAGAACGTGGTTGAAGCCTGCCTGAAGCAACGGGTACGGCGGCTGGTGCATTTGTCCTCGCCGTCGATCTATTTCGATGGTCGAGATCACCTGGGCCTGACCGAAGAGCAGGTGCCCAAGCGCTTCAAACATCCCTACGCCGCCACCAAGTACCTGGCCGAGCAAAAAGTCTTCGGCGCCCAGGAGTTCGGTCTCGAAACCCTGGCCCTGCGCCCGCGTTTCGTGACCGGGGCCGGCGACATGAGCATCTTCCCGCGCCTGTTGAACATGCAGCGCAAGGGGCGCCTGGCAATCATCGGCAACGGTCTGAACAAAGTTGACTTCACCAGCGTGCAAAACCTCAACGAGGCGTTGCTCAGCAGTTTGCTGGCCAGCGGTTCCGCGCTGGGCAAGGCTTACAACATCAGCAACGGCACGCCGATTCCTTTGTGGGACGTGGTCAATTACGTCATGCGCAAAATGGACGTCCCGCAGGTTACCCGCTACCGCTCCTACGGTCTGGGCTACAGCGTGGCGGCGCTCAACGAGGGCGTGTGCAAGATGTGGCCGGGGCGTCCCGAACCGACGCTGTCGCGCCTGGGCATGCAAGTCATGAACAAAAATTTCACCCTGGACATCAGCCGCGCCCGGCATTATCTGGATTACGATCCCAAAGTCAGCCTCTGGACGGCGCTCGATGAATTCTGTGGTTGGTGGAAGGCGCAGGATATTCGCTGAGGCTCGAACACCGTGCCATTTCTGAACCGGATACGGGCTTGGGGGTCAATGGTTGCGGCTGTGGGGTTTATACTGCGCGGCATAAAGCCATTATGTGATTCACTAAGGTTGATTCAATGTCCATGCGAAACGATGCCAACGACGACTTCGACGATGTACCGAGCCTGCGTGCAGACGTTCTCGATGACGATTATCCGCCGACTGTTCGCACGGTCGTGCATTCGCGCACGGCGCCGGTGGTGAAGGTCAAGGCGGCGAGTACCGGTCCCCTGTGGGCGTTGGTCGGGGCGTTGTTCTTTGCGTTCGCGGGCCTGGCCTGGTGGAGCTTTCAGCAGATCTCCCTGATGGAACAGCAACTGGTGGCGACCCAGGAAAGTTTCGCCCGGATCAGCGAGGAAGCGGCGGGGCGCCTGCAGGATATTTCCGGAAAGGTTGTGGCCAGCCAGACCAGTGTCACCAGCGACAGCGAGGCCTTGAAGCTGCAAATCCGCCAGCTGGAAGGCAAGCTCCAGGACCAGAGCACCCAGCAGCAAGGTGTGGCCGGCCAGGCCTCGGAACTGGACAAGCGACTGGCGCAAATGACCGCGCAAACCACCGAAGTGGACAAGCGCCTTGCACAGATGACTGCCCAGGACACCGAACATCAGGCGGTCAATGCGCAGTTGCAGGCCGAGGTCAAAGCCTTGAGTGCTGAAGTGGCCGCCCTGAAAAGTGCCCCGTCCGACGCGGAAAAATTCGATGCGCAGTTGAAAAGCCTGGGTGCCGATATCGTCGCTCTGAAGAAACAAGGCAACCCCAGCGCTGCCATCGAGCGTCTCGAGCAAGACATCGTCGTGCTCAAGAGCGTGCAGGACAACCGTCCGGCCGCCGCACCGGGCGCGACCAATACCGCCGAGTTCGATGCCTTCCGCAGCCAGGTCACCCGCAACATCAATACCCTTCAGGCGCAGATCCAGAACCTGCAACAGCAGTTGCGCGCCCGGCAGTAAAACAAGCACTTGTGGCGAGGGAGTCCTTGCTGTGGCGAGGGGGCTTGTCGGAATGCCGCACCACCCCGTTCGGCTGCGCAGCAGTCGTAAAACCGGTAACCGCGGTGTGTCAGGCCATCACCGGTCGCAGGTTTTAGCGCCGCTTCGCAGCGCAACGGGGGCAAGCCCCCTCACCACACAAGCCCGTCGCACCACAGCACTCAGCGTTTTCCTGAATATCCATGCCTCCCCCCATTGCCGTCTACGCTCTTGAAACACCATCAGGAACGAGGGATGCGCAATGGGGTTTCTGCATAAGGCCGCCTTGCTATGCGGCATGTTTTTACTGTCCCTGGGCCAGGCACAAGCCGCCGGGACGGAAAAGGACGACAGCAAGGCGGCCATCGCCCTGCTGGAAAAAGCCTTGGCCTACTACCACCAGAACGGCGACAAGGCCTTTGCGGCGTTCAGTCGCCAGGGCGAGTTTGTCGACAAGGACCGTTACGTCTTTGTGCTCGACACCAAGGGCGTGATGCTTGCCAGCGGCGGACCGTCGTCGGCGTTGATTGGCCGGGACGTATCGGAAGTGCTTGGGCCGGACTTGCAGAAAACCTTCAAGGACGCCCTGAAAGTACCGGAGGGTAATGGCATTCAGCAGGCGGAGTATCGCTGGCAGAACTGGAACGACGGCAAGGTCGAGCGCAAGCATGTCTACTACCAGCGCATCGGCCAGCGGATACTGGCGGTCGGTTATTACCTGCCCCGGGCCTCCGCTGAACAGGCCATGGCCTTGCTGAATAAAGCGGCAACCGATCTGGCCAAGGACGAAAAGGGCACCCTGACGGCGATCAATTCCCTCAAGGGCGGCTACCTGCAGGATGATCTGTATGTGTTTGTCGTCGACCTGGACACCCGGCGTTATGTGGCCCACGGCACCAACCTGCGGCTGATCAATACCGACTTCAGCAAGATCGAAGACCCGGAAGGCAAGCCGGTGGGCGAGCCGATCCTGGCGTTGATGGCCAAACAGGATTACGGCGAATACGAATACCGCTGGAAAAACCCGGTGACCGGCAAGGTCGAGAACAAGCATGCCTACCTGAAGAAGGTCGGGCATTTTCTGGTGGCAGTGGGGTATTACAGCCCTTGATTTTAGGGTTTCAATGAGGATGCCATCGCGGGCAAGCCCGCTCCCACAGGTTTGAGTGTTGACCACAGATTTTGTGAACGACATCAATACTTGTGGGAGCGGGCTTGCCCGCGATGAAGGCAACACGGTCTACCTATCGAACCTTGTCCTCGCGCCCGCGCAACAACATGTTCGGCATGGCAATCGCCGCCGCCAGCCCCAGCAACGACACCACCGCACTGACCGTCAGCAAGTGCCGGAACGTCAGCAGCAATTCAGCACGCAAGGCGTTCTGCGCCTCACCTGGTGCGGCGTTCAACCCGTCGAGCAGCACATTCCCGGAACTGCCTTCGGCAATCAGCGACGAGCCGGCCAGGTGCGCAAAACTTGAATCCTGCAACAAGGCCAGCAGCAGCGCCGACATCAACGCCACACCCACGGCACCCCCCAGCGAACGGAACAGGTTGGTGGTACTGGTGGCGACGCCGATGTCCCGCTGGTCCACCGAGTTCTGTGTGCCGACCAACGATGTCGGGAACTGCATACCCGAGGCAATCCCGCAGAGCAGCATGAACAAGCTGCTCACGACGAACGCCTGCGGCGGGCTGAACGCCATGCCGATAATCGCGATGGGCATCAGCGCGGCACCGGTGAGGATCATCGGTTTGTAGCGCCCGGTCACCGAGGTGCGGCGGCCGGCGAAATACGCGCCCATCGGCAAGCCCATGGCCAGTGGCAACAGATGCAGGGCGGCGCTGTCGGCCCCGGCGCCGGTGACACTCTGGAAGCGCAACGGCATCAATACGATCAGCGAGATGGCCTGGAAACTGGTGAAGAAAATCGTGCACCAGCACAGGATCGCAGGGCGGTTGGCGAACAGATGCATAGGCAGCAACGGCTCCCGTGCCCGTCGCTCGTGAACGACAAACAGCCCCAGCACCAGCACCGCACAAGCGAGCAGCGCCAGCACTTCGGTACTGCGCCAGGAATGACCCTGACCAACCTGCGTGATGCCCAGCAACAATGCCGTCAGCCCGATGATCATCAACACGGTGCCCAGGTAATCGATGACTGGTTTGCGTTGCGGAACCGGCAGACCCGCCAGCGTGCGATGGGCCACCAGCCAGGCACCCAGGCCCAGCGGCAGGTTGATCAGGAACACCCAGCGCCAGGACAGGTATTCGGTCATGTAACCGCCGAGCACCGGGCCGGCCACGCTGGCCACCGCGTACATGCTGCTGAAATAACCCTGATAACGACCGCGCTCCCGTGGCGGCACGATGTCACCGATGATCGCCTGGCTCACCGAAATCATCCCGCCGGCCCCGATGCCCTGGAAGATTCGCGCCAGAACCAGTTGCTCCATGCTCTGGGCCATGCCGCAGAACACCGACGCCAGAGTGAACAGGCCCATGCCGAACAGCATCAACTTGCGCCGCCCGTACAGGTCGCCCAGTTTGCCGTAGATCGGCACCGCCACGGTCATGGCCACCATGTAGCCGGAAATCACCCAGGCCAGCAGGCTCACTTCCTTGAACTGTGCGGAGATGGCCGGCATCGACACGGCGACGATGGTCTGGTCCAGCGCCCCGAGGAAGATTGCCAGCATCAGCGCGATCAGCACGCTGCGGATGGCGGGTTTGGGCGTTTCAGGCTGATGGAGATTGGTCACGGGAAAACCTGCGGGCAGTGATTGACCCGCACGAGGCAAGGCGAGCGGGGATGCTCGCCAGTGTAAGTCGATAGCAGGCTATTCGATAGCCTCATAAGGAAGCCCGACGTAGTTTTCCGCGATGGTTTTTCGACCCGCCTCGGAGCCGATGAAATACTCCAGTTCCGACTCGGCAATACGCTGGCTAAAGGCATCGTGGTCCTCGAAACGGTGCAGCATCGAGGTCATCCACCAGGAAAACCGCTCGGCCTTCCACACCCGGCGCAGGCAGATTTGCGAGTATTTCTCCAGCAGATCAAGGCGGTTTTCACGGTAAACCTTGAGCAGGATATTGAACAGCGTACTCACATCGCTGGCTGCCAGGTTCAGGCCCTTGGCGCCGGTGGGCGGAACGATGTGCGCGGCATCGCCGACCAGGAACATCCGCCCGTATTGCATCGGTTCGACCACGAAGCTGCGCAGCGGCGCGATGCTTTTTTCGATGGACGGGCCGGTCACCAGTTTGTCTGCCAACGCCTGTGGCAAACGCGTCTTGAGTTCATCCCAGAAGCGTTGATCCGACCAGTGATCGACATGATCGCTGGTGGGCACTTGAAGGTAGTAACGGGTGCGTGTCGGCGAGCGCATGCTGCACAGGGCAAAACCACGCTCATGGCGGGCGTAGACCAGTTCGTCGTGGACCGGTGGGGTATCGGCCAGGATCCCGAGCCAGCCGAAGGGGTAGATCCGTTCGAAGACTTTCAGGCTGTCGGCGGGAATCGATTGCCGCGCCACCCCATGGAAGCCGTCGCAACCGGCGATGTAGTCGCAATCGAGTCGCCAGGTCTCACCATCCTTCTCAAAAGTGACAAAGGCTTCATCGGTTTTCATTCCGTGGGGAACGACGTTGGCTGCCTGGTAAATCGTCTGCGCGCCGGCCTCCCGACGGGCGGCCATCAGGTCGCGGGTGACCTCGGTCTGGCCGTAGATCATCACGGTTTTGCCACCCGTGAGGGCGTGCAGATCGATGTGCACCTGGCGCCCGTCGAGGGCCAGTTCGAAGCCGCCATGCACCAGCCCCTCGGCGTCCATGCGCTGACTCACGCCGGCCTGGCGCAACAGCTCTACCATGCCTTGTTCAAGCACGCCGGCGCGGATTCTGCCCAGTACATAGTCTGGGGTCTGACGTTCGAGAATGAGGGTGTCGATACCGGCGTTGTGCAGCAATTGGCCAAGCAGCAAGCCAGAGGGGCCGGCGCCAATGATGGCGACCTGGGTTTTCAGCGTTTTCATTGTTTTTATGACTCGCAAGCTTCACGCGACCAGGGTCGGTGAATGATTTTTATGGATCGAGTGCTTGCATTTTTCCCTTGCGAGTCTGTCAATTGAAGGTGAAAACTGAGCCGATAGCTGTACATTCTGCCAATCGGTGCGATTATCGCCCGCCATCAAACTCCGAGGCCTGGATTGAAGTGATGAACAAGCCTGACCTGCCTTCGATTCCGGTGTTCAAGCTCTACGGTGAAAGCCTGGATTGGCCGACCCCGGACTTGCTGCACTGTGAAACCATTTCCAAACGCAGCCGCGAACATCATTGGGAAATCAAACCCCACCGCCACGCTGATTTATGCCAACTGCTCTTCGTATTCAAAGGTCAGGCAGAGCTTGAAATCGAAGGCAACCGTACGCAACTGGTGGAACCGGGGATCCAGATCCTGCCACCGCTGTCGGTGCATGGCTTTCGTTTTTCCGAAGACGTGGAAGGCTTTGTCGTGACCCTGGCCGCGCCGTTGATCGCCCACCTGCAGATGCAGTTGGGACACTCGGTCAATGCCCTGGCCCAGGCCGAAAGTTACCCGGCAGGCAAGGACGCTGAGTACCTCAACAGCCTGTTCAGTGCCTTGCAGAGCGAATACAACAGCCATCAACCGGCGCGGGAAATGCTCATGCATTCGCTGGTCAGCGTGATCGTGGTGTGGGTCAGCCGCCAGGTGATCCAGCGTCGCACCGCCATGGCGCGACCGCAGCGGGCCCGGGAATACCTCAACGGCTTCATTCAGCTGGTGGAGGAGACCTATCGCCAGCACGTCAAGGTCGAGGATCTGGCGCACCGGCTGGGGATTTCCGTGTCGCACCTCAACGGCACCTGCCGTGAGTTGGCGGGGCAACCGGCGTTGCAGATCATGCACGAACGGCAATTGCTGGAGGCCAAGCGCTTGCTGACCTACACCAGCATGACCATTTATGAAATGTCCGACGTGTTGGGGTTTTCCGATCCGACCAACTTCACGCGCCTGTTCCGGCGTCGTGTGGGGATTTCGCCCAAGGCCTTCCGCGACCGCTTGAAGGCCGATCAGGACAACGAAGCCTGACCCCCTCGTTACCGGAGGGCGTTGAGGGTAGCGTTGTGGGGGATGCAGCGCTCGAAGTTGCAGCTCGCAGCTTCACGGGGCAGGTTGCGCAGTTGCTCGACGCGCCAGGCGGCAGCGCCATACAGCCCGAGCGTGACCGCGCAGGTGATGAAGATCGCGAGGTACCTTCTTGTTCTGATGTTCATGGCGTTGACCTCTGAACGAATACCTTTCGGTATTACATTGAGCATAGGTCAGCGCCATTGAGTTGCCAGCAATAGCGCGGTATTCAGAACACTGATGTCCCCTGTGGGAGCGGGCTTGCCCGCGATGGCGTCAGGTCAGTCGATGACAGTGTTGAATGATCAACCGCAATCGCGGGCAAGCCCGCTCCCACAGGGTCCTATAGCCCCGCATCCCACTCCGGTTCTTCCGGAAATCTCACCACCAGAAAATCCAGCAAGCTGCGCAACGCCGCCGGCATGTGCTTGCGCGAGGCATACACCGCATACACGTTCATTTGCCGGGGTTCGGCCGCCGGCAGCAGGCGAATCAATTCGCCGCTGTGAATGTGCACGCCGGCCTGGTAGGTGGGCAGCATCGCCACCCCGGCGCCCGCGATCGTTGCGCGCAACAGTGTGCTGGCCTCGTTGGCGCTGATGTTGCCCTGCACCGGTACTGAAACCTGCTCGCTGTCTTGCTCGAAATGCCAGAGGCTTTTGCCGAAGTAGGAGTGGGTCAGGCAGTTGTGCAGGCTCAGGTCCTCGACCCGTTGCGGCGCCGGATGTTCGAGCAGGTAAGCAGGGGAAGCGCAAATCACCGAACGGCAAACCGTCAGGCGGCGGGCGATCAGGTTCGGGTCCAGGTCGTTGCTGGTGCGGATCGCCAGGTCGATGCGCTCGTCCACCAGGTTCACGGTGCGGTCGAGCATCTGCATGTCGACGCTGACGCCGGGGTAGCGCTTGACGTACGCGGCCATGGCATCGGCCAGTTGCGCCTGGCCGAACGAGGTGCTGACGCTGATCCGCAGCAGGCCGCGCGGTGCGTCATCCGGTTCGCTGACGGCGGCTTGCATGTCGCTGGACAAGTCGAGCATCTGCCGGCAGCGGGGCAGGATTTCGTTGCCGGCGGCGGTCAGGCTCAACTTGCGTGTGGTGCGGTGCATCAGGCGCGCACCGACCCAATCTTCCAGTTCCGCCAGATACCTCGATACCACCGGCCGTGACAGCTCCAGGTGATCGGCGGCGGCCGACTGGCTGCCGAGGTCGACCACCGTGACGAACACGCGCATTGCTTGAAGACGATCCATGATTTGCCCGCTTTCAGAAACAAACTATGTTCAAGCATCGCATTTTTTGTACCGAGTCAGGCAATTAAGCTCTGGATTCATGTAGGAGCGAGCCTGCTCGCGATGGACTCGCAGACAACGCGAATATCCGATAAGTACGCGTCATCGTTTACGTCCATCGCGAGCAGGCTCGCTCCTACAAAAGGCATTGCCAAATATGGCATCGGGATCACGGAGCAACAGATGATCGGTTTCACCTCACTTAAGCGAGTTTTGCTGGCCACCACCTTCGGCTTTGCCGCCCACGCCAGCGCCTCGACCCTGACGCTGGATGTCTACAACCCCGGCGAAAAAGCCATCTTCCCGGTGACCTCGGTGCTGGTCAGCGGTGAAAAGGAAGCGATTCTGGTGGATGCCCAATTCGGCAAATCCCAGGCCGAGCAGGTGGTGGAAAAAATCCGCGCCAGCGGCAAGCAACTGACCACCATCTACATCAGTCACGGCGACCCGGACTACTACTTCGGCCTCGACACCCTGACGGCCGCGTTCCCCAAGGCCAAGGTCCTCGCCTCGCAGCCGACCGTCGACCACATCAAGCAAACCGTCGACGGCAAACTGGCCTTCTGGGGCCCGAAAATGGGCGTCGATGTGCCGGCCAAAACCATCGTGCCGGACGTGCTCAAGGGCGACAGCCTGATCCTCGAAGGGCAGAAGTTGCAGGTGCTTGGACTTGAGGGGCCGCAGCCGGATCGCAGCTTTGTGTGGATTCCCTCGATCAAGGCGGTCGTCGGTGGTGTCGTGGTGGCGCAAAACATCCACGTGTGGATGGCCGACACGCAAACGCCACAGTCCCATGCCGATTGGTTGGCTACGCTGCATTCCATTGAAACCCTGAAACCGCAGGTCGTGGTGCCGGGTCATTACCTCGGTGAGAGCGATCGCGCCCTGGCAGCCGTGCAGTTCACCGCCGCTTACATCAAGGCCTTCGACGAAGAAACCGCCAAGGCCAGGGATTCCGCTGAACTGATTGCGGCAATGAAAAAACGCTTCCCGACACTGGGCGATGAAAGCTCCCTGGAACTGAGCGCCAAAGTCGCCAAGGGCGAGATGAAGTGGGGGGAGTGAGTTGATGCTGTGATGCTTTTTTGTGGCGAGGGGGCTTGTCTGTGGCGAGGGGGCTTGCCCCCGTTCGGCTGCGTAGCAGTCGTAAAACCCGTACTTGCGGTGTGACGGATGGAATGCAGGGGGAGCGCTTCGCACTCCAACGGGGGCAAGCCCCCTCGCCACAAAGGCCTGCGCTAATTGATACCGATACTTTCAAGCCAACTGGAGTACGTCATGAGCAACATCGCAATCATCGGTGCCACCGGTCGTGCCGGTAGCCAACTGCTGGAAGAAGCCCTGCGTCGCGGTCACAGCGTTACCGCGATCGCCCGCAACACGGCGAAAATCGGCCAGCGTGCCGGTGTGGTCACACGCGACATCGACGCTCTGGATGCCAGTGCATTGCTAGCGGCCATCGAAGGGCATGACGCAGTCATCAGCGCCGCACATTTCGCAACGCTGCCTGCCAGTGCCGTCATCGGGCCGGTGAAGCAGGCCGGGGTCAAACGCTTGCTGGTAGTGGGTGGCGCCGGGTCGCTCTTGTTGCCCGATGGTACTCGGGTGATCGATAGCGAAGGTTTCCCTGAGGCTTACAAGGCAGAGGCCAGCGCCGGTGCCGAATTCCTCGCAGACTTGCGTGAAGAGCGGGATCTGGACTGGACCTTCCTGTCGCCTTCGGCCGAATTTGTCGAAGGCGAGCGCACCGGGACATTCCGCCTCGGCCAGGATGATTTGCTGGTGAGCAGCGAAGGGCGTAGCTGGATCACGTTCGCCGACTATGCGATTGCGATGCTCGATGAAGTCGAGGTGCCAAAGCATTCGCGGCAGCGGTTTACAGTCGGCTACTGACACCGCAACCCATGTAGGAGCTGCCGAAGGCTGCGATCTCTTGATCTTAAAATCAAAGTCTAAAGATCGCAGCCTGCGGCAGCTCCTACAGATACCGTGGTGCAGATCCCGTGGTTCAGCGAGACTGCGCCTGCTCCACCAACCACCCCATCAATTCACGTAACTTCGGTGAAGGTCCGGGTTTTTCGGGGAACACCAGGTAATACGCCAGCCCTGTGGTGACCTTCAATTCGAATGGCATGACCAGCCGCCCGGCATTCAGGTCATCGCCGATCAGCGACCAGTCGCCAATCGCCACCCCCGTTCCCTGGGACGCCATCGACATCGCCAGGTCCAGTGTTTCGAAGTGCTGGCCCTTGCCGACATTGGTCAAATTCACATCCGCGGCCTTCAACCAGGCCTTCCAGTCCCGTTCATCGCGGGTCGGGTGCAGCAGCAGGTGTTGTTGCAGATCGGCAGGTATCTGCAGGGGCATGGGGCCTTCGAGCATCGGTCTGGAACACACCGGCGTGAGTTGCTCGTCGAAGAGTTTTTGCGACATCAATGAATTGTCTGGCGGTGCGCCGTACATCACCGCCGCATCGAACTGTTCGAGATGAAAATCCACGCCGTGCTTGACCGTGGTGGTCAATTCCACCGGCACGTCCGGGCGTTCCCTTTGCCATTGCAGCAGGCGCGGTAGCAACCAGCGCATGACGCAGGTCGGTGCCTTGAGTTGCAGGGTTTCGCGCTTCTCGCCGATCTGCTCCACGGCCTCGTCGATCAGGCCGAAAATCTGCTGCACCCGTGGCAGCCACTCCCGTCCTTCGGCGGTCAGGTCCAGGCCTCGGGCCTGGCGAATGAACAGCTCATAACCCAGGTGATCTTCCAGCCCGGCGATCTGCCGGCTGACCGCGCCCTGGGTGATGTGCAGTTGTTCGGCAGCCCGGGTGAAATTGCAGCACTGCGCGGTAATCAGAAAAGTGTGCAGCGCCGGCAGGGGAGGCAGTCGTTTCATTGGGATCCAAGGTATGACGTGAGGACATGGCTAGTATGACTTTTTATCCATTGTTGCGGCTACGTGTCGCCCGTTCCAATGAGGCCATTCCCGGGCCTGCCAATCCATCATAAACACAGCGCATGCCCGGCGTCTCAAACGAACAAAAAGGGCAAAGACATGGCGACGTGTGGCGAAGTATTGGTCAAGTTACTCGAAAACTACGGAGTCGAGCAGGTGTTCGGCATTCCGGGGGTTCATACCGTGGAGCTGTATCGCGGGCTGGCCCGTTCGAGCATCAACCACGTGACGCCGCGCCATGAACAGGGCGCCGGCTTCATGGCCGACGGCTACGCCCGCACCAGCGGCAAACCGGGCGTATGCTTTATCATCACAGGCCCTGGCATGACCAACATCACCACCGCCATGGGCCAGGCCTACGCCGATTCGATCCCGATGCTGGTGATCTCCAGCGTGCAATCGCGCAGCCAGTTGGGCGGCGGTCGCGGCAAGTTGCATGAACTGCCGAACCAGGGCGCACTGTGCGCCGGTGTCGCGGCGTTCTCCCACACCCTGATGTCGGCGTCGGAATTGCCGGTTGTGCTGGCTCGCGCCTTTGCGCTGTTCCAGGCGGGCCGTCCGCGTCCGGTGCACATTGAAATTCCATTGGACGTGTTGGTCGAAGACGCTGACGAACTGCTCAGCAGCCTGCCGGTCAACATCGACCGCGCCGGTGCTTCGCCGAGTGCCGTGTCGCGCATGACCGAATTGCTGGCCAACGCCAAGCGTCCGCTGATTCTCGCCGGTGGCGGTGCCATCGACGCGGCGCCCGAGCTGACCGAACTGGCCGAACTGCTGGACGCGCCGGTCGCACTGACCATCAATGCCAAGGGCATGCTCGCCTCCGGCCACCCGTTGCTGATCGGCTCGACCCAGAGCCTGGTCGCCACCCGTGCGCTGGTCGCCGAGGCCGACGTGGTCCTGGCCATCGGCACCGAACTGGCCGAGACCGACTACGACGTGACCTTCGCCGGTGGCTTCGAAATTCCTGGCAAGTTGCTGCGCGTCGATATCGACCCGGACCAGACCGTGCGCAACTACCCGCCGCACGTGGCGCTGGTGGCCGACTCGCGCAACGCCGCCCAGGCCTTGCTCAGCGCCTTGTCGCACAAATCCCTGGCCGAACGCCGCAACGATTGGGGCCAGATGCGGGCCGCTCGCCTGCGTGCAGACCTGTCCGCGACCTGGGACGCACCGACCCTGGCCCAGACCCTTTTCCTCGAAACCGTCCTGCACGAACTGCCGGACGTGGTGTTCGTCGGTGATTCGACCCAACCGGTATACACCGGCAACCTGACGTTCAACCCGGAGCGCCCGCGTCGCTGGTTCAACTCGTCCACCGGTTACGGCACCCTCGGTTACGCCTTGCCGGCGGCGATTGGCGCCTGGCTCGGCGGCAGCGCTGAGAACGGTGCTCGCCCGCCAGTGGTGTGCCTGATCGGCGACGGCGGCCTGCAGTTCACCCTGCCGGAACTGGCCAGCGCCGTTGAAGCGCGCACTCCGGTCATCGTGCTGCTGTGGAATAACCAGGGCTACGAAGAGATCAAGAAATACATGGTCAACCGTGCCATCGAGCCGGTCGGCGTGGACATCTACACCCCGGACTTCATCGGTGTGGCCAAGGCCTTGGGCTGCGCGGCCGAAGCCGTCAGCAGTGTCGAGCAATTGCGCGGCGCATTGCGTGTGGCCCACGATCGCCAGGGCCCGACCCTGATTGAAATCGACCAGGCCGAGTGGATGAAGGCGGTGTCGAAATGACTTTCCCGACTACCCTGGATGGCCTGTACATCAACGGCCAATGGTCGGCCGGCAATGAACACCTGCGCGTGATCAACCCGGCGACCGAAGCCCTGTTGACCACGGTCAATGGCGGCGATGAGCGTGCGGTTGATCAAGCGGTGAGCGCGGCGACCCAGGCGTTCGCCGGCTGGTCGAAAACCACCGGCGTCGAACGCGCTGCCATCCTGCGCAAAATCGCCGCGGGCGTGCAGGCCAGCCGTGAAAAACTGATGCACTTGCAGTCGAGCAACAACGGCAAGCCGCAATTCGAAGCCGCGATCGACGTCGATGACGTAATCGCCACGTTCGAGTACTACGCCGGTCTGGCCGAAGGGCTGGACGCGAAGCAGGACAGCACCATCGAATTGCCGAGCGACGATTTCAGCGCTCGCCTGCGCCGCGAACCTTGCGGTGTAGTCGGCCTGATCGTGCCGTGGAACTTCCCGATGGTCACCACCGCCTGGAAACTCGCCCCGGCCCTGGCCGCCGGTTGCTGCGTGGTGCTCAAGCCTTCGGAAGTCACGCCGCTGCCAGAGCTGGAACTGGCAACGATCATTGCTGAGGCCGGTTTGCCGGCGGGCGTGTTCAACCTGGTGTGTGGCACCGGCCTGGCTGTTGGCGCGCCATTGTCGGCGGATCCGCGTATCGCGAAAGTTTCCTTCACTGGCAGCAACGCCGTTGGCGTGCAGGTCATGCAGCGGGCGGCGGAAACCGTCAAAGGCGTGAGCCTGGAACTGGGCGGCAAATCATCGCTGCTGGTGTTGGCCGATGCCGATCTCGACCTGGCGGTGGAAGTGGCTTGCGGCGGTGGTTTCTTCAACGCCGGGCAGATGTGCTCCGCCACCAGCCGCGTGCTGGTCGCCGATGAACTGGCCGATGAATTCCTCAGCCGCGTGAAGGCCCGTGCCGAAGCGATTCGCGTGGCCGACCCGTTCGACCCGAACGTGGAAATGGGCGCGCTGGTCAATCAGGCGCAATACCAGCGTGTCCTGGGTCACATCGATCGTGGTTTGAGCGCTGGCGCCAAACTGGTTTGCGGTGGCAATCGCCCGGCGGACCTGCCGCGCGGATATTTTTTGCAGCCGACGGTTTTCACCGAAGTGCCCCTCGACTGTGCGTTGTGGTGTGAAGAGATTTTCGGCCCGGTGATCTGCGTGCGCAGTTTCGCCTCTGAAGCCGAGGCGATTGCCTTGGCCAACGACAGCCAGTTCGGCCTGGTCGCCAGTGTGGTCACGCGCAATGTCGAGACCGCCGACCGCGTCGCCAACGCCTTGCAGGCGGGGCTTGTGTGGATCAACGCACCGCAGGTGATCTTCCCGCAGACCGCCTGGGGCGGCTACAAGCAAAGCAGCATAGGCCGTGAATTGGGGCCGTGGGGCTTGCAGGCTTTCCAGGAAATCAAACACGTCATCCGGGCCGTCTGACACCGATCACCTGTAGGAGCGAGCCTGCTCGCGATGGACGTCAACGATAACGCGGGGTACCTGAATGAGCGCGGTGCCCTTGCGTCCATCGCGAGCAGGCTCGCTCCTACAGAAAAGCCATCCGCATGCCCCGAAAGAAGGCATGCGTTGGCGTCATGGCTTCAATGAGTTTTTATCGATAGTCAGCTGTTTTGCACAACCTCAGGATGAACTCGCTGGCTCAGCCAAGCCCCGAAAATACGAGGGCTAACGCTGATCCGGTCGCGCGGATGCAACAGTTTCGACCTGCCTTATACCTACAAAAACAAAGGGAGTCCGTAATGGGCGAGCATGATCTGAACAGACGTCAATTTATCAAGACCGTGGGCGTAGCCTCGGTTGCAGCGGCAGCCATGAGCATGCCGTTCATCAAGGCCAATGCCAGCGACACACGTTTTGCCGGCAAGACCCTGCGCTTGCTGACCTGGTCCGATGACACCGGCCTGGCTGCACTGCGCAATATCGCCGCGACGTTCGAAGACAAGTACGGCTGCAAGGTCATCGCTGACCGCACCGGCAGTACCTCGGAAATGGTCGCCAAACTCAAGGCCGGCGGTGATCGTCCGCAGTACGACATCATCACCCTGGCAGGCGTCGGCGCCGAAGGTCTGGCCGCCGCCAACCTGCTGGAAAAACCCGACCTCAACCGCATTCCCAACCTGGTCGATGTACCGGAGAAGTACCGCACCGGCGCCAATGGCCACGGTATCGGTTACTTGCTGTGGTGCAACAGCCTGGTCTACAGCACCCGCACCCAGAAAGAAGCTCCGACCAGCTACGCCTCCCTGTGGGATGCCGACGCGGCGCCGAACATCTTCCTGCCGCCGCCGAACTGGACCGAGGCCATGGACCTGATCATCATCGCCGCCAAACTGGCCGGTGGTGACGAGCACAACATTGAACCGGGCTTCAAGAAACTCGCCGAGCTGAAAGATCGTGTGGTGACCCTGGGTGAAAACCCGAACCAGATCGCCGAACTGTTCCGCACCGGCTCCCTGGACATGGGTGGCCTGTACGCACCGGCGTTCTTCCCGAAACAGATCCGCGATCCGAACTACGGTCTGGGCGCGACCTTTGGCATGAAGGAAGGTTTCTACACCGACCTGATGCTCTCGGTGATGCCGAAGAACCGTCCGGGCGATACCGACATGGCCTATGCCTTCATCAACCACTCCCTGGACCCATTGGTGCAGGGCAAGATGGCTGAAGACATCTACAACGGCCCGGTCAACGCCAAGGCGATCATCTCCGCCGAAGCGCGCAAGAGCCCGTACATCCTCACGCCGGAGCAGATTGCCGAGAAGGCGATCATGCACGACAACGCCTTCCTGGCGACTGTGCATGACCAATGGATTCGTCGTTACACGGAAATCTTTTCTTCCTGATCGAGTGACGAGCACAAGTCTTTAGAACACTGCAAAACACTGTGGGAGCGGGCTTGCCCGCGATGACGGCCGACCTGTCGACGATGATGTGACTGACAGACCGCCATCGCTGGCAAGCCAGCTCCCACAAGGTGCGGGGTGGTTTTGAGACCTGTGTCTGTCAGCTGCTTTCCATTGACGAGACCCTTTGCTATGGAACACCAACCTCTGACCCATCCGGTGAGTGCCGCCCCCGTGCGCGCCGCTCGGGGTGTTTCGCCAACGACGCGCGCCTGGTTTTTCCTCACGCCGTCGATGCTGTTTCTTGGCGTACTGATTGCCGCGAGCCTGCTGGTACTGCGCATGAGCGTGGGCACCAAAGGCGCGGAATGGTCCGGGTTCAGCCTGGCCAGCTACGCCCAGTTGCTGGAACCCTACTACCTCAAATCCCTGATGCTGACCCTGCGCCTGGCGCTGATCAGCGCGGTGATCGCCGTGATTCTGGCGATCCCGGTGGCCTACACCATGTCGCGCCTGACCTCGCCGTTCGTGCGACGGATTTTCCTGGCGGCGGTGTTGCTGCCGTTGCTGGTCAACCTGCTGCTGCAAAGCTACGGCTGGCTGGTGATCCTCGGCCCAGGCGGCATGCTCAACCAGACCCTGATGGGCCTGGGCCTGATCAAGCGCCCGATCATGCTGTTGTACAACCAGAACGGCGTGTTGATGGGCCTGGTGCAAACCGCCTTCCCGCTGGCCGTGTTGCCGATCGCCAGCGCCATGCGCGGCGTCGCCCGCAGCTACGAAGAAGCCGCGGCCACCCTCGGCGCCAGTCGCTTCCAGGTGTTCCGCCAGGTGGTATTGCCGATGAGTCTGCCGGGGATCATTACCGGTGCGACCCTGGTGTTCGCCTACAACGCCAGCAGTTTCGTGGTGCCCTTGCTGCTTGGTGGCCGGCGCGTGCCGATGCTGGCGGTGATGGTGCATGACCAGATCGCCCCGCTGATGAACTGGCCCGCCGCGTCCGCTGCCGGTGTGGTGCTGATCGTCACCACACTCGCGATCATGACTCTGTCCGAATACATCACTGGCCGTCGTCGGCGCATGCTGGAGGCTTCCCAATGAGTACCCTGACCAAGAAACGTTATGGGCTGTTGCCTGGCGAGACCGGCAAGTTCGCCGGCATCCTCTCGGGCTTCATCCTGCTGTTGGCGGTGCTGCCGATCCTGACCATGATCGTGATGTCGTTCAGCGGCGCGTCGAATCTCGACTTCCCGCCGAGCAGCTACAGCCTGCAATGGTACAAGGCCGCCTGGCACACCTTCGTGTCGCCGGACGCCAGCGATGTGCTGAGCCTCGGCCAGGCCATGAGCACCAGCCTGCTGGTGTCGTGCCTGACCATGATTTTCGCCACGATCATCGCAGTGCCGGCGGCCTACGCGCTGACCCGTTGCGAGTTCCGCGGCAAGGCCGTGGCCCTGCAACTGATGTCGTTGCCGCTGGTGTTCCCGATGGTGGTGTTGGGTCTGGCATTGCTGCTGGTGTTCGACAGCCTGCCGTTCCACATGACGACCTCGCGCCTGGTGATTGCCCACGTGATCCTGGCACTGCCGTTCGTGGTGAAGAACTGCACGGCGGCGATGCTCTCCATCGGCAGCGAAGTCGAGGAGGCCGCGCAGATGCTCGGTGCTTCACCGCTGCGGGCGATTGTCGATGTGGTGGTGCCGTTGATGAAGTCGGGGATCCTGGCGGGCATGCTGCTGGCGTTCATCGTCTCGTTCAACGAATTCACCGTGACTTACTTCCTCTACACCATCGATGTGATGACCGTGCCGATCTGGATGTACAGCCGCACCGTGTCTTCGCTCGATCCAACCGTATTTTCGTTTGCCGTGCTGATCGTGCTGATCGACTTCGTCCTGATCTGGGCGCTGGAGAAGCTGGTTGGTGAAGGTGGCGTTTCGTTCTGATTTCTTGAGGTACTTCAAATGTCTGGTCTGATTCTGGAAAACGTCGAGAAACATTACGGCTCGGCCTGCGCGGTAACCGATGTGAACCTGCATTTGCCCGAGGGCAAACTGGTGTGTTTCCTCGGCCCTTCGGGCTGTGGCAAAACCACGCTGCTGCGCATGATTGCCGGCCTTGAAACCCTGACTGGCGGCGAGATCCGCCTGGACGGTGAAGACATCGGCCACACCCCGGCGCACCTGCGCAACTTCGGCATGGTGTTCCAGTCCCTGGCGCTGTTCCCGCACATGACCGTGGGCGAGAACATCGCCTATCCGCTGAAACTGCGCGGAGTCAGCAAGGCTGACCAGCAGGCGCGGGTGGTGGAGTTGCTGGAACTGATTCAGTTGCAGCAGATGATTGATCGTCCGGTGGCCAAGCTGTCCGGCGGGCAACGCCAGCGCGTGGCGATTGCCCGGGCGATTGCCAACCACCCGAAAATCCTCCTGCTCGACGAACCGTTGTCGGCGCTGGACGCCAAGCTGCGCGAATCGATGCAGGTGGAAATCCGTCAACTGCAACAGCGCCTGAACATCACCACCATCATGGTGACCCACGACCAGCGCGAGGCCATGACCATGGCCGATATCGTGGTCGTGCTGGGTGAACATCGGGTGCAGCAGGTCGGCACGCCGATTGAAATCTACCGGCACCCGGCCAACGAGTTCGTCGCGGACTTCATCGGTTCGGGCAACATCTTCCCGGCCACGGCGCTGGGCAACGGCAAGGTCAGCCTGCCGGGCGGCGATGCGCTGCAAGTGCCGATCTGCACGAGCGTTGCGGCAGGGGAAAAAGTGAAGATGCTGATTCGTCCGGAAGACCTGCAACTGTCGGCGCCGCAGGCGACGGCGGGCAACCGCCTGCTGGGCAAGGTGACCTTCGTGCGCGATATCGGCGCGACCATCGAGACCACGGTTGAGTGTTCCGGGGTTTCGTTTACCGCGCTGAGCACGCCGTGCCAGGGTTTTGGCCTGAGCGTCGGCCATCCGGTGTCGGTGACCTTGCCGGCGGAGGCTTGCCGGGTACTTGGGGCCTGATCCCTGTTTGACGCTGTTTGTACTGGCCTCATCGCGAGCAAGCTCGCTCCCACATTGGACGGTGTACGCTGGACCCTGTGGGAGCGAGCTTGCTCGCGATGAGGCCAGTACTGCTTGCAAAGAAACAAGCTCAAACAGATAGCCGCAACCGCGCCAGATCCCGCAACGGCGGCGCGCCGAACAACCGGCTGTACTCCCGGCTGAACTGCGAAGGGCTTTCATACCCGACGCGATACCCCGCCGCCGAAGCTTCCAGCCCTTCGGCCAGCATCAACCGCCGTGCTTCCTGCAGGCGCAACTGCTTCTGATACTGCAACGGACTCATCGCCGTCATCGCCTTGAAGCGGTGATGCAGGGTCGACACGCTCAGGTTCACTTCCTTCGCCAGATCATCGATGCGCAACGGCTGTTCGAAATTGCCATTGAGCCATTTGATCGCCTGGCTGACGCGATGGCTCTGACTGTTGGCGATGGCGATTTCGTACAGTCGATGCCCTTGCTTGCTGCGCAACAGTCGATAGAGGATCTCCCGGCGAATCAGCGGCGCGAGCATGGCGATGTCTTTCGGCGTGTCCAGTAGCCGTGCCAGGCGCAGCACGGCATCCAGCATGGCGGTGTCGAGCCGCTCGACATACAGCCCGCGCCCGGTCGGCCGGGAGGGCACGCCGAGGGGGCCGGCGTCGGCGATCAGCGCGGTGATTTCCGCCGGATCGATGTCCAGGCGCAGGGCCAGGATCGGTTCTTCGGCCGAGACATCCACCACCCGTCCACTGAGCGGCATCGAGACCGAGACCACCAGGTAGTTCAACGGGTCGTAGTTGAAGTACTCGTTGGCCAACTGAACTTCCTTGCGCCCCTGGGCCATGATGCACAGTGCCGGTTGCGCCAGCACCGGGGCAAACTCGTGGGACTGGCTGTGGCGGGACATGAACAGCGAGCCGATGGCCGTGGCATAACTGCCATCTTCGGCGGTGTTACGGCGGATGATCGCCGCCAGTTCCGCGCGCTGCTTTTCCATGTCGGTGTCCAGCGGGGCTTGAAAGTGATCGAGCGACGTCATGCGCGGCATCCTCGGCAGGCATGGAGGGAATGGAGCAGAGCATAAGTTTGTGCAAGTGGCAGCGGTAGACACATCCTGCCGGATGCTTGCCTGATTCTGCCGGGGGTGACTTCCATGCCAGTGCATCAAAGGCAGTCCCTGCCACCCACCAACCCCTGTAGGAGCTGCCGAAGGCTGCGATCTTTTGATTTTGTTTTCAAGATCAAAAGATCGCAGCCTTCGGCAGCTCCTACAGGAAGTTTCGCAGGATTGTGCAATGCACCGGCAGGAATCGACTAACGAGACAGGCGTCGCGGCACTTAACCTTTGATCCTGTCGCAGCCCGTCCCACGGCTGCCACGCGACTCCCCGGGAGGGTTGAACATGTCTAAGCAGATCCCCGTCAGTCATATGGCCTTCGTTCGGGCGCGCGCCGGGCGCTCGGCGGAACTCGGTGTGCGCCTCAGCGCCCTGATCGAACCGTCCCGCGCAGCACCGGGCTGCCTGAGCTTTAGCCTGCAGCACTCGCAGTGCGATCCGGAACTGTGGCTGGTGTCCGGTTTCTGGAGCGATCAACAGGCCATGACCGCCTACTTCAGCACGCCGGCGATGGAGATTTTTGCCGAGCTGGTGCAGGAACTGGTAGTCAACAGTCTGGATTTCCATACTTTCAAGGAGGTGTCGGCGGCGCAGGCCCTCGGTCAGTCCGGACTGACGGTACACAAACTGGCCGGTTGAGGGTTTAATGACGGCATTCTCAACCAGCCAGGATTCGCGACATGGCACGTAAAGCCTTTGATCACTTCGAAGCTGTTTCCGCTGTAGTACCGGGCGAGGGGGGCTACCACGCCGCTATCGCCGTCAAAGCGCTGGGTGGTGCCGGCGCCCCGCGGTTTCACAAAGTGCTGGAAGGCCAGACCTTCAAGACGGCCCACGAGGCCGATGATGCGGCCGCCAAAGAGCTGACCCGCCTCAAGGACGTCAAGGAAAACACCGACCTGCTCTGGTGATCACTTCACCGCCCCCGGGCGGTACATCTTGAACAACGCCTCAGGCCCCAGCTGGAAATAATCCGCCGGCCCGCCGCCGCGCAGAATCGGTTCTGCCGCGGCGGTGTCGTATACCCCATCCTTCAACAGCCATTTGGCGATATGCACGGCGACGACTTCGCCGAGGATCAGCCAGCTCGGCACCACATTGCCGTCCGCCCGCTGCAACTGAATGATCTGCGTGACCTTGCACTCGAAGGACACCGGGCTTTCGGCCACCCGTGGCACCTGAATGACCTTCGAGGCAACGGTCGTCAGGCCGGCCAGTTCGAACTCGTTGACCTCAGGCCTGACCATGGCGCTGCTCTGGTTCATCTGCTCGGCCAGCGATCGGGTGGCCAGGTTCCAGGCGAACTCACCGGTCTGTTCGATGTTGTTCAGGCTGTCTTTGCGTCCGACGCTGGAAAAACCAATGATCGGCGGGATGTAGTTGAAGGCGTTGAAGAAGCTGTAGGGCGCAAGGTTCAAGCGGCCCTCGGCATTCTGTGAAGAGATCCAGCCGATGGGGCGCGGGCCGACGATGGCGTTGAACGGATCGTGGGGCAGGCCGTGGCCGTTGGCGGGTTCGTAGAAGTGGATGTCGTCGGGCATTGGGTGGAATTTCCAGAGCTGGCGGGGAGACGTGCATGGTGCAAGCACGCGCCGCAGATTTCCAGTCCGACCTTCCCCCTGTAGGAACGAACAAGCTCGCTCCCACATTGGACCGCATTCCTCCAAGGGTACGCGGTCAACCTGTGGGAGCGAGCCTGCTCGCGAAGGGGGCTTGGCAGTCACCCTTGCGGTAACTGCCTGACGTCTGTCAGTCAGTGACAATCCGCGAATGTTTGCGGGTGTCTTTCATGGTGATGTACACCAGCAACGACACGGCAATGCACGCAGTCACGTACCAGTAGTAACCCGTCTCCATGCCGATGCTCTTGAACCACAGCGCGATGTATTCAGCGGTGCCGCCGAAGATCGAAACGGTCAGTGCGTACGGCAGACCCACGCCCAGGGCGCGGATTTCGGTCGGGAACAGTTCGGCTTTCACCACGGCGTTGATCGAGGTGTAGCCACTGACGATGATCAGCGCCGCCATGATCAGGAAGAACGCGCCCCACCAGGTGGTGATGGTGTGCAGGGTGGTGAGGATCGGCACGGTGAACAGGGTGCCCAGGATGCCGAAGGCAATCAGGATCGGCCGGCGACCGATTTTATCCGACAGCCCGCCGACGATCGGTTGCAGGCACATGAACAGGAACAGCGTGGCGGCGGAAATGGTGGTGGAGTCGGAAATGCTCATGCCGACAGTGTTCACCAGGTATTTCTGCATGTAGGTGGTGTAGGTGTAGAACGCCAGGGTACCGCCCATGGTCAGGCCGACCACGGTCATCAGTTCCTTGGGGTGACGCATCAAGGTGCGCATCGCGCTTTCCTTGGCCTTTTCCTTCTTGGTGAAGGACTCGGTTTCTTCCATGCCGCGACGCAGGTACAACGCCACCACGGCACACAGCGCGCCGATGGCGAACGGGATGCGCCAGCCCCAGGCGTACAGCTCTTCGGTGGTCAGCAGTTGTTGCAGCACGATCAACACCGCCAGGGCGATGAGCTGGCCGGAGATCAGGGTCACGTACTGGAAGCTGGAGTAGAAGCCGCGACGTTCCTTGGTCGCCATTTCGCTGAGGTAAGTGGCGGAGGTGCCGTATTCGCCACCCACCGACAGGCCTTGCAGCAAGCGCGCGAACACCAGCAGGATCGGCGCACCGATGCCGATGACTTCATAACTCGGGCTCAGGGCGATCAGCAGCGAACCGAAGCACATCAGGTACACCGAGGCCATCAGGGCCTTTTTGCGCCCGACCTTGTCGGCATACAGCCCCATCAGCCAGCCACCGATCGGACGCATCAGGAAGCCTACGGCGAAGATCGCGGCGGTGTTGAGCAGTTGGGCGGTGGTGTCGCCCTTGGGGAAGAACGTCTTGGCGAAGTACAGGGAGAAGGCGGCGTAGACGTACCAGTCGTACCACTCGACCATGTTGCCGACGGAGCCGCTGAAGATCGATTTGATGCGGCTGGACGTGGTTCTTTCTTTGGCCGGCACGGCAGCTGGCCCAAGCGGCAGGGAGTTGGAGTTATCCATTGAAGGATCCTTCGTTTAATTGTTTTTGTGGAGCGCGTTTAAACGCAGCCTGCAGGGGCTATAGCAGGAGCTGTGCCAAGGGGGAGAGGGCCGGTTTAGAGGGATGGTGGTGTTTTAGTGAGCGGAAATCCGCTTATTTGTGGCGGGTGATGAGCGGAAATTTGCTTACCTGGGAGGGGTATTTGTATTGCCTTTGCCGGCCTCTTCGCGAGCAAGCCCGCTCCCACAATGATCGGCGTACACAGACCCACTGTGGGAGCGAGCTTGCTCGCGATGGGGCCAGGACAGACACTGCAAACTCAGATCTCTTGCAGGAACATCTCCCGGCTCAACCCATGCCGCTGCATCTTTTCATTGAAGGTCCGCCGCGGCAGTTGCAGCTCTTCAAGCACCGCCTTGACGTCACCCTTGTGCCGGGTCAATGCCGCGCGCAGGCACTGTGCTTCAAAGGCCTCCTGCTGCGCCGCCAGCGACTGACCGGGCTCGATCCCTGCCGGTACAGGCTCACCAAGCCCCAACACCTGACGCTCGGCGACGTTCGCCAGTTCGCGCACATTGCCCGGCCAGTCGTGGCTCAGCAGGTGACTCAACTGCGCACCGCTCAACGGTGGGAATTTACGTCCCAGCCGTTCGGCGGCGTTTTGCGCGAAGGATTCGAACAGCAGCGGGATGTCTTCACGGCGTTCGCGCAAGGGCGGCAGGCGTAGTTCAGCGACGTTCAAGCGATAGGCCAGGTCTTCGCGAAAACGTCCGGCCCGCGCTTCGTCGAGCAGGTCCGGTTTGGTCGCGGCAATGATGCGCAAATCCACGCGAATGCTCTGGTTCGAACCCAGTCGCTCGAGCTTTTGCTCTTGCAACACCCGCAGCAATTTCACCTGTTGGGCCAGCGGCATGCTTTCGATTTCATCGAGAAACAGCGTGCCACCGTCGGCGTATTCGAGTTTACCGATGCGCTTGCCGGATGCCCCGGTGAACGCACCGCTCTCGTGACCGAACAGTTCGGCCTCGAACAGCTGCTCGGGGATGGCCGCGCAATTGAGTGCGACAAAGGGCTTGTCGGCTCGCGGCCCAAAGTCATGCAGGCAGCGTGCGACTAGTTCCTTGCCGCTACCGGTTTCCCCGCGAATCAGCACGTTCACTGGCAGGGCTGCCAGGTCCAGCACCTGCCGACGCAGGGTTTGCAGGCCACGGGACACGCCGAGCAGCGTGGCATCGAGTTTGGCGCGGTTGTCCGCCTGCTCGTGCAGTGCGCGGTTTTCCAGCACCAGCCGGCGTTTGTCGAGGGCGCGGCGCAGGCTGCCGAGCAGGGTTTCCGGGCTGAAGGGCTTTTCGAGGAAGTCGTAGGCGCCATCGCGCATGGCCTCGACGGCCATCGGTACGTCGCCGTGGCCGGTCAACAGGATCACCGGCAAATCGGCATCCCGGCGTTGCACCTCGGCCAGCAGTTCCAGGCCGGTCATGCCGGGCATGCGCACATCGCTGAGAATCACCCCGGCAAAGTGCCTGGGCAATTGCGCCAGGCATTCATCGGCGCGGCTGAACAACTGCACCTCGAAACCCGACAGGCTCAACCATTGCTCGACGGCACTGCGGATGCTGCTTTCGTCGTCGACCACCATCACTGAGTTCAGCATGGTTCATGCACCTCCTGGTCGATGGGCAAGGTCAGGGTAAACACGGCACCCTTGTCATGATTGCCGGCACTCAGGCGCCCGCCGGATTCGTGAACGATGGCAAACGATACGGCCAAACCGATGCCCAGGCCATCGCCCACCGGTTTGGTGGTGAAGAACGGATCGAAGACCTTGGGCAGGTTCTCTTCGGCGATACCGCCACCGTTGTCGATCACGCTCAGGCGCCACAATTGTTCGTCGGCTTCGAGGCGGATTTCCAGGCGTTTGCAGGGTTTGTCCTGCATCGCATCGAGGGCGTTGCGCAACAGGTTGATCAGCACCTGTTCCAGGCGAATCGCATCGCCGCGCACCCAGGCCGGGCGGGTCAGGTGCAACACGGTGCTGACCTGTTCGTCGCGCAGCCGGGTGTCGAGCAGTTGCAGCGACTGGTCCACCACCGCCGCCAGGTCCAGGCGTTCGCGCAAACCGCTGGGGCTTTTGCGGGCGAAGGTTTTCAGGTGGCCGGTGAGGGCCGCCATGCGCGTGAGCATTTCATCCACCGGTTTGAGCGCCTTGTAGGCGTCGTCGACCCGGCCGTGGTCGAGCAGCAGGCGCAAGGTCGCCAACTGCATGCGCTGGGCGGTGAGCGGCTGGTTGATCTCATGGGCCAGGGCGGCGGACATCTGCCCCAGCGCCGCGAGTTTGGCCGACTGCACCAGGCCCTCCTGGGCGGTGCGCAGATCGCGGGTACGCTCTTCCACCAATTGTTCGAGTTCTTCTCGGCTGCGCTGGCGCAGCCTGGCCAGGCGCCAGCGCTGATTGAGAAACAGCAGCAGGAACACCAGGGTCAGCCACAACCCGGCAGCAGCGAGGGCGGCATTGCGGCTGTCTTCGAAGGCGACTTGCGGGCGCCGCAGCAGATGCAGGGTCCAGCCCTCGGCACTCAGCGGCAGGGATTCCCACAGGTAATCCGCCTTGCCGTCCGGGCCATCGACCCGAGCCAGGTCACTGTTGTCGTCGAAACGCCGCAACGATTGAAACTCCAGCGGCGTCAGCGGCTGCTTGTCGTACTGGCGGGTGGCCTTGAGTTCGGCGTGATCGCTGTCGCTCAGCGGCTTGAGCAGGCGATAGCGCCAGCCCGGCTGGTTGGCGATGAAGATGATCCCGCGCGCGTCGCTGACCAACAGCGTGTCGCTGCCCTGGCGCCACTCGCGTTCCAGTTCGGGAAATTCCAGTTTCACCACCATGGCGCCGAGGAACTGCCCGTCGTCATCGCTGACCGCGCTGGAGAGGAAGTAGCCGGGAATCCCGCTGGTCACACCTACCGCGTAAAAACGCCCGGTGCCCTGGGTGCGGGTCTGGTTGAAATAGGGGCGGAAACCGTAGTTGTGGCCGACATAACTGCTGGGCAAACGCCAGTTGCTCGCCGCCACGGCGAGGCCGGTGCGATCGAGCAATTCCAGGGTCGAGGATTCGGCGGCGCCGTTGATCTTTTCCAGTTTGCGGTTCAACGCATCCTGCTGCCCGGGACTCACCGCCCCCTTGAGCGCCGAGCGCAACTCCGGGTCCAGCGCCAGCACGGCGGGCAGGGCGCGGTAACGTTCGATCAGGGTATGCAGCGACGTGGCATAGAGCGCCAGTTGCTGATTGGCTCGGGCGGCGTCTTCGACCATTGACTGGCGCACGGCGTGGCGCATGGCCAGGGTCGCGGCGATGGCGGCGCCGGCGATGATCAACAGGATGTACAGCGACAAACGCACGTTACGGGAAATCGGCAGCATGCTGGCACAAACAGGTAGAAAGTCGGGCGGGCACGATAGCATGGTGAACCCGCCTGAAGAGACAAGGCTGCAGAAGATCTACAGGCTTGCGTCGGCTACACAAATGCGGATGTTCTTTGCCTCACGTTTGTTGGGTTTGAAATGGGGCTTTCGACGGAATTGCCGTGGTGCATGTCTACATCCGGAACCGCATCTACAGCCCCGGTTGTCGATAACCGCTAACCGGGGCGTATGCCGATAAATGTTCGGGTTCAATGCAGCGTCCTGTTGACCGGTGGTATTTCCTCTACGGGTTTGGGCGGATCAAACTTATCGTTTTCATCGAACTTGATGGTGTACCAGATGCGATACCGCTGCTCACGGCGCAACGGTTTTTCTTCCGGTGGAGTGCCCTGCAACATCTTTTTCGCCAGCACGGTGTGGGTCGGCCGGCCGGCGGCGTCGTAGAACTGCTGGTCGTGATACCCGGCTTCACGTATCGCCTCGTCATTGATGTAGCGGTACGTGTTGGCGAAGTAAGGCCGATAGATGCGCACCGTTTCGCCCTTGTTGTTGTACTCGACCCGCTCGCTGACCCGCCAGCGCCGGGCGGCCTCGGCTTCCTTGGGCCGGCCGTATTTGTCGAGTGTCAGCTTGTCATTCTCGTCCACCCACCACGCCAGGCCGGGTTCGACCTCTTGCTTGGTTTGCAGGGAACGGCCGAAGCCGTCCCAGCAGGCGATGGCCGCGCGGATTTGCAGCTCTGGGTCGCCGGGATAGCGGTCGGCCTGCAAGGTGAGCACATGCACGGGTTCGCGATGAGCATTGTCGACGTACAGTTGGAGCTGTTGCTCGTCCGCAGTAGGGTTTTGCAAACCCTCGAGATGCACCCGAGCCCGGCTGCAGAGATGGCCGTCGGGCAATATGAAGCCTTCGGTGCGGGCCCATTCCAGCCAGGACGCTACAGCGGCCGGGGGCACTTTGCCCATCCAACTGAAAGGTGCGGAGAATGTGGCGGTGGCGTAATGACCGATCGCCTTGTTCTTGTCGGCTATGGCGCCTGCGGGGCTTCGGTCTTCGGGAGGCAAGTAGTTGCGCAGGGAGTGAAAACCGACCTTCTCGCCCAGTTCGGTGCCGTAGAAGCTGGTCACCAATACTTCGCCGAACGCGTTGTAGTGGGCCTCCTGGGTGTTTTGATTGGGGTCGAGAATGCCGGCTGGCAGGAACGATCGGTAGTCGACACCGAGGATGCGTGTGGTGCAGCCATCCGGCAGAGTGACGGCGGTGCTCAGGCACCAGTGTTCGTCATACTCGACCGAGGTGCTGCCGTGACTCTTGGTCTGCTGGAATTTTTCGACGTTATAGAACCCCGCCAGTTTGTGATACACAGGGAAGTTTTTACGCACTGACCACAGGTAGTTTTTCGCGTCGGTCGGGTCTGCGAGCTCACTGGCAGTAGGCTTCGGCAAGAACAGCTCCATGATGTGGTAACCGACTGATTCGAGTTTCTCCTTGAGGTTGAACGGCATGTTGCCCTTATCGTCCTTGAGCTTGTCGTAGGCGCTCAGGGCGGTGGCATCCAGTTCGGCGGTTTCCTGATAGTGGGGCAGGGCGGTGAAGATCAGTTTGTCCGGGTCCAGCAGTTCGCCTTTCTCCGGATCCAGATACCGCTGCAGCGACAAACCGGTCAACACCGCATCGGCTGCCCAGGCGCCGTCCTCATGGGCTAACTCAAGGAATTTTTCCTGGTAGATGTTGCAGGGCTTGAGTTCGTCCTTTTTCAGCACCAGCGCATTGCTGCGCTGGCGATAAGGAATGCCCAGACGCCAGCCATCAAAGGCTATCAGGTGGCAGTACTCGGCCTTGGTCTCGGTCAGATACCAGCATTGTTGCGCGTCGTCATGGGCGTCCAGCCACCATCTGTTTTCGTAGTCTTCTTCGCTTTCATCGCCAGGCACTTTGACGGCGAAGGGCGGGCTGTCCCTGACGGTTTTGCGCCGGGCGTAGTGCACGACGAAACCGTGGGTGAGACCACCGTACTTGTCCCACTTCAGATTGAGTGTGTGCTGGACCAACGGGTCGTCCGCCACCTGCGGCTCGTATTGATAAGCGATGCTTTCCAGCGCCAGTAACTGCAATACGGCATAGGGCTGATGTTTGCCTTTTGGGCGTAATTGGCGAATGAGGAAGCGGTTCTCCTGCACGCTGTAGGGCACGGCCGTTTCGGGATCATCGTCGGCGGCAAAAACCTCCGTACGCAACACCGAACCGCTGAGGGTTCGGGCCATCTCGCGGGCGAGTTCTTCATCGGGGGCGATCACGCGTCCCGCCGCATCGCTGAGGTGATACTCGTGCAGCAGCGTCGGCTTCAACTGCACTGCATCTGCGTCACCGGCGTAATAACCGTCGTCGCGCATGTCGATGGCGCGGCCGGTGTGAAACCAGGTTTTACTCAGGATCGGCGCGGTGAAACCCGGGCTCGAGCGTTCAGTCGCCGACGCTTCGGTATCGTTTTGCAGCAGCAAACCGAAACCGCGGAACTCTCGCTCGAAACTGTCGTAGAAACCCTGGCGATAGCTGAAGCCCTGGGTCAGTCGGTTGCCGGTGATTTCATCCAGTTGGGTCTGCTGGCTGACCAGGTGCATGGCGAACGGCAGGTGCGAAACCGGCGCTTTGCCGGCGGCGATCAGCTCGGCTTTTTCGTCCAGCCATTCCTGCGCCGAACTGCGGTAACTCACCCCCGTCACGGCGCCCATGTTGTTGTGACTGGCATTGACCAGATAAGGTTTGGCGCTGACGAAATCGTAGCGCCAGTGCTCGGGTTTCATGTGGGGCACGGTGAGGATCAGGCTGGAACAACCCAGTCCGTTGAGGTCGGCGATGCTCACCTGGCAGAAGCGGTCGTAACGCACATCTTTTGGCCATGGCACTTTTACATAATTTTCTTCGAAGCCTTCACCGGCGTGATTCATGTAGACCCGGAAACCGTCGGACTCCAGGTAGATCAGGTCAACCGCGCCCGAACCGTCCAGGTCCGCCAGCCGCACCCGCGACGAATCGAACTCGGCATATGGGAATTTCAGCTCGCAAAGGACGAAGCCCTTGCCGAATTTTCCATGCCCCAGATTCGGCCAGCATTTGACTTCGTTGTGGCGGATGCGGATCAAGTGTTGTGTCGCGCTGCCCAGAGGATCGCTGAAAGCCACCAGTTCGGTCTGGCTACTGCTCAACAGGGGCAGCGAGTCATCGTCTTTGCCGCGAGGGACGTTGGCCCCATGGCTGAACCCGATTTCACGACGGCTTGAATACAGGCGCACGCTGCGTGGACCGATCAACGCCAGGTCCGTCAGACCGTGACCCACCAGGTCAGCCAATTGCGCATCGGAATGAAAAAACTCCGAGGGGAACGCGGTGTAGTCCACGAAGTTCGACCAGCTTCGGTCCGGGTTGAGGGTGAAGAACCCGGACATGCCCGGGCAGGCGATCACCCAGTCGAGCTTGCCGTCGCCGGTCAGGTCGCTCAATGACTGGCGAATCGGTTTGCTGCTATCGGCCACGGGAATGCTGGGCAATAACGCCCAGTCGCCGTAGCTCACGTCATTGCCGCCACTGTCGGCACGCCGCGGTTCGCGGTAGTACCAGGCTTTGTCAATGCGCAGCAGCACACCCGGAATGCCTTCGCCATACAAGTCCACCAGTTGATAACGCTGGCCGTCATTGAGCCCCGGCATCTGGGGGAACTCGCTGTAACCCTGGCGCTGCGGATCGAGTTCAAACGGGTTGTAGAAAAACTCCATGGGCGGGCGACTTTCCATCTGCCCCTGATTGTCATAGGCCTGGATGTGCGCGGCGGTCAGGTGGTTGTAGCCCAGCGCGCTCGTGCGATGTTCGAGCAGCAGACGCTGGACCAGCACCGGATCGTCACCCAGCTCTTCGGTGAACTGATGAAACATCAGGACCTGACGGCACAGGCGCCGGGAACCCAATTCGAAACCGTAGGCGTAATTCCAGAACGGGTCCTTACGCGGTGCCCCCCAATCGCCGCGCTCTATTCCAGGCAGATCGTAAATCGGCACTTGCGTCAGGTCGGCACTGCGTTCGCCGTAATCGAACAGCAGGTGGAAATGCCAGGCCACGTCTTTCCAGCCATCGTCTTTCCATGCGTACAGGTTGGCCTTGGCCTGAGCGTTGCCGTACAGGACCCGACGCAGATAACGC
Organism: Pseudomonas sp. PDM28; assembly: GCF_019219115.1. Taxonomy (NCBI): domain Bacteria; kingdom Pseudomonadati; phylum Pseudomonadota; class Gammaproteobacteria; order Pseudomonadales; family Pseudomonadaceae; genus Pseudomonas; species Pseudomonas sp. PDM28. Next base: position 298,303 of record NZ_JAHUWG010000006.1, read on the forward strand.
TGGGCGCGGTAGTCACGAAACTGCGGGGCGACCGGTGCTTCGACTTCTGCCTGGTACAGGTACACCACATGTTCACCGCGCAGGTTCAGGCTTTCATCGATCATCCAGACAGCAACGTGGGACTGTTCATCCGGATCGGCCCGGCGTGATGCCTCGGTTTTGCCGTAGCAGTGCAGGCTGCCGTCGGCGCCATGGATCAGCCAGAAGCCGGCGGGGTTGTAATCAGGTTTGCTCGGAGCGTCCTCCTCTTCGTCCGGACCGAAAACTCTGGTCCAGTGCTCAATCAGATCAAACCCGCCTTCCACCCGCGGCCAATATCGCACGACGCGGTGCTCGCCGAGGTCGCCGGAGTCGTTGTACTCTCTCACTACACTGAAAATGATCTGGCCATTGTCACTCCTCTCGGGCATCCACACGTCACCGCCGGGGCCGACCACCTGATCGTTGCCTTCATACTTCGGTACGCCCTTGGTGGTGCGCAGGGTGATGGCGTTGGTGGTCAGGCGCCAGCCGATGCCGAACGGGCTGTTGCCGACATCGCTGCTGTAACCCAGGCCCAGGGCCGGGACCAGGTCGCGGTTGGGGGCCTTGCTGATCGGCAGGGGTATCTCCAGTGATGCAGCACCGGTGGTGCCCACACCGCCCCAGCCTTTGCCGATGCTCTGGATGGCACCGCCGCCTTTGGGCAAGGTGGGCGCATTGATTTCCAGGGGGAGTTGCGTCTGTTCGTTCATTGCAAGCCTCCGGTGGCTCTGGCGGTGTAAGAGACAGAAATGATGATGTCGGTCAGTGAGTCGAGCATTGCCTTCTGCAAATCCCGATTGGGGAATGTCAGGGTCCAGCGTGAAACCGCCCCGGTGTATTCGAAGGGCAGGTAGCGTTCGTCCTGGAAGTTGAGCTGGAACAGACCGTTGTCATCGACGCCATGGGAGAGGGCAATCTGCTGGCTGGCTCTCAGGTTCTCTTTCGCGGTGCCGACAGCGGGGAGCATTTCAACCTTGCTGTAGCTCTGGCTCAGGACTGCGCGGATGTCTTCATAGGGCCCGACGGTGACCGGCAGGGATACGCTGATGGTTTTGATGCGCCGCAGGTAGTGATTCTGTCCGGCGTAATCGTCGTCGAACATTTTCTGTGTCAATTCGAATTCGCAGGTACCACTCTCCGTCAGAGCATCCTGAATCCCCTTCCAGGTCTTGTTGATCGGCGATGCGGGGTCTTTGGCCTTGAGGCCTGCCAACGAAATGGTTTTACGGATCTCCAGGTCGCGCTTGTTGTTTTGCACGTATTCACGGTACATCTGCTGCAGGCCCATTTTCAGCTCTTCCCCGGCACCCAGGCCGCGGTAACTGCTGTTCCAGGCTCCGGCGCGGATAAAGGTCTGGCTGAAGTTACCCATTTCGTACTGCCAGCAGGCCTCGGCAGCCTGGCACAAGGACTGCGCGGTGTTGAAGGCGGTGTAGTAGAAACTGGCGAACTTGCTGTTGAGCCAGTCGTAGGTCTGGGACTTGCTGAAGCGGTTGTTGCTCAGCAGGAAGTCGTGAGTGACCTTGGCCTGGTTCAGTGCGGTTTGCGCTTGGCGCAGTTGCAATTGAGTGGCTTTGTGTTGCGCCTCATAGACCTCAAGTTGGGTCTTGATTTGCTCTGCTTCGAGTTTTGCCTGGTCTCGCGCTTGAGTCCATTCCTGGGCACGGCGGTGGTATTGACCTGTCCGAGCAAAAGTTTCGGCGATACCAGAGCGATTTTTACTGTCAATGTAAGCAATGCTGGCTGCTGCGTTAGGTATACCTTCAAAGCGCGCACCACCACTAGCAGCCCCATATATATTCGGTATTAATTTTGCGAGTTCACCTAGAGTGGAACAAACGCCTGCCGCGGTTTCCGCGATGCGTGCTTTCAGCAAGTTTTCGCCCATACTCACTTCTTCGCCAGTCAACCCATCTGCTAACAACTTTTCGTAATAGGCGAGCCGTCCGGTAGCTATTGCCTGACTCGCCAGCAGCGCTTCCTTGTTTTTTTCATCGATCTTTCCGGCCTGGACCTGAATGTCGACAGCCACCTTCGCCAGGTTCCAGGCTTGTTGCTGTTGCAGTTCCAGGTATTGCGCCTGCTCTTTACGCTCGATCAACGACAACAAGGTCGAGCCGAATTGCATCACGCTGTCCACCGCATTCTGCGCAAGGGCAAACATGAAGCTGAAGCGATAGTGCGGAATTTGCGGGCTCAGCAGACGGTTCAGCGCCGTGCCGGACAACCCTTGACCCCAGGCAGCCAGCAGTGCCCGTGGGTCCAGTGGTGGCGCAAACAGCGGCAGGTTCAAGGCATTGCCGGCCATGTCCAGATTGTGCCGCAGGTTGTACAGACGGCTCTCGGCCCGTTCCCAGCGCTGGATCAGCTCAGGGTTGAAGGGCCGGCGCAGGTACGGATTGTCGACCCCGGGCACCGAGGGATCTGCCGAGTAGGGCCGCAGGCACAGCAGCGGAGCAACCTCTGAGGTCGGGGCTTTGCCAACCCGCAGCGGCGGGTGATCCGCAAGCTGCTGTTGAAGGTCGATCAGCTGTTGCTCGAACTCACGCAGCTCCGGGTTTTGCGCAGTGCTCAATGTCGTAAGGTCAACGGGCTCCCAGTCGTCGACTTGCCGTACGTCCGGACGCGAGCCCAGCAAATCCAGGATGTGCACATAACGCAGCTTGGCTTCTGCCAGCCCGTCCGGGGTCAGTTCCCGGTAGGCTGCGTCTGCCTGGTTGCTCTCGATATCGATATAGAGGCCGTATAGCGCCTTGCGAAAATGCACCGGGAAACTGAGCGCGATCTGGTGCGGATCGTCCGGGTATAGAACGGCCTGGCTGGGGTCCGCCGGACCCGGCCATACAGGCTCTTCAAGTGGCACCGAGTGCCAGTAGCCCGAATGTCCCGAATGACCGCTCTGGCGCGAGGGATCGAACACAAACGCCAGCCAGCGCTTGGCTTCTTCGTACTGTTGTTCTTCATTGAGCCGGTAAGCCACCAGCCAGGGCAGATACAGGAACAGTTCGAGGAAGTACAGGTAGTAAGCACCGGAGAAGTCCATCGGTTCCGCGCCGAGTTTATTGGGAATGGGCGGCTCTTTCAGGTGTTGGGTATTCCAGCTCAGCAGGGACTCCATGCCCTCTTCGGCACGCTCGATCAGATGCCTGGCAAAGGTGGTGTTCATGCGAATGGGCGCCCGTGCTACCGAGCTGGAGCCGTCAGTGTATTGGATGCTTGATCCGGTGAAGTCGATGAACTGCGCCTGGCCCAGAGAGGAGGTGTCCCCCACTGACAAGTCTGTCAGGCTGTTGATGCTCGGGGTTACCAAGGCAGCTGATTCGAGTTGCTCACCCCAACCGACTTTTAATGCTTTAAGTGCGCCGCCCTTCAGTGTAACGAGAGGCAAGAATGGATTGTCTTTCTCATAGACCAGTACGCCGTAAATCAGCGGAATCTTTAGGTCCTCAGCCTTTTCGGGCCACTCCACTGGCCAACCCTCGGGCTGGTGAGAGTTCTGGTTGATCGAGAATCGATATTTCAGCGTGGCATCCTTGGCCAGGCTGCTGAAGATCGCGGACGTGTGCAGCGTACGCATATCTTTGAAATCTTTTGGGGATGTGGTGGATTTGACATCCAAAGGGTGTGCGACGAATAGCTGATAAAAGTACGGGCCAAAGGTTTCGTGCTTCACCTCCTTATGCAGGTACAACTTTTCGGTCTTGTTGGTATAGCGTCGGCACTCTGTCAGGAAGTTTTTTGGCGAGCTGAAAATATCTTCCAGCATATGTTTGTACAGGCGTTTTCCATCGAGTCGAGCAGGGTCACCTTTTTTTGTGGCGGGCAATGAGAATTTATCGCCGCCGCCACCGCTTTCTATGATGAGGTTTTCCCATCCCTTATTGGTCGTGAAAGAGTACTGAGCATTTGCCTGGTCCAGCCAATCCGTACCGGTAGGCGTGATCGTTGAGCCTGGATTCAGCGTATATCGTTCTTTGTGGAAACTGGATTCATTGAATACCAACTTCAACTTGAACAATTCGAGTGTGGGAGTTCCTCTGTCGTAGATGGACACTGTGATGGTTTTTTCGTCACTGAAACCCTCATCCAGTCTTACTGTCAGTTCGATATCGGACTGGTCACGGTTGTAAACAAGATCAACGTCTTTTTCGCTGGGCCTGATTCGTTTCTGCCAGTCTCTGAAGTCCCAGGTGTTTTTGTTTTCCGTGGGGACTTCAGGCGATACGTCGCCGAAAACCAGGGTGCTGGATGGAAGCCAGTATTGGAAACGCTGCGCGTTCCTGTTGGCATTGGCGAAAATGTAGCCGATCAGCAGTACATGAGCCTTGGTTTTTTCGTCGTCCTGCGGCACGGAAGTGGCCGTCTCCTGCGGGATATTGGGTACGACGCCATACGACGGAAACAGCGAGCTCACATTGAAGTTTTTGTCGATACGGGCCGTTCTTAAAAAGTCGTACTTGTCGCCACCACCCGTAGTGTCTGTCGGGTGCGGCTGATAGTGGGAATACAGCGCGATAAACATCGACTCAGGCGAGGTCGAGTGGTCATACACCGCGATAGTCTGGGTTTCCCTTTCAATTTCCTCTGGCGTCTTGGCGATCAGGGCAGGGGTCAGGCAATAGTTTTCGATGTAGATCCGAGGCGTACTCCAGCTGTCATCGTACTTTTTGTAGCTCCCGTACAAACGGAACAATGGATGAGCCTTGACACTGTTTTCCGCTTTTCCCCCAAAAGAGTCCGGTGAAAGGGCATTGGGATCCTGATACTCCACTTCCGCCCAGACCACGAACAGCCGATTGTTGAACCAGCAGGGGCGGATCGTGTGTTCCAGGGCTTTTTCCGAAATCGGAACATTGGCTCTGCTCCAGTCCGTCCAGGCACTGGGCAGGGGTTTGTCGTACTTGTGCGCGCTACCGTCAAGTTCACTCTCGGGTGTTTTCTTTGGCCGTTGCCGCATATCCAGTGCACGCCAGTAGTAGGCGTTTTCGGCAGGTGACTTGGCGATGAAGTAATAGGTGCTGTTGGCGAAGTCTGTTCTTTCGATGTAACCATTGCAGATTTTCAGGTTGGCCACTTCCTCGAAGCGTGCCAGGTAAGCCAGCACGGCGGCCTGCACGGTATCCGGCTGGATCTGCGCCTGATTGATGTCGTTTTCCAGTTGCTCGAAGCTGTCGGTCTTGGTCAGACGCAGGGTCGGGTCAAGGTAGATATCGGGGAAGTGGTGCAACTGCTGAATGGCCGCCCAGATCGGGTAGCGATTCAACCCGTTGCGCCAGGTGTCCAACTGTTCAGGGCTCAGGCTGTCGTCGCCGTAACCGGGCTCCATGTTCAGCATCATGCTGTTGATCAGCTGTTGCAGGCTGGCAATGGCACAGGCCACCGGGCTGGTGGGCACGTTCTGGCTGACCAGTACATCCAGCAGCCAATACTCATAGAGGTCGTTGGGAGTCTTGATGAGGTCCACAAGGCCTTGATCTTTCAGGTACTCATCGTTGGCCACACCTTCGTGCAGATACATCGCGAGCATTGCGTCACGCACGGATTCGTTGAGTTGCGCGTCGATTTCAGTCGTCATGATTGTTCCTTAAACACTCGCAAGTGATGAGTGAGCGGTGATGTTGTGGGCGGCCATGACGGCGTCACCGACGGACTTCCACGCATCCAGGGTGCTCTGGTCATTGAGTTCGGTGGCTTGCAGCAGCGCCTTGGCGGACAGTCCGCTGGCTTGGCAAGTTGCCTGGCAGCGACGTACCCAGTCGATCTGTGCCATTGACTTGGCACGTTTGTCGGGCAGGGTGGCGGTGAGCACTTCAATTTCTTTTGCAGGCCATTCCAGCAGCCGGGCCAATGCACTATTGGCCGTTTCGGTAGCAACCTGGCGCAGCGCTTTGTTCTTCAGTTTTGCCGCGGTCGGGTTGGCGAGGCTGAAGTAGCTCAGCAAGGCGTCTTCGGGTTCACGCTGGGCATGCAGCCAATGGCTGAAGCGTTCGAACAGGTAGAGGTCCGAAAGGGAGGGTTCGCTGTTGCTTCCTGGATACTGATCACCACCTAGCCATTGGGGATTGATGACAAACAGACGAATCGCGCTGTTGCTCAGGCGCAGTTGCAGCGCTATTTCGGCGTGTCGTGATACGCGCTGGAAATGCTCGACCAACCCCTGGTCTGCGTCCGGCTTCAACGCATCCACAAGGATGCTGTAGACCGAAGAATGGGCCCAGTGAATGACGGCGGTACTGCGGTCCGGTGGCAGTTTTGCGGTTTCCTGGAACAGCGCTTCCAGTAGTTGTGTTTGCCTGTCATGGGCATCAAGCAGTAGCCCTAGCAGTTTTTGCGCGCAGATATCTTTGACGGCGGGGGTCAAATTCAGTGGGTTGACCAGTTTGTCGATCTCGGCCTTGAGCCTGGTGTGTGGCTCGTCGACCACCGCGAGCGGCCGGTCGAGCACTCGCAACAGGCCAGTGGCAGCGAGCAACGACTGTTTGAGCAGCGTGAACCAGTTGATGGGAGCCGGTGTAGCCGCGTCATTGTGGGTGGGCAGCCCAAGGGATGTGACTTCTTGTTCGGTCACAACGCTGCGTACCGTGTCCTCATGCAAGGTATTCAAACGCTTGAGTTGGTCATCGGACAGCGGTTGTTCCTCAGCCAGGGTATCGACCCTTTGTTCCTCGCCCTCGCTGTTTTCGGATAATGCCACCGGGATATTCGGCCCTAGTCGCTGTTGCAGTTGGGCCACGGTCTGCTGACTGTCCTTGAGCCAATCGACTGCCCAGTCCAATTGCATCAGCACATCGAGGATATCTGTGGTTTCTGGCTTGCTTGGGAGCTTGAGGCGGCCGCTGGCCAATGCCGTTTTGTAAGGCCCGCCACCCAGCAGGTTCGCCAGTGTCAGCAGGTCGGCCACCGGCAAACCAAACAACTGGGCGATCCGGGCCTGACGGAAAAGTGACGAGACCGTTGGCAAGTCGCGCTTGAGGCTTCCCAGTTTTTGGGTCTCTTTGGCGATCAACAACAGCGAATCTTCGGTCGGTTGCAAACCTAAACCGGCACACAGTTGCAGCAGTGTCTTCTGGTTGGCCGGCGTTGTGCTATTCAGGTCCAGTGCCGTTTGATCGAGAATCAGCGGCGTGTCGAATAGTTGCACGCGGTTGAATACCTGATCGAACAAAGGCAACTCATTCTTGCCGCTGGCATAGGGCGTGAGGTCGTGCATCAGCGCGGCGAATTCTTGGGGATCGATGCCATGGCGCTGGTTGAGGTGGCGAAAGACGCCGAGTGCGCGCAGGGTGTTCTCGTTGAGTTCCATCCCCAGGTTGGCTTCGCCCTCGGCGCGGATTGCACTGATGATCAGGGTGTCCAGCTTCGCGAAGGGAATGCCGGTCCAGCGCTGCAGGCGAATCATCCGTTGCAGGCGATCAAAGCGATTGAGCGAAGTCTTGGTCAGGCGCCAGGTTTTCGTATCGCCGGTTTCGACTTGCACGAGGTCCATGGCGTTGTGGAATTGGTCGCGCATGCTCGATATGGGCGTAGGCGGGGTCTCACTATCGTACAAACCGGAGCCGGTGCCGTTGACGTAGCAGGCACCGTAGTGATTGGCGTGGGGGAATGGAAAATCCTTGAGGGGCGGATTCGATCCACCATCGTGTTGCAGGTTTGTGCTTGGACAGTTGGGGGATAAACGTACCGCATACGCACGTTGTGCCAAGAGCATTTCGACCTGTTCGGCGTGCAGGCCGGTGCGCTGCATGAAGTTGTTAAGGTCCGCCAGGAAAGCAGGTTCGGAGTCTGTGATGGCAACGCCATAGGCCTTTGTGAAGTGGTTTGATTCCGCTTCGGTGGGGTGGTAATGCTCGTCTAATGTGAGGGTGAATCGTTGTCTGGCGAGTACTGCCGGAGTGGAAACAGTGCCGGTAGCAGTGAGCAGGTCGAACGTTGCGACATAACCTTCTTCTGTGGGTTCTGGAAGTGCTGCATTCACTTTGAGAAATGATGTGTGGGTCTGCGCCGATGCTGAATGCAAAAGATTAAGCATCCACAGGTCTTGTTGGCCGGGTGCGCTGGAGTTCAGATCCAGTGTCACTGTATGGGATACGGATTGACCTGTTTTCTTAAAAGTAAGCGGGGCTTTGTTAGTTCCCGTTGCTGTGCCGGTTGGTTCATCCGCCTTAGGGGTAACGACGCCTACATCCGGTTGGCCCAATGGCACTAAAAAGCAGGTTCCCAATGGTTTGTGGGGGCCGAGGTAAGTGCTGCCGTGGCTCTTCCAACCGTTGCTCAAATCGCTACGCGTTAGATAGAAATTGCTGAACGGCGAGGCTTCGGTCAGCAAACTTTGTCGCTGCGGACTCAACCCGGACAACAGCCGCTGCGCCTGCAGCACCGGCTGTTGCACCTTGCCGTAATCGTTGATGGCATTCTGGGCAATGGGCAGAAGCCGACTGATCCGGTAATTGAACTCGCCCAGTTTGGGCTTGTTATCCTCCAGGCCGATTGCACATTGTTGGTGATAAAAGTTGTACGGCAATGTAAATGGGTAGTGACGCTCACTCAAGACCTGATAAATGGGCTTGTTTTTATCGGCGTCCACCTTACTCAGATAATTCTCCAAATTACGGGTGAGTACATCGTTGACGATTTCCAGCATGGGGCGTGGGGTGAAGGTGCTCTCCCGGGTAATCAGCAGGTCTTTCAAATCCGGGCGGCGATCGTCAAGCAAAATGCGTTTAGGATCCTCGCTGGTTTCTTCCAGTTGCTGGACAAATCCACGCAACTCGCTGAGGTAGGCCACCGGCGAATCGACGGCGGCAATGGCCCCGACTTTGCAAAACTCGTCCCAGTTCTCCTTGAACAGATTGGGGAACGTTGGCCCGGGCATCGTCAGTGAGTGCACACCACTGCGTTGGGCCAAGTGCTGGAACTTGCCCGAAGAGGTTCTGTATTCGCGATACAGGCGGGCAATCAGGGCCGCGTAACCCATGGCATTGTCATAGGCCAGTTCGGCGTTGGCATCGCTGAAAACGGCGAGCTGGCGGGCGAACCCGGATCGGGACAAGCGAACAATGTCGAAGACCGACGTGAACCCCATCTTCTGCAGGGCCGTCGCGAAATCGCTCCGACCTTTTTTCGGCGAGCCTTCCGCTGCGACGAGCGCATTCATCAGGGCCTGGTTTACGACGGTCATTTCAATGGCTCTCCTGCCAGAAAGTAATGGGCACTCGTGAAGTGCCCGGCAGGATCAAACTAGTGATAAATATGAGATGTGTAACCTGTCAAAACTGACAGGTCGCTGGTTTTTTTAGATTGAAAGAGTTCTAGTAATTTATTTTTTATTGCGAAATTTCGAGTGCTATCGGCTTAAGGTCAACTAAGGTTGGCGATTTTTAAGTTATCCAACTGAATCGGTTTGCTGTGAAAGAAAGTCTACGGTTTGTCAGCGCTGTCATATATGACGGGTAGATAAGGTCGGGCGAGTCGGCTGATAGTAGCGCAATAACAATGGCTGAAAATACCATACACAGGTGCGCTGAACTAATGACAAACCAATCAGACAAGTCACTACAACCATTATCCTTGGCTCCCGACATCACTACACCAAACAATAGCAGCACTGTCAGTCGCGGCTTTTGGATTAAAGCCTGGGCCGGTGCCCCGGCCGTCATTGATAAGTGGAATGTCTTTATCTATATCGGCGGCAGAGAACATCGTTTCGAGCCGAAGGCTTTTAACCCGGGCTTTGTTTCGTATATGGAATTTCGGGTGCCGACTGATCTTATCCCTCCCGGACCGTTCTGGTTCAAGATCGAGTACAGATACAGGCCTGCATTGATTCCTGTCTATAGCCCCTGGGCGTATTCCGGCGATATGACAATGGCCGACCCTCGCCCGCCAAAGCCAGTGATTACCAACCCCGGAACCGTGTGGGTGCCAAGGCCGGAAATACAAGGAAGAGGCGGTGTACAAGGTGCGACGGTCGAGCTTTATGAGGAAGGTGTCGGTACCGTTCGGTTCGGAACGGCGTCGGTACAGTCGAATGGCTCCTGGAAGGCCGTGCTAACGCAACCATTGTGGATGGCCGATCCATTCAAACTGACTGCCATGCAGAAATTGAACGATAGGGAGTCTGCATGGGCGACCCCGGTCTTATTTGCTGTCCTGTTCAGGCCTGTGATTAGGGATGTAACTGTTTCTGCTGATGGAAAACCTACTATCAAAGGGAACGGCGGACTCAAAGACGCCACGCTTCAAATCTATAAGAAGGGCGACGAGGGGAGCGTTTTATTATCCACGACGGTTCAGTCTGACGGGAGTTGGTCAGTTTCTGCCCCGACAGCTTGGTTGGCAGGAAGTTACAGCATTACCGCCAAGCAAATCGGGAAGGTTACAAAGCAAACATCTGATTGGGCGGTAGTCACAGAATTCACGGTCAACCCGCCAGTACCGGGGATTTCGTCACCCCAGGGGGGAAGTTCGCATCCAGCGGGCTCACTGACGGTGAGCGGCAGCTGTCTCGCGGGCGCGACGGTCGAGATACTGAACGATGACAACAGCAGGTTGGCCGATGCGGCTGTTAACGGCACTGCCTGGTCTTACACTCGCAGCTGGGACACGGGTCGCAAAGTCGTCAAGGCCAGGCAAAAAGTGCGCGGTGCCACTTCCGTACCCAGCGCTGAGCGAGAGTTTTTCATCCTGTCGGGCGTACCGGGGATTTCTTTACCCGAGCCGGGGAGTTCTCACCCACCGGGCTCACTGACGGTGAGCGGTAGCTGTCTCGCCGGCGCGAAGGTGGAGATACTGAACGAAGACGACAGTAGGTTGGCCGATGCGACCGTAAACGGCACTGCCTGGTCTTACATTCGCAGCTGGGACACCGGCCGCAAGGTCGTCAAGGCCAGGCAAACCGTAAACGGTGTACCTTCCTTACCCAGCGGCGCGCGAGAGTTTTTCATCAATTCGGGTAAACCGGGGATTTCTTTGCCCTTGCAGGGGAGCTTGCACCCCGAGGGCCGACTGACGGTGAGCGGTAGCTGTCTCGCGAGCGCGAAGGTGGAGGTACTGAACGAAGACAACAGCAAGTTGGCCGATGCGATCGTCGCCGGCACTGACTGGTCTTACACTCGCAGCTGGGACGTCGGCCGCAAGGTCGTCAAGGCCAGGCAAACCGTAAACGGTTTGACTTCTGACCCCAGCGATACGCGTGAATTTTTCATCAAGCCATCCAAGCCGGCGATCACTCAACCCACTCAGCCGGTTGCACTGAGGCAGGAGTTGACCATTACCGGTGTTTATCCCAACGATGCCACCCTGGAAATGTTCCGTGATGTGGGCACCAAAATTAATGGCACCTTCAGCACCACCGGAGGAACCCGCACGTTTATACCTGCTCAGGACTGGGTGCTGGGGACTAATACGGTCAAGGTGGTGCAAACCGTGAAGGAGGTAGTATCGGATCCCAGCGATATGCGTACCTTTACCTTGAAGCCCCCCAAACCGTCGATCACTCAACCGCCACACCCGGCGGCGCCGAGGCAGGTTTTGACGATTACCGCGATTCACTCCGGTTCTGTGACGTTGAAGATGCTCGATGGCGAAAACCGGCCAGTCACGGGTACTTTCAGACCCTCCGGAACAACCGGTACGTTCACACCCGCTCAGGACTGGGCGCCGGGGGCTAACAGGGTCAAGGCGGTGCAAATCGTGGGCGGTGTGGAGTCCGATGCCAGTGAGTTGTGTATCTTCAGTACGCAGCCGCTCAAGCTGACGATTTTGCCTCCCCCCGAAATCGGTGCGCCGAGGCAATCGCTGACGATGGTCGGCATTCATGGCAACGCTACAGGGTTCAAGATGCTTGATCAGGCGAGCAGCGAGATACCCGGTCATTTCACTCGCAGTGGCGATACTTGCACTTTTACGCCAGACCGGAACTGGACACCTGGGAATAACACCGTCAAAGCGGTTCAAATCGTCAATGATGTGGAATCTGATCCAAGTGATCCGTGCACTTTCAAGGCCCGGCCAAACGTCCCTGCGATCAATCCTCCCGCCGGTCCGGCCGACCCAATGCAGGAGCTGTCCATTAGCGAGGTGCATGCTGATGCAGCGCTGATGATGTTCGAACATCCATCGACCCCGGTGCATGGCAGTTACGCCGGCACTGGCGCGACCCGTGTGTTTACACCGCGAGATCCCTGGGCAGCGGGGGATCACTTGGTCATGGTTGAGCAAACCGTTAACGGCACGGCCTCCGAGTTGAGTGAGGGGTGTGCATTTACCGTATCTAAATTGACTGCGCCGGTAGTTACTTTTCCGGAGCAGGATCAGTTTGTCGATCACCACTTTTCATTCACTGGAACCAACGGTTATGCGGGGCCAGGATCAATAGTGGCGGTGTACGGGGCAAATGATGATAAGGAATTGGTTGAATATGCGATCCCGAATGTGGATGGAACCTGGGTAACAGGGCCCGTACCTATTGCTCCCATGACATTCGAACTCCGTGTGCGTGCCGAGGCGGGTGGCGTGCACTCTGACTTTGTGTACAGAAAATTCACCATCAGGCCGACCAAGCCAGAAGTACTTCCCCCCATCCCACCTGTCGGGCCTAAACAGTCGTTAGAGATTGTTCAAGTTTTCCCGCGTTCCACACTGCGGATGTTTGACGGTGAAGGTATCGAGATCCCTGGGCGCTTCTCGATTCAGGCGAACACTCAAAGGATGATGTTTACGCCTGATCGGGAATGGAGTCTGGGCGTAAATACAGTGAGCGCGACGGCAACCTATAACGGTGTAGATTCATCGCCCGGCGATCCATGCACCTTTATGGTGGAAGCAGTAAATCCCCCGCCCCCCATTATCACCTTCCCGCAACTTGATCAGATCATTGACTTGAATTCGTCATTTACCGGGACCGACGGATACCCGGCACCCGATGCGGTGGTGTCGATATGCGAGCCTGAAACGGGTCATGAGTGGGCCAGGGCGTTACCAGACATTGATGGCACCTGGACCACGTCGGCACTGCCTCAAGGGCCGGGTTTCCATGAGATTCACGGGTTTGTTTCATCAGGCGAGCTGAGCTCGGATCCCGTACCTCTCTCATTCAAAATCAGGCCCCCTAAACCTGCGATCACACCACTGCTTTCGCCGGTGGAACGGCATCAGCCTCTGACCATTACTGGCGTTTATTCAGCATCGGCGACTTTGGTGCTTATCGATGGCTCGGGCAATCCGGTTCCCGGCATTTTTGACGGCAGTGGTGCAGAGCGGGTCTTCACTCCAGATCAGGCGTGGCCGGTCGGCGAGAACAAGGTCACGGTGACGCAAACCGAAGAGGAGGTCATCTCGGCTCCCAGCGATGAATGCGTTTTTATTGTTGTGGAGCAGGAAAAGCCCAACGCGCCACAATTCGAGCTGCCGCCGGAAGGTACGAGAACACCGACGCGTCCGGTGATTCAGGTCCGTGGGTTGCCTGACGCACTGATCACAGTGCGCCTGAAGAATGGCGAGGTGCTGCGCTCGGCGTCGGCCGATGCTGAGGGTGTACTGGCTTTCACGACCGACAAACCTCTGCATCCCGGCACCATTGAACTTGAAGTAAAACAGCAAGGGAGTGGCCAGGAGTCGCCATGGAGTGAACCGCACTCGTTTATCGTCAAGACCGCGCCGCAAAAACCCGGGATCGACGCACCAACCGAAGACAGTCGTAACTCTCGTAAATTCGTCATCCGCGGCAAGGGTGAAACGCGAGGGAAGATCCATATTCATCATGCCAACGATCTCGAAAATCCGATTGTCCGTATCGATGGGCTGGCCAGTTGGAGATGGCAGGTCACCTCACCCTGGGACGTGGGCAGCTATCATATTCGAGTGCGCCAAGTGGACGAAACCGACAGCTCTGATTGGTCTGATCCAAGGGCTTTCGAGGTGGTCGACGCCAGGCTCCTGATCGCTGGAGCCGGTCCGGTGCTCGCACAACCGGTGGTGGGCAATAACGAGAGCGTGTTGTTGAGGGTTCAAGTGGTCACTTCGCAAACCTGGGAGGGGGCAGAGGGGATTGCGGTTGAGTGGAGCGACCAGGAGGATGCGGGCGTTCGGGCGACCACGCTTACCGACTCCGAAGGCTGGGCCCACTATCGTTATACGCCCGACACACCCGGTGAACACCGAGTCCAGGCGGATGTAACCGGCGAAAACGAAGGGGTGATGACCCTTCAGCTGTTCGAAGTGACAGCATTGGAGGAGAACAGCTGGGAGCGGCCGTTTGGACTTTATCTGAATGGCAAGAAGATTGATCCGGCCCGTGACCAACTCGTTTTGGTGCATGGCACGTCCTACGAGTTGAAGCTTGGTGTCAACGACGCTAGCCAGATGGGTTCCATCGTCACGTTGGAAGACCTGACGGACGCTGTGCAGCAGGGCATGGAATTTGATCCTCCCTTGGGGACGCCACAAACGATAACGGCCGGAATAGCACGGTGGTCCATTGTTTGCGGTTCGGGTGGAAACGGCTTGTTTGGCTTGAAATTAACGAGTTCGAGGCTGCCGGACTGGCATTTGCCAGGGCGGCTGCTTGCCAATGATCTGGCCGAAGATGTGTATATGAGTTTCGATACCTACCGGACAATATTCGGTAGGGCTGCTTATCCATGCCATGGAATGAAGCATCTGTTGGCAATGCGTGCCCTGCCTGGCAGCCATTTGATTGGCAAGGAGGTGACGCTGCAGTGGGTGGGCGACACCGCTGCCGATCTAGGAATAATCGTGACCCCGGATCCCGCTATTCCTCAACTTATCGATGAAACCAATTTCGTGCGCTGGGAGTTTGATTGCGTCAACAGTATCAAGGACGGGAGTTTTGCCGTGCAGTTGAACGTGGATGAATTGAACTTCAAGTCAATGCCATTGATGATGAGCCTGGCTCATAACGCTATCAAGGTATCTGAAACCTTCGGGCCGCAGGAGGTGGGAGGCTATTACAGATACGGTGTGCGAGCCGTGTCCATATTCACGGGGCATCCAGCAGGTAAAAGTCCAGTACTGGTCACGGTTACGGGGCAGGAGCCTACAGTGAAGTTCACAGAGGAAAATGGCTGGATCCATATCGATTATGATGAGGGCGAATCTGCGACCCTTACCCTTATCAGCCCGTTTTTAGATATGGGTCAACAACCTTGGCCGGGTCCTTGAATGGTTTACCCCAGCCACGTTGAATGCAGGGGTTGAAGGTAAAAAAAACCGCGCTGTCATACAAACAGCGCGGTTTTTTTAATCAGCGGTCAAGTGCTTACTGCACTTCCACCGCCAGGCTGTCACTGATCTTTTTCTGCCAGATGGCAGGACCTGTGATGTGTACGGACTCGCCCTTGCTGTCGACCGCTACGGTCACCGGCATGTCCTTGACCTCGAACTCGTAGATCGCTTCCATGCCCAGTTCGGCAAACGCCAGTACCTTGGACTTCTTGATCGCCTGGGCGACCAGGTAAGCGGCGCCGCCGACGGCCATCAGGTACACGGCCTTGCTGTCCTTGATCGCGTCGATCGCGGTCGGGCCGCGCTCGGACTTGCCGATCATGCCCAGCAAACCGGTCTGCTCAAGGATCTGACGGGTGAACTTGTCCATCCGCGTGGCGGTGGTAGGACCTGCCGGGCCAACCACTTCGTCACCGACCGGATCGACCGGGCCGACGTAGTAGATAAAGCGACCCTTGAGGTCCACCGGCAGGGTTTCGCCCTTGTTCAGCATCTCGACCATGCGCTTGTGCGCGGCGTCGCGACCGGTGAGCATCTTGCCGTTGAGCAGGACGGTTTCGCCCGGCTTCCAGCTCTGCACGTCTTCCGGGGTCAGGGTGTCGAGGTTGACGCGACGGGCCGACGGGCCGGCTTCCCAGACGATTTCCGGGTAGGCGTCCAGCGGTGGCGCTTCCAGCGAGGCCGGGCCGGATCCGTCGAGCACGAAGTGCGCGTGACGGGTGGCGGCGCAGTTCGGGATCATGCACACCGGCAGCGAAGCGGCGTGGGTCGGGTAGTCCATGATCTTCACGTCGAGCACGGTGGTCAGGCCACCGAGGCCCTGGGCACCGATGCCCAACTGGTTGACCTTCTCGAACAGCTCCAGGCGCATTTCTTCGATGCGGTTCTGTGGGCCACGAGCTTTCAGCTCGTGAATGTCGATGGATTCCATCAACACTTCCTTGGCCATGACGGCGGCTTTCTCGGCGGTGCCGCCGATGCCGATGCCGAGCATGCCCGGTGGGCACCAGCCGGCGCCCATTTCCGGGACGGTTTTCAGCACCCAGTCGACGATCGAGTCGGACGGGTTGAGCATGGCCATCTTCGACTTGTTCTCGGAACCGCCGCCCTTGGCTGCCACGTCCACTTCCACGGTGTTACCCGGAACGATGGAGTAGTGGATGACTGCCGGGGTGTTGTCCTTGGTGTTCTTGCGAGCACCCGCCGGGTCGGCGAGGATCGAAGCACGCAGGACGTTTTCCGGCAGGTTGTAGGCGCGACGCACGCCTTCGTTGATCATGTCGTCCAGGCCCATGGTGGCGCCATCCCAGCGCACGTCCATGCCGACACGGACAAACACGGTGACGATGCCGGTGTCCTGGCAGATCGGGCGGTGGCCGGTGGCGCACATGCGCGAGTTGATCAGGATCTGCGCCATGGAGTCACGGGCCGCTGGCGATTCTTCGCGCAGGTAGGCCTCGTGCATCGCCTGGATGAAATCCACGGGGTGGTAGTAGGAAATGAATTGCAGGGCGTCGGCAACGCTCTGAATCAGGTCGTCTTGCTTGATCACGGTCATGAGTCGCGCTCCTCTAAAAGACGGGAACATTCAATAAGGTGCTTGCAGCTTGGGTGCATCGGTCGGTTGCAAGCACCTTTCAAGGCACGCCGGGCATGCTGGCGCGACGCTAAAAAGGCGCGGCAGTATACCGCGCCTCGTTGAGCGGCACACGCGCCAGTGGTCAAACCTTGGTCTGATTGTCGTACCCGGTCCCTGTAGGAGCTGCCGAAGGCTGCGATCTTTTGATCTTGTTTTTAAGGTCAAGATCAAAAGATCGCAGCCTTCGGCAGCTCCTACAGGGGAATCGGGTCATCCCGAAAATTGAATGGTCATTTATCGGCCACGCCACTAAAGTGACATACGGTCTGTAGAGTAGGACGCTCTGTCAGCCTCCTTTCATTTGGTGAGTCAACGATTGACCCATAACGCCATCCAGCGCCTGTTGCTCAAACGTTTTGCCCTCGCGGCCGGCACCTATGCCCTGGCATTGCTGTTGCTGTGGCTGGCGTTTTTTACCGGTCACTACGAAGCGCCGCTGGCCAGTGTCGCCATCGGCAGCGCACTGGTCGTGACCAGCCAGGCCATCCTGTTCGCGGTGTTCTACAGCGGCTGCAACCTGCGTTTCGCCGACCCCAGCCTGACCGAGGCGCAAGTGTTGCTGGGGCTGGGCTGGCAAACCTGGCTGATCGCCCATCTGGACGAAGCCCGGGGTGCGTTCCTGGTGTTTTACGTCCTTATCCTGCTGTTCGGCCTGTTCCATCTGTCACGTCGGTCCTTTGTGCGATGCGCATTGCTGGTGTTCTTCAGCTTTAGTGCGATTACCCTGTGGGAGGGCTACCACTTCCAGTTGCCCGACCCGGCCATGGCGGTGTTGCAGGTCTGCGTGCTGTTCATCGTGCTGGTGTGGCTGGTGTTGTATGCCCGCTACGTCCAGGCTTCACGACAACGCATGCGTCAGCGGCGTTTCGCCTTGCAGGCGCACCAGGACACCTTGCGCGGGATGATGCGCCAGCTCGAAGACCTGGTGGCCACCGACGAACTCACAGGCCTGTTCAATCGCCGGCATTTCCTGCGCCTGGCTTCCCGCGAGTTGAACGCCATGGAAGCCGGTGTCGTGCATGGCCTGGCGCTGATCGACCTCGACCATTTCAAACGCATCAACGATCTGCACGGGCATGCCGCTGGCGATCAGGTGCTGCAAGCCTTTGCCGGCGTTGCCACCGCGTGCCTGCGTGACAGCGATGTACTGGCTCGCTACGGCGGCGAAGAGTTCGTGGTGCTGCTGCCCGATTGCGATGCCGACAGTCTGACTTCGTGCTGCGAACGGCTGCGCATCGCCTTCACCGATGTCGAGTTGATCGGTCTGAATGTGCGCAACCTCAGCCTGTCCGCCGGCATGACCCTGTTGGAGTTGGGCGACGACCTCGATGACGCGCTGCAACGGGCCGATCAGGCGCTCTATCGGGCCAAGCGTGACGGCCGTAACCGATGCGCGGCGGCGTGGGAGAACGTCGATGCCTGAGTTGCGGGTTG
This sequence comes from Pseudomonas sp. PDM28, assembly GCF_019219115.1. NCBI lineage: Bacteria > Pseudomonadati > Pseudomonadota > Gammaproteobacteria > Pseudomonadales > Pseudomonadaceae > Pseudomonas > Pseudomonas sp. PDM28. The sequence continues at coordinate 316,643 of NZ_JAHUWG010000006.1, forward strand.
GCGAGCGCCACTGGTCGGTAGCGGCGGGCAGCAATCTGCTCGACGCACTGAATCAGAACGGCGTACCGGTGCCTTACAGTTGCCGCGCCGGCAGTTGCCATGCGTGCCTGGTGCAGTGTGTGCGGGGCCTGCCGAGCGACAGCCGGCCGGATGCCCTGAGTGCGCAGCAGCGAGAACAGGGTTGGCGCCTGGCGTGCCAGTGCCAGGTGGTCGAGGATTTGCAGGTGCATGCTTTCGACCCGCAGGTCGATGGCCAACCGTCCGAGGTCGCCGCCGTGGATTGGCTGAGTACCACTGTGCTGCGCTTGCGGGTGATCGCGCAGCGACCGTTGCGCTACAGCGCCGGCCAGCACCTGGTGTTGTGGGCGGGCAACGTGGCGCGGCCGTATTCCCTCGCCAGCCTGCCGCAGGAAGACCGTTTTCTCGAGTTTCATCTCGATTGCCGCAAGCCCGGGGAATTCAGCGATGCTGCCCGGCAATTGCGCATCGGCGATCCGATTCGCCTCGGTGAATTGCGCGGTGGTGCCTTGCATTACGACCCGGACTGGCACACCCGGCCATTGTGGTTGATGGCGGCCGGCACCGGGTTGGGGCCATTGTTTGGTGTGCTGCGCGAAGCGCTGCGCCAGGATCACCAGGGTGCCATTCGCGTCATTCACCTGGCCCATGATGCCGATGAACACTATCTGGCCAAACCTCTGCAGGCCATGGTCGCCAGCCGTCCGAACCTGAGTGTCGAGCTGTGGACCCCGGCCGAGTTGCCAGCGGCTTTGGCGCAACTGCGGCTTGTTTCCCGGCAAACCCTGGCCTTACTCTGCGGAGCCCCCGACAGTGTCGATGCCTTTGCCCGGCGCCTGTACCTGGCGGGATTGCCGCGCAATCAACTGCTGGCCGATATGTTCCTGCCCCGTGGTTGAGCGCTGACCTTTCAGACGCGAGACCTGCCATGACCGAAGCCATCCAAGTTGAACGCGAACGCGGCCTGTTGACCCTGCGCCTGAATCGCCCGGACAAGAAAAACGCCCTGACCCGCGCCATGTACAGCCAACTGGCCGAGGCGTTGAAACAGGCCGACAGCGACCCCGAGATCAATGCCGTACTGATCAGCGGTTCTGCCGAATGCTTCACCGCCGGCAACGACATCGCCGATTTCATCCAGCAACCGCCAACCAGCCTCGACAGCCCGGTGTTCCAGTTCATGCTCAACCTGCTCGAGTGCCGCAAACCAGTGGTCGCCGCCGTGGCCGGGGCGGCGGTGGGCATTGGCACGACGATGCTGCTGCATTGCGATCTGGTCTACGTCAGTCGCGATGCGCGCCTGCGCATGCCGTTCGTCAATCTTGGGTTATGCCCTGAGTTTGGTTCCAGCCTGATCCTGCCGCGCTTGCTCGGGCAGGCTAAAGCGGCGGAGTTGTTGCTGCTGGGCGAAGGTTTCAATGGTGAACAAGCGGCGGCGTGGGGGATTGCGTCCGAGGCCTTGGGCAGTGGCGAAGAGGCGTTGGCCAAGGCGAAGGAGATGGCGATGCGCTTTGAATCGCTGCCAAAAGAGGCAGTGCGCATCAGCAAACAATTGATGAAAGCGCCGGACCGGGAATTGTTGCGCAAGGTGATAGAAGAAGAGGGCGTGTTGTTCACCCAGCGTCTACGTTCGCCGGAAGCGATGGCGGCGTTGGCGGGGTTTCTCAGTAGGTAAATTAAAGGCAACTGCTCGGGTTGCCTTATGAAAAGACGTAATTTCAGGCCCCGTTCAGCAGCCGATTGACGATGACAGTTCTGCTATAAACACCGTCATAATCATTACCGATTACCAGTATTTTTCCGTCCGATTGTAAACTCATCCCATGAGCGAGAGCTTGAGGCAAATCCGACTCGTGAATAACCCAGCCCTCATCCCCAAATGTCGTATCACGACGGCCATTACCGAGGTATCGCGCGGTAACAAGGTGCGGGGTCTGATCAATGATGTATCTTCCTGACACAATGATCTTTTTGTCTTGAGAACCCACCCCAAAAAACATGACGTTATCGAACTTATCAAAGTCTTCGTAAATGGGCGCGCCCTGGTGAAAGCTCCGGTCAATCAGACCGCTGGCCGTATAAACGGCTACTAAACCTTTACGTGGAGTGAAACCAAAACCTGTGGCGATGGTTCGTTCATCAGCTAGCACTGCAAGGGAAGTAAATTGAAAACTTTCTCCGTCCAACAGCTTGTAGCCGACTTCCGCAAAAGTTTTGTCAAAACTACCATCGATATTGAGTCGGGCCAGTACCGCGCTATTGCCAGCCCAGCCACATACGGTGATTTTTCCATTATGCACTACGATGTCGTTGAACGAGCTACGGACACGGAGTACTTCGGAAAGCGATGCGTAACCGGAGTTGTTAAATGAATGGTCAGGAACTCCGTCGTAGTCGAAACACATCACGACACCTACAAATCCAAAGTCCGGATCACTGCCTGTGGAAATAATGTAAATCTTGCCGTCCGTTGCATGCACTGCACGACTGGAAGCAGAGCCGCCGACCTGCAGTATGTCCGATGCTGAGTGCTGATAAGCCTCGGGTTTGAAAGGACGGGGGATCAGCCAGATTCCATCGGTGCCGAAGTTCTTGTCCAACTCTCCCTTGTCGTTCAATCGGATCAACGCCTCCGCCATTGTGGGCGCATTTACTCCCATGGTGTACCTCCCTACGGAGATGAGGAGTTTGTCCTCTCCTTCATGGGTTATGTAGAACAGTTGAATAGGTGTCGTCCCCAAGTATTCGATACCAGGAACTTTGAGTTTTATGTGAACAGTACCGGCAATACCGAACTCGGAATCGAGTGTGCCGTCGCTTAAAACTCGCGTCAGACTGAAATGTTCGGGTAAAGGGCTTTCACGCGCCCAACTCGCTCCTCCGATATAGATCTTCCCATTGGGGGCTTGCGAAACCAATCGGCCGGTCGTTGTCACGTAATCGCTATAATTCAGAAATAGCTCGCCATCGTGATTTGGTCCAAAAGTTGGGTCGAACGCACCGGGTTTGAGTGACGAACTTGTATTCATTTCTTCTATTCCTTTAGTTAAAAGCTGTTGAGTGTCAGCAAGTTGATTAAATGTCTGCAGGTTGCAGACTGGTCATCATCTTGTTTTACTAAATTTCAACTGTATTAAGTAAGGATTAAAAAAAGCTGTCTACTGTCAAATCTGACAGGTTTTTATATTTTTTTGCTCTATATCTCAGGTATGAAAAAGCCCCGCCATTTACATGGCGGGGCTTTTGTTTTCAGCGGTTAGTCACTCAGACCATCGGATCGCCAACGTGCAGGATCTTCATGCCGTTGGTGCCGCCGGTGGTGTGGTAGCTGTCGCCCTTGGTCAGGATGACCCAATCGCCTTTCTGTACTACGCCGCGCTTGACCAGCTCGTCGATCGCCTTCTGGCTGACTTCGTTCGGCGCCAGCGAAGCCGGGTCGAACGGGATGGTGTACACGCCACGGAACATCGCCGCGCGAGCCTGGGCTTCGCGGTGCGGGGTGAACGCGTAGATCGGCACCGAGGAACGGATACGCGACATGATCAGCGGGGTGTAGCCACTTTCGGTCAGGGCGATGATCGCCTTCACGCCCGGGAAGTGGTTGGCGGTGTACATGGTCGCCAGCGCAATGCTCTCGTCGCAGCGCTGGAACTCCTTGCCGATGCGGTGGCTGGAGGTCTTGCTGGTCGGGTGCTTTTCGGCACCGACACAGATACGCGCCATGGCCTGAACGGCTTCCAGCGGGTACAGGCCAGCGGCGCTTTCGGCCGAGAGCATCACGGCGTCGGTGTAGTCGAGCACGGCGTTGGCCACGTCGGACACTTCGGCGCGGGTCGGCATCGGGTTCTGGATCATCGACTCCATCATCTGGGTCGCGACGATCACTGCCTTGTTGTGGCGGCGTGCGTGCAGAATGATCTTCTTCTGGATGCCCACCAGCTCGGCGTCGCCGATTTCCACACCCAGGTCACCACGGGCAACCATCACCGCGTCGGAGGCCTTGATCAGGCCGTCGAGGGTTTCGTCGTCGGCCACGGCTTCGGCGCGTTCGATCTTCGCCACCAGCCAGGCAGTGCCGCCGGCTTCGTCGCGCAGTTGACGGGCGTATTCCATGTCGGCGGCGTCACGCGGGAAGGACACCGCGAGGTAGTCGACTTCCATTTCCGCAGCGAGCTTGATGTCGGCCTTGTCTTTTTCAGTCAGGGCCGGAGCGGTCAGGCCGCCACCGCGACGGTTGATGCCTTTGTGGTCGGACAACGGGCCGCCGATGGTCACGGTGCAGTTCAGTTCGGTGGCGGTGGCGGTATCGACGCGCATCACTACGCGACCGTCGTCGAGCAGCAGCTCGTCGCCCACGCCGCAGTCCTTGACCAGGTCCGGGTAGTCGATGCCGACCACTTGCTGGTTGCCTTCGGTCAGGGGATGGCTGGTGGAGAAGGTGAATTGATCACCGATCTTCAGCTCGATCTTCTTGTTGGCGAATTTGGCGATACGGATTTTCGGGCCTTGCAGGTCACCCAGCAGGGCGACGAAGCGGCCGTGCTTGGCAGCGAGGTCACGCACCAGCTTCGCGCGAGCCTTGTGCTCGTCGGGGGTGCCGTGGGAGAAGTTCAGGCGGGCGACGTCCAGGCCAGCCAGAATCAGCTGTTCGAGAACTTCCGGCGAGTTACTGGCCGGGCCAAGGGTGGCGACGATTTTGGTACGACGGACGGACATGCAAAGACTCCTGAGTTCAAGCGCTGAGTGAGGCTACTATGCTCCGAAGGTGTAGTCATTGTTCGTATGCACTACTTTTTTCTTTCTTTATTGAACCTGACAACTTTGCGCCAGGCAGCCTGAAGATTTCCGCCCACGGGTCGATACAGCGTTCAAGACAGGAGATCCCCATGCGATTCGTACTCATTGCTGCCCTTGCCGTCGGCGTCCTCAGTGCCACGGGCTGCACCCGTTGGGCAATGAACCATCACTTGAACAATGCCTACAGCGCCTATGACCGGGGCAATTGCGAGCAGGTGATGCTTGAGCTGTCCAAAGTCGAACGCGACAGCCGTGCGCGGCCTTACGTGTGGCCGGAAGTGTCAATGATGCGCGGCCAGTGCCTGGAGCGGCAGAAGATGTTTATCGACGCGGCCCAGACCTACCAGTTCATTATTGCCGCCTATCCGCAAAGCGAATACGCCTACCGCGCCCGCGCCCGCCTGGAAACCTTGCAGAGCCTGGGCCACTACCCGCTACGCAGTGCCGCGGCGGTAAAACCGACGCAGTTCTGATGGCCGGCGAGCAGTCCATCGCTGGCTCCCCGGCGGCGGTGAGCTATAGTCCAATGAACCGGTTTTAGAGCCTTGCCTCTGAACCGGGGTAACACCTGTGACCGGCATTAGCGGGACTCAGCGCCGTAAGGACTGGCGCACCGGGAACGGGGAGAGCGGGCCACTATTCAATGCGCACCCGTTCCGAAGCAGTAGTGCGGCTCTGCTTAAGAGCCTTGCATAGCGAAAACGCACATGTTCACCGACCGCCGAATCGAGCGGCATCAACTGCCGTATTTCCTCAAAGTGTTCAACGGCATCACCGGCAAACCCATCGGCTACCTGGGCAATGTCTCCGAAGACGGGCTGATGTTGATCAGCCAGTTGCCGATGATGATCGGCGCGGACTTCAACCTGCGCCTGAAAATTCCAGCCACCGAAGGCGGCCAGCGGATCATCGACCTGCAGGCCTGTTGCCTGTGGTGCCACGAAGACGCGACCCCCCAACATTACGACGCCGGTTTCAGCCTGCAACGGGCACCGCCGGAGTATGGGCAATTGGTGAAGGCGTTGAAGCAGTACTTCAGTTTTCAGTCGTTGCCTGCGTCTGCCTGAATAATCTGCGGCGTCAGATCAAACAACACCTTTTGAACGGACGAGCCATGCCGCGCTGATCGCGACTTCCTTCTCCAGAGGCGCCTTACCGTTTGTCTGGACTGTCAGATATTACAGGTAGCTGTATCGCACAGAGCCCAGTACAAAAAGACCTCTACATGCGTTTTGTCAGCATGATCAAGGAGAGAGAAGCATGAGTAACAGAGATCCTTCAACGCTCGGTGAACCTTCGATACCCGATCAACCAAGTGCATTCAGGGTTTATAGCGCTGACGTGCCTTTTTCGGGTAATACTCACTTCCCAACCGAAGGTGATAGAAAACGCTCGTATGCCCGATGCGATTTGTATCCGGGCGGCAACCAGTTTGAAAGGCTAAATGCTAACTATCAGACAGCGTTTTCTTACTCGATACCGCAGCCGATACCGGGGCCAGGTTACGCTAAAGTACTTTTCCGTCTCGAAATCAATGATAGTGACTTCCCTTCCGAGTGGTATACGACAGGCTGGTTTTATGTGCTGACACCTCCCGAGTAACGCTTACGCAGTGCACTCCCTTTCCAATCCAGGTCAATGCAGCCGCCGTGGAGATATCGGCGTGCTTTCATGCATTACATTCATAAACAGGATCACCGTCATCACCGTTCGTCGGTACTGTAACTTCTGACAGATGGTCTTCCTTGCTCCAACCGGCGTACAAATCCCTACAGCACAAATAGACACGGGCAGGCCTTCCCTGTGTCGCTTGGGGAAATTTCACGGTCAGGAGAAAACGATGAGCAAGGATATTTCCAACCCCGGTCTTGAGCAGCTTTTCAAATTGATTCCGGGTACTGCGGATCAATCGACAATGACTCGCTGCCAGGACTTTATCCAACAAGGCGGATCGGTTTTCGACCTGCTGGACATGGGGGTACGGGGTGTCGTGGAAACGCTCGATCTGCATTATTCAGATGCGAGGGCACTGCTGGAAAAAGCCACCAGCCTGGCGGTTTTCGTCGCCCGTGAATACCGTGAGCGACAATTGGTGATGCAAAGCCCGCCCAATCCATTGCACCGCACCGGGATCAGGGCGTGGGGCAATACACCGACATTCGATCAGTTGTTCGACGCTGACTGGGAAAATTGCACGCCCTCGCAAAGCCCGGATGCCAATAACGGCCCGAACGCCTATCTGGTGAGGTTGTGCAAGCTGGCTCGTGATTTGGAAGGCCGTACGAACGGCAAGTCTATCAAGGTTAGAGAGCGTCGCCCGGACATTGAAAAGTTGCTCCTCGACCCGGTCAGTCTTTACCAGATCAAGCCAACGGTCGCTTTGGTTAACGAAGTGCTGGAAGAGATCATCACAACAGCTGCCACCCTTCAAATTGACCATGTGGTGGACGATTTGATGCTGGAGACACGTTTTCCGTTCCGAAGCATGCCCTTCGAGTGGTATCACCAGCAATGGAGCCAGGTGCTCAAGCAAAACAGGATTTTATTAGGTGCAGTAGTGCGTGCGATCGATCCTACCGCCCCCTACTTCAAGCAAACGGGCGCGCATGGTTCTTTTTCCGACGTCGCATTGCGGCAGTCCTGCCGATTAGGGCCGTTGGCACAATCGCTACTGACTGAAGACTTTCTTTATGCAACGTCTTCTTCTGAACATAACCGAGGATTGGCCGAGGCTCATGCTCAACAGCAGGGCGTTCAGGCCCAAACTCCGGAGCAGTTCATACAAGACAATTTCGGTACAACCGCCGATAGACTAATGGACTCGGTGCATTTTTGTGCTCAAACATCTATTGATGCACAGGCTCTGACTCTGTTGCTTTCAATCGAAGATCACGCGATTACGGTTTCAAAAAATCAGACAGTCGTGACGGGGGCTGTCGGTCCGGAGCAATTCGGCTCAGTGTTCATCAACGATGGCCAATTCCCCGCGCTGGGTCTGACTGCTGCGAAACAGGGTTCTACGCGTCAATTGACCGAAACCAGCACTAACAGATTTGAACGAATCAATCGCATGTTACGGCTGGCCCGCTGGTTGGACCTGCCCCACGATCAGTGTGATCGTTTGGTGGTTGCCGCCAACAGGGCCGAGCAACGTTTGGAGTCGCATGACACCCCGGATCTGGTCAACATAGACTTGCACATCACTAACAATACGCTGCGAGCAATAGGGCTGTTTCAGGAGTTCCGGGAACTATTTGGTTGTTCAGCCGAAGACTTTGCAGCCTTGATTGATGAGATTTCTATCTACGGTCAAGGCGAGCGCAGTTCCCAGTTTGACCGGATTTTCAATGACAAAGCCATGTTCGATACACCGCTTAAACTCGACGAAGGCAGCTTTTCAATCGATGCCCAGACCCGCGCCGACCGACGTACGCTTGATCAGATCTGCAGTGCTCTGGGGCTTAATCAGGAAGCCTGGCGTTACCTGTCGCGTTTTGTCGCCAAGAGCCACAACCTGACCACCGAATTGCAACGTAGCCTGCCTGTCCTGTCGTCGTTCTATCGCTTTGTGAAACTGTCTTCGTTGCTTCAGATCACTCCAATCGAGTTAGGCGCGTTGCTGGAAACCATCAGTACGCGTGGGGTGGGTGGAATACTGCAAAAAATCACGGGGGAATCGCGTATTTCGGTCAGCGGGGCCATCGGCGAAGGTGACGTGTTGAGCGTGATGCAGGCCGTCGCGGACTGTGTTTTGTGGTGTCGGGAAAATGATCTGAGTGTGCTCTGGCTGGTGCAACATGTAGCGCCAGTGATCGAACCGCCATTGGCCACCGCAGCCGATATAAATTTACTGGAAACACTGCATAAACGATTACAGCCTGTCTTGTTCACCGAAGCCAAACTAATGGAGGCGGGTGTCCCGCCAAGCCGAAACGTCGACTATGAGGGCTGGTTGCATCTGCTTGAGGAAGTGGTCGACCGCGATGGCCTTGTGTTGGCGTTGGTCGATAATGACGACGAGGCTTACGCACGGCTCGCCCGCGCAGAAATCGAAGCTGCGGTCGGGGAGGAAAATCTGGCGCCCAATGAATCCGAACGTGTGGTGTCGGTCATTCTGGCGTTGTTGTTGCAAGTCAAGGCATCCCAAAGCGCCGTGGTGCAGGAAAGTCTTTCAGTCTATCTGGACCTGTCTCAGGACTTGACGCTGCCATTGCTCAAATGGGTGAACCAGGGCGGTGTTTCTCTGCTGCTCACGGAAACCTCGCGGGCCTTGAATGCGGTGACTTCGGGTAGCGATAGGGTAAGGGTTGGCGACGAAGTGCTGATTTTACTTGCGCACCTGGCACGACGTGCGGCAGTCGTGCAAAAACTGGGGCTCAGTTCCGCCATGCTGGTGACGCTGACGAAGGGGCGGAACTGGCAATGGTTTGGCCTGCGACAAGCCGAAGACCTGACGTTGCATACGATGTACAACCTGACGTTGTATCAGCGGGCCGTCATGCATACCGGGCAACCGGCAGAAAAACTGCTTGATTATTTGCAATTGGTCAACAGTTTGCCCGCTTACCTGACGCCCGAGGATACGCGTCTGATTCGCGACTCCGCGGCAACCCAACTGGCGCAAGTGGTGAAATGGGGCGTAAGGGAGGTACTGGAATGCATTCTGTACATTAATCCTGTGCAACCCGTTGTCCGGGACTTGACCACGCTGGATACGTTGCTGCGTATCCGGGGGCTGGCGTTACGCAGTGGGCTGGATGCAAAGGCAATCATCGAACTGGGCAAACTCACGCCGGACAGTGATAAGCACGCTTGCCGCAGTGCCGCCGAGCACTTGCTGGAATCCTTGTCCGAATCGTCCGTACAGGGCGACAACCGGTCGTTTGGCGAGCTGGGGCAGAGCAGTACCGCCGAAATCAACTGTATTGGCACACCGCTGATTGCCAATTTGCCTAATCAAATCGCAATGATCGAGCTGAAAGTGCGCGACCTCACCGATAAGCCTTACGTCAACATCACGGTGAATTGGAGTTGTGATCGCCCAGGGCTGCTCGATGAGGTTTCCTACACGGATCAGGATGGGCGTGCCGTTGCGCGCTTCAAGGCGGGCGGCTGGATGGGCACAGCTCATGTCAAAGCGGTTTATGGCTTGCAACAGGTGGCTGTGGCTGAAGTCGCGATCGATTGCGATGAGGACACACTTGGGTGGGCAGCCACTCTGCGGGTTCTGGATCGCGAATATTTGGCCGGTGGTATTGATTTCATACCTGTCGAAGTACAACTAGTGGATCAGAGTACGCCACCTAACCCTGGTGTCGGTCGCACTGTGGAATTCGCCGGTCGCGGTATAAGCGCCGAAAACCTGTTGGCGGTGACTGATGAGCGAGGGTTTGCCAGAACGAACCTCAGAAGTATGGAGCCGGTCGAGAGTGCGAGCTTGCTGGTGCGCTACAGCACCATAGATCCGATGGTGATAGGCGGCATCAATTTTGTCGATCAGCCATACATCCGGTTGATGGAGCCCGCCAGCATGGCTGTTGCGGGTGAATCTTTGCAACTTCGCTGCCATGTTATCCGTCTGGACAAACAACCTGCTTCAAACGTAGAAGTTACGTTAAAGCACGGTGACCTTGTCTTGGGTCCGGTTCTTACCGACGAAGACGGTGTTGCGCTGTTTACCCTGGAAAGTGTTGAACCTGGCTTGCAAACATTTACGGGCGCAGTCGCCGGCAGAGAGCAATCACTGACACTGTACGTGGCCAGCGGCGCGGTGATACATGGCCAGGCTTCGGACTATCTGTACCCGGTAGCCGGCTCTGGTTCACCTACGTTGTTGTGGGTGGAAGTCAGGGAGGAGGCCAATAACCAGGCCCGCCCGGTTCCCAACTGTTCGATTACGTGGATTGTCACCCCCCCCGTTGACGCTATGTTTGGGACTGATCGCATAATCCTGACAGATGAACAGGGGCGTTCCACTTTTCCATTTGAGGCAAACACTGCTGGTAAGTACATGATCACCGCGCATCGTACGGAAAATCCGGACGAAAAAGTCGACTTCTCACTGGAGGTGGTGCCAGCCAGGGAGTGGAGTTTTGCGTGGTTCGAACTTGTGGAAGGCGAAGAGCCCATCAAAAAAGAGGGGCCGCTGCGGTTTATCCGGGGGCATGAGTACCGACTTGATATCGATGTGCCAAAAGACGTCGACCTCGCAGACGCCCGTGGAATGCTGAGCTGGACCGGCGATTTCTCTGCGAAGGGGCTGGGTATGAACTTCAGCCCGCTGACGGGTGCTTATGTGTTGATTAAACCCGGCGACGAAAAACTCAGTTGGAAGATCAAGTGCAACGATGTTCGAAATGGCAGTTTCGACTTGACGTTCTTCTGCAATCGCCTCGACCAGCGACTGGTATTGCCAGGACGCCTGGATGCTCCGCCCCCTGTGATGAGTTACCCAGAGGACAACGATGACGTTGAAGTGCAGCCCTTGCTGCACGGTATCGGCAGTGCTCTGGCAGAAATTTATGTGTTTGAAGGTCAGGATTCCGTCGAGCCGCTGGCTCGAACCAGTGTGAATGCGCAAGGTAGGTGGTCGATAAGGTTGCCGGCACCGTTGGCGTCGGGCCCTCATGTGCTGTCGGTGAAGCAGCGCCATTTCGATACGACAGAGGCCTGGGCGTCTGACGCCAGAATAGTGGTGACGGATTTTATCGCCAGGGCACAAATCACCAGTCCGTTGATGAGCGCGAAGGTCGGCCCATCGTCCTGGGTTGAGGGCTTGGGCTTGCCGGGGGCGGATATACGAGTGGTTGATTGCGCTTCTGCTGATAAAGAGGTGCTTGCCCGCGGGGTCGTCGCAAAAGACGGTACTTTCAGAGTTCAGTTTTCCCCACCGCTTGTTACAGGCAGCACATTGAAGTTTGACGCGGCTTTTTATGTGGGGGATCTACCGAAGTCCGAATGGTTGGCGACACCGCACACGGTAGTAGTGGTTGATCGAGGTTGATTCACTGTTCTGCAATCACAGTCAGTTTAAACGAACAGTATTCATCTAATAGCATTCTCGGGAATGCTTCGGCCGAATCTTCGCCTGACCTGTAAACGGTTGTGCGGAATGGGAGCGTAAAATGGAAAAGTCCGTTGCAGGAGTTCTAGACGAGTGCCGTTGCGCGGCCCTGTCCGATTATTTTCTGGGTGTGGTTGCGCCTGCAAAAGATGACGGTGCAGAAGACAGTGAGAAGTTGAATCTGGTCTCGCTGAACGACTTGTATCACTACTTGTTGATGGATACACAGGTCAGCTCATTGGTCGAATCTACAAGTGTTGCCGAAAAAATTGCTGCAATGCAGGCGCTGATAGGGGCTATTTACAGTGGTCTGGAGCCAGGCTATGACACGGATTTCTCCAAATTGGAGTTGGAGGCATGGCATAAACGCTATTGCAATATCAGCGACTGGGCAGGATATGTAGCGTTGGAGTATTACCCGGAAAATTATATAAGTCCGCCATTGCGTCTTAATAAATCCGAGTCGTTTAAAGAGCTGGAAAGCAACCTTGCTCAAGCCAGCCTGGGCGATGCGGCCGTTCAAGCGGCACTTTATGAACACCTCAGAAAATTCGAAGAAATTTGCGATCTCGACCTGATTTCTGGCTACATCGATGCGACTGAAGACGACAGTAAGCAGTTTAAAGAAGCGGATTATTATTTTGTTGGCCGGCAACGGGTTCAGCCCTTTGGCTTTTTCTGGCGTAAGGCCACTGTTGAGTTGGTACAGGACAGTCCGTTTCTAAACCCGGCCTCCTGGAGCGAGTGGAAATCCATTGATATACCGGCAGGCTCATCCGTACTGGCCATCCGGCCGGTATTTTTTGCCGGTCGTTTAATGGTGGTGCTGGTCGAAGGTTTTCAGGACCCTGAATTGCGTTACGAAAATGGCACGGTCGCCCCGGGCCTGTGGCACCTGGAAATGAAACTTGCCCAACTGGCCGTCAATGGTCGCTGGTCATTGCCAATCAGCTTGGGGAAAAAGGATTTTTCAGAAGTGCCGAAGGATTCTCCACGATTGTTGGCGGTGACCTACGGCGGGACTCGCGAGCATGTAGATGACTTGTTGGCAGTTTGCTTCACGACGACTGATGTTGCGCCTGATACATTAATCGAAGGGGCTGCCCTGGATGGAGAGCAAGGCTGGATGTTTGCCTCTCTCAATCCGTTGTTTGAGCCGCAAGAACCGAACAGAGCGACCCTCAAGGTGTTGATCAATGGGCGTTTTGCCGACCCGATGGGGTTGCAGCATAAATTGCTGCTGAGCGAGCGTGCCGTCGTTGACCAGACCCTTGTACCCGCATCGAATACCTTGATCGTTGACTCAACGAGAGAGGGCTTATTAAGTAAATATCTGTCAACGAATATCAACTTCAGCAGCCGGACAACTACCATCAACGGAGTGTCGGCAACATCCAATATCATGCAGGTTCAAGGTGTATGCGATGTCGAACGCCCTGAGTATGATCTGGAAGCACTGGTGTTTTTTACTCAAACATATATCTCGTCGCGACAGACATATTTTGAATTATCAAAAGTCGGAGCCAAAGGCATAAAGTTGAGTTGTCATCATCAGGGGGAGGCAGGTTTTGATTTTTCCTTGCGCCTGGAAAATGAAGATGTTGGCGAGCCAGATATATTGGCGTCTATCTCCACTGCCGATTTCACATCGTCGGATTTTGGTGTGAAGGTTGTAAAAAATATCACGCTGACTCATAGGCAGTTGGAAAAGTTGTGGTCACTTTCGCCCAATAGTGCACGGGGAGGGGCTGGGTTCTATGTGGCTCACGGATCAGCCAGTGACCGTGAAGAGTATTTCAGTAACTCTATAAACAGGTTGTCCGTGCACAAGAAACCGGAAAAAGTGCAGCTGGAGCTAAAAATTATTGATGAGGCCACCGGAGAGCCAGTCGTCTGGACGGGGACCAAAGACCTGACCGGATGGGTCCAGACACCTTGGATCGAGTACCGCTGGACAGACAATACTGTCGGCAAGAAGCTGAAAATCGTATGGGGGGAGAGTGCCGCTGGAGAATACGGTCGTAATCTATATGCCGTTACGATCAAGCAACTCGCTAATGTCAGCGATGCTCCGTTAATCAGCAAACAGGCGAGCGGTGCGCAGTTTCTCGATCTGCGACCATTGAATCTCTCGACGTTGTGCTGGGTGCGGCTCAATTCTATTTTTGGTCCGGAACTGGTCGCGAAAGCGGCTATTTCCATAGACGCAGTGCTTTCCAGGGAGACCCAGTTCACCCATGAGCCGCAGCCATGGAAAGCACCGAATACGAAGCCGGATCCAGAGACCTTACCCATCGATTTCAACAGTGCTCATGGCATGTTCTACTGGGAGCTGTTCTTTCACCTGCCCTTTATGATGGCCCATCGTTTGTGCGAAGAGCGCAGGTATCTGGAGTCGCAGAACTGGTATCACTACATCTTCAATCCACAGCTTCGGGAAAATCGTGCTGGCGCGCTGGCAGAGTCTGATCGTTATTGGCTCTGTCGTCCGCTACTGGAGCCAGGAGATATCGGTTTTGTGGCCAAAGACCTGGTGGATCCGGATGCCATCGCATTCGCCAACCGAATTCACTATCGTAAAACCATTTTCATCGCCTATGTGCGCTGCATCATTGCCCATGCCGATTCACTCTACCGGCGTTTGACCCGCGACAGTCTGGTTGCCGCCAAGCTGCAATATGTACGTGCGTTGTCTCTGATGGGAAATGCCCCCAGCGCAAAAGCCATGAGCCATTGGGTGCCCAAGTCGGTGGCAAGCATACTCAGCCATAAAACTGGCGGTTCATTGGCAAGCTTCTCCAGGACTCTGGATCTTCACGTGGCGAGCCTGCCGGCCAGGGTCAACGGGGAGCCAGACTTTACGATGATAAAGCTCGACGTTTTCCGGCCCGTTGCGAATGACCATGTGCTGGATATCTGGAAGTACATCGACAACTGCCTCGACAACATGCGCAACAACTTGTCCATTGATGGCAAACCAATGTCGCTGCCTCTTTATGCGCCGCCGACCAACCCGGTGGACCTCCTGCGGGCGCAGGCGGGAGGGTCGTCCGGTGCGTCACGCAGTGCCGGTGGTTGGCTGAACATTCCGCATTATCGGTTTCGTGTCATGTTGTCGGCCGCTCAAAGCGCGGTGCAGACACTGATCGCGTTTGGGCGGGAGGTTCGGCAGTGCATGGAGCAGCGGGACCGAGGTACGCTGGAAGAACTGCAGCAAAAGCATCTGATTGAGCTGGGAAGTTACTCCAAGGCTGTCCAGCAGGAGGCACTGCTTCAGCAGGAGGTTTCGTTGAAGGCGCTGCAGGAAAGCAAGAAGGTGGTTGATGGGCGTATCGACCACTTCGTCAAGTTGCTCGATCAGGATATTGCGCCGTGGGAGTCTGCAGCACTTGAGGGCCATACGAATGCCAGAATAGGCATGGCCGCAGCGAATCCAGCTTTTGCGAGCGGAGCGGCTGCCAATACTGTGCCGAATATGGTTATCGGAGGCACGGCAAACGGAGTGGGCGGTATTAATTTTGGCTCACCGCTCCAAGCTGTGGGGACCACTATTCAGGGCATCTCGGAAGGGGACCTGATCCTGTCCGATAAGTTATCGACCAGCTCACATTACCGCCGCAGATCCGAAGAGTGGCGATTGGCGCTCAACCAGGCTGAAGCCGAGATGCAGGTTCTGGATGAACAGGAGAAGGCTCAGCGACATGCGTTGAATGCTGCTCGATCCAGCCTGGAACAAGCCGAAAAGGCCAATGCCCACGCCCAGGAAATTTTTTCGTTCTATAAAACCCGCTCCACCAATGTCGAACTCTACCGGTGGTTGTTGAGCCAGATGTCCGTGTTGTACTTCCAGGCGTATGACGCTGTCGCGGGCTTATGCCTGAGCGCCGAAACCAGTTGGCAGTATGAGATGGGTCAATTCGATACGCGCATCATTCGCCCCAACGTGTGGATGGATAACTTTCATGGTTTGAGCGCTGGTGAGTCGATGTCGTTTGACTTGATGAACCTAGAGAAAGAATTCCTCAACCGTAACGAGCGGCGACTGGAATTGACCAAAACGATATCTCTGCGACAGCTGT
Organism: Pseudomonas sp. PDM28; assembly: GCF_019219115.1. Taxonomy (NCBI): domain Bacteria; kingdom Pseudomonadati; phylum Pseudomonadota; class Gammaproteobacteria; order Pseudomonadales; family Pseudomonadaceae; genus Pseudomonas; species Pseudomonas sp. PDM28. The sequence goes on from NZ_JAHUWG010000006.1 coordinate 332,600, forward strand.
TCGAGGCAGGGACGTTTGTTAGCAAAGCGAGCTGGGAAGATGTGCTGGATGAGCTCAATGACACAGGAAAACTGGACTTTGAGTTTTCCCAGCAATTGTATGACCATGACTACCCGGGGCATTACTGCCGTCAGATCGTCAGTGTCGGGGTGTCTTTGCCAGCGGTACTCGGCCCTTATCAGGATGTCTGCGCGACGCTCACGCAAACGGCCAGTACTACGGCGCTCGATCCCAACGTTGACTCACTCGATTATCTTTACGGTGATAAAAAGGAAGTACCGCCACCTCACATTCTGTTGAACCTGCGCAGTCATCAGCAAGTGGGTGTCAGCAATGGTATGGATGACGCTGGTTTGCACCAGTTGATGTTTGGGGATGAGCGTTATCTTCCCTTTGAAGGCACCGGCGCACTTTCCCGCTGGCAATTGCACTTTCCATTGCATGAGTCGCCGCGACAACATTCGCTGATCAAAAGCCTGACGGACATCATTATCCATGTTCGGTATCTGGCGAAGGCAGGTGGAGCGGCTTACACCGACGCTGTTCTGGATCGGCTGTCACCTGAGTCGGCTATATGAAGGCAACGGACATCAGGTCCAGCCTCAGGTGTGAGGCAATATCCGAAACAGCATACCCACGGTAAGGAGATCGTCATGAGTGAAGGTAAAATTCGTGGTCGTAACCTGGTCAAAAGTGGCAGATTTCCAGATGTTTGGGAGAAGGACTGGAATCGTCGAGGCAGTCAAGGCGGGAGGTTATGGCAGACAGATCCGAAGTATGGCCATTATTTGTTGTTGAATGGGCAAGCTGTTTACGTGCAGTCAATTGCAATACCTTCCTTTAGCACACTTCAATTCGATAAAGTGGAATATCGGGTGGGTTTTCAGTATGAAAACTGGGGAGACGGGGAGTTGGCCAAGGTCGTTTTGACGCCCAGTAATGGCCAGGAAGACGAGATTCCCTTGAGTGTAGGGGAAAATGCCGGAACATTGGCAGAGTGGCGCCCTTATCTGGAACACACAACCCAAGTGCTCCAAACCGATACGGTTATAGACCTTGAGATTCACGGCTCTGATAAAACGGGCTCAAGCGGTTTACGAACTACTGATTTTGATATCCAGATCCACTTGCCTCCTTTAGAGCCGGGAAGCCTGAAGCTGGATGAAAGGGACTATTCCACCGCCCGATCAAAAGCCGACGTTAACGCGGTTTTGAGTTGAGTCCCGCTATGGCACACCGCCGCGCTTCCAGGCCATGTAGCTCGTAATCAAGTCGGAACCCAATTGACCTGGGCGCGCCTCTACCATCGGCACTCCATGAGCATTCAGCCGCTCATGGAGTTCGGTCCGTGCATTCAAGTAGTCCACCGCCCCGCAATAAGTCAGTGCTTCAGAGAAGGTCTGCACCGGTTCTTGACGCAGGTGATCGAGCACGTCTTCACGCAGACTCGCTACGAGCACCCGATGGTGCCTCTTCAGCCGACTCACGGCCGTCAGCAGTTCTTCATCGTCGTCATCGCGCAGGTTGGTCACCAGCACCACCAGCGCCCGGCGTTTTTGTCGTGCCAGCAGTTGGGTAGCAGCGGCTTGGTAGTCGGCGCTGCGTTGACTGCTGTTCAAGTCATAGACGCTATTGAGCAGTGTGTTCAGGTGGCTGGTACCTTTTACCGGCGCAAGGTAGCGCGGCTGCTCGCTGGCAAAGGTACTCAGGCCCACCGCGTCGCCCTGGCGTAGCGCGACATAGCTGAGTAGCAAGCAGGCATTGAGTGCATGGTCGAAGTGCGACAGCTCGCCGTCCTGGCTGCGCATGTGCCGGCCGCAGTCGAGCATGAAGATGATCTGCTGGTCGCGCTCGTCCTGATACTCCCGGGCAATCGGTGTGCGCTGTCGGGCGGTGGCTTTCCAGTCGATCTGGCGCAGGCTGTCGCCTTCGCGAAATTCCCGTAGCTGATGAAACTCCAGACCCAGGCCACGACGCTGGCGTTGACGTACGCCGAGCTGGCTGAGCCAGTTATCCACAGCCAGTAGCTGACCGCCATAGAGGCGGGCGAAGTCGGGATAGACGCGGGTGTGGTCCGCGACATCGAGAATGCGTTTGTCGGACCACAAACCCAATGGGCTCGGCAGATTGATGTCGCAGTGCTCAAAACTGAAGTACCCGCGTTTGAGCGGACGTAGCCGGTAGTCGATTCGGCTGTGCTGGCCCGGTTGCAATTCGACAATCAGCGGCAGGTGTTCGAAGTCCAGGCCCGAGGGGACATGGTCGAAGATCTGTACGCTCAGCGGTTGTGAAAAGTCGTGCTCAAGGATCAGTTGCACATCGCTCCAGCGACCGAGGGCCAGACTGCCGGGTATCTCACGGCTCAGCCGGGGCGAGGGTAGTCGCTTCAGCCGAAAGGCATCGAGCAGGGCCAGGACCAGCAATGCCAGCAGCAGCCCCCAATTGATCTGCATGACGCTCGCCGGCATCGCCAGCTCCAGTGCCTGCAGACTGCCGAGCACGATGCCGATGGCCAGTAGCGAGGTTAACCAGATCAATAGCAGGCGCGAGGGTTTCACTGCCGCGGCGCCGGTACTTGGTCGAGCATCTGCCGGAGCACCTGATCGACATCCAGCCCTTCGATGTCCAGCTCCGGCGCGATGCGCACACGATGACGCAGCACGGCCAGGGCGCAACCCTTGATGTCGTCCGGAATCACGTACTCGCCGCCGCGCAGCAGCGCGCGGGCACGGGCACACCGCACCAGCGCGATGGACGCGCGCGGGCCGGCGCCGAGGGTCAGGCCGGGCCAGCTACGGGTGGAGCGGGCCAGGCGCACGGCGTAATCGAGCACCTGATCGTCCAGCGCCAGGTCGCTGGCGATGCGTTGCAGGGCCAGCACATCCCTGGCCTGCAAAAGGGTGCGCATGGGTTGGACATCGAGCATGTCGGCCCGGGTCGAGCGGCTGACCTGGCGGACCATGTTCAGCTCTTGCTCGGCGTCCGGGTAATCCATGCGCACCTTGAGCATGAAGCGATCCAGTTCGGCTTCCGGCAGCGGGTAAGTCCCTTCCTGTTCGATCGGGTTTTGCGTGGCGAGCACCATGAAGGGTTGCGCGATCGGCAATGGCTGGCCTTCGAGGGTGACTTGCCGTTCCTGCATGGCTTCGAGCAGCGCCGCCTGGGTCTTCGCCGGGGCGCGGTTGATCTCGTCGGCCAGTAGCAGGTTGGTGAAAAGCGGCCCCTTGCGCAGCTTGAATTGCTCGGTCTGCAAGTCATACACCGCGTGCCCGGTGACGTCGCTGGGCATCAGGTCCGGAGTGAACTGGATGCGCGCGAACTCACCGCCGAAGCAGCGGGCGAGGGCGCGTACCAACAGGGTCTTGCCCAGCCCCGGCACGCCTTCGAGCAATACGTGGCCACCAGCGATCAGCGCGGTCAGCACGTCGTCGATTACGCTGTCCTGGCCAATCACGGCTTTTTGCAATTCTTTGCGTACGGCCTGGGCCAGATGGCCGGCACGCTGGCGTTGTTGAGCGACATGCCTTGCTGCGTCGGGCTCGATCGGTTCACTCATTTTTTCCGGAACCCTGTTAACAGTTACATGCGGTTTCTTTTTTGGGGGGATGCCACCAAGGGCGATGTTTATCCGCTTGTGATTGTAGATACAGATCCATCACGCGGCTCGGGAATGAAGTCGAATACGTACAACCCTGGGGGGCAGGCAGCAACACCTGATTGCCGCCAAAGTCAGCATGGCCGCTGATGGGGGGGGGAGGGGCGCAGGCTGCCGGAGCTCTGAGACGAGGCGGGCCCGGCATGCCAGGCCCGTGGTTCAGCAGGGGTCAGGCAGGGAAATGCTGGTTGGCGATCGCCACTACTTCTTGCTCGGAGATCGGCGCAAGTGCCGCCACCGCCCACAGATCATAGGCCGGATGTGCACGCTGGATCGGCAGGACCATGTCGAAGCCGGCCGCTTGCAGGGAGCCGGTCAGGACCTTCTTGGTGAAACCGCAACGGTGCGCCATGAACACGTTGCCGTTGGCCATGGCCGGGCGATGGCCGTAGAGGATGTCGATGGGCGCGATCGGGCCCGCCGGCGAAAGGTAGGCCTCATCGGTCAGTTTGTCTTCGGCCACCAGGGCGCACACCGATTGCAGGTCCGGGCAGGTGATGATCACGAAGCCGCCAGGCTTGAGGACGCGCTTGAACTCCGCCAGGGCTACCGGCACTTCATGGGGATAGAGATGCTCGATGTTGTGGCTGGAGAACAGCGCATCCACCGACGCGTCCTTGACCTGGGACATGTCGGTCATGGTGCCGACGATGTCCGGGTTGACACTCTCATCGATATCGAAGCGCAGCTCCTGCCACTGCTCTGAGGCGAAGCCCTTGGTCGTGCTGTTCTTGCTCTTTGGACCGCAACCTACATGGAGGAAGGTTTTCACAATCAGTTACTCGATCAAGGCCCTTGCCGGATGGCAAAAGGGGAAATGGGGGCATGTTCCGCTGACCAATGCCTGCCAACGGACGCCCGCGCACACTAGGGGAAGTGTTGGGCAAGGGTCAAGGTCATGGCAGCACAAGGGCGTGCCCTTTGGTCGCTCGCAAGAAGTGGCACAATCCACGAATGGTGGCTATATGATATCGAGGCTTTACTATCTGAGCCTATAAAACAGAGTTTTTTTATAACTGAAAATTTATAAAAGGCAAAAAGCCATCAAAAAACAGTCTTAATGTTTTTACCGAATGTGTCGCTAATGACACGAGGGCTACCAAATTTTCGCCCAAGGCTACGGCGACAACGCTGGCAGCGCCGTAAATGACCCCTACACAGGATGCGTCCATGAGCTTCATTTCTTCGTTGACCCCAGCGCAAGTCGCTGCCTTGAGTACAACCACTATTGCCGGGCTTGCGACCCAGGACATTGTTGCCTTGAGCACCGCTCAGATCGCCCAGATGACCGTTGCGCAGATCGCGGTCATCACCGCGCCGAACATTGCCGCGTTTACGACCGTGCAGGTACCGGCACTGACGACCGCGCAGGTGGTAGCCCTGACCACCGCTCAGGTCACCGCACTGAAAACCACGCAGATCGCTGCGCTGACAACAACGCAAGTCGCTGCCTTCGAAACAGCGGATATTGCTGTGCTGCCTGTCGCCTCGCTGGTCAGCCTGACCACGGCCCAGACCGCCGCACTGACCACCGCACAGGTCGTGGCCTTGACCTCCGCTCAGATGGCCGGGCTGAAAACCACGCAAGTCGCCGCGCTGACCACCACACAAGTGGCGGCCATCGAAACCGCTGACATCACCGCGTTGAGCACCGCCAGCGTCGCGGCCCTGACCACCGCCCAGGTCGCTGCACTGACCACGGCGCAGGTCGCTGCACTGAAGTCGACCCAGGTCGCGGCCCTGGAAACCGCTGACGTGGCCGCCTTGACCACGGCTCAAGTGGTGGCCCTGAGCACTGCCCAGGTGGCTGCGCTGACCACCGCGCAAGTGGCGGCATTGACCACCACTCAAGTGGCGGCCATCGAAACCGCTGACATCGCCGCCTTGCCAGCGACCAGCATCGCAGCCCTGACCACCGCGCAGACCGCTGCCCTGACCACCGCCCAAGTGGTGGCATTGACCACTGCCCAGGTGGCCGCGCTGAAACCGGCGCAAGTGGCTGCCCTGACCACCACGCAAGTGGCGGCCATGCAGGCCGCGGATGTCGCCGCACTGACCACCGCCGGCGTCGTGGCCCTGACCACTGCCCAGGTGGCTGCGCTGACCACGGCCCAAGTCGCCGCGCTGACCCCGGCCCAGGTCGCGGCCATGGAAACCGCTGACGTGGCGGCACTCACTACCGCCCAGGTAGTGGCACTGACCACGGCACAAGTCGCTGCGCTGACGACCGCCCAGGTGGCTGCGCTGACCACCACGCAAGTGGCGGCCATGGAAACCGCTGATATCGCCGCATTGACCACCGCCAGCGTCGTGGCCTTGACCACCGCCCAGGTGGCGGCGCTGACCACGGCCCAGGTGGCAGCCTTGAAGGCGCCCCAGATCAGCGCTCTGCAGACTGTCGATGTTGCCGCGCTGACCACCGCCCAGGTGGTGGCCTTGACCACGGCACAAGTCGCCGCCCTGACCACCGCGCAAGTGGCGGCATTGACCACCACGCAAGTGGCGGCCATCGAAACCGCTGATATCGCCGCATTGACCACCGCCAGCATCGCGGCCCTGACTACCGCGCAGGCCGCTGCCCTGACCACCGCTCAGGTAGTGGCCCTGACCACGGCCCAGGTGGCCGCGCTGAAGCCGGCCCAAGTGGCTGCGCTGACCACCACGCAAGTGGCGGCCATGGAAACCGCGGATGTCGCCGCGCTGACCACCGCCAGCGTCGTGGCCCTGACCACCGCCCAGGTGGCGGCGTTGACCACGGCGCAGGTGGCGGCCCTGAAGGCGACCCAGATCAGCGCCCTGGAAACCGCTGACGTGGCGGCCCTGACCACCGCCCAAGTGGTGGCACTGACCACGGCACAAGTCGCTGCGCTGACCACGACGCAAGTGGCGGCATTGACCACCACGCAGGTGGCGGCCATCGAAACCGCTGACATCGCCGCCTTGCCAGCGACCAGCGTCGCGGCCCTGACCACCGCGCAGACCGCTGCCCTGACCACGGCTCAGGTGGTGGCGTTGACCACCGCCCAAGTGGCCGCGCTGAAACCGGCGCAAGTTGCTGCGCTGACCACCACGCAAGTGGCGGCCATGCAAGCCGCCGATGTCGCCGCGCTGACCACCGCCAGCATCGTGGCCCTGACCACCGCCCAGGTGGCTGCGCTGACCACGGTACAAGTCGCCGCGCTGACCCCGGCCCAGGTCGCGGCCATGGAAACCGCTGACGTGGCGGCGCTCACTACCGCTCAGGTAGTGGCACTGACCACGGCACAAGTCGCCGCGCTGACCACCGCCCAGGTGGCGGCCCTGACTACCACGCAAGTGGCGGCCATTGAAACCGCTGACATCGCGGCGCTGACCACCGCCAGCGTCGTGGCCCTGACCACCGCCCAGGTCGCTGCACTGACCACGGCGCAGGTCGCGGCACTCAAGTCGACCCAGGTCGCGGCCCTGGAAACCGCCGACGTGGCCGCCTTGACCACGGTTCAAGTGGTGGCCCTGAGCACCGCCCAAGTGGCTGCGCTGACCACCGTGCAAGTGGCGGCATTGACCACCACACAAGTGGCGGCCATCGAAACCGCTGACATTGCTGCCTTGCCAGCGGCCAGCGTCGCGGCCCTGACCACCGCGCAGACCGCTGCGCTGACCACCGCCCAGGTAGTGGCCCTGACCACTGCCCAGGTGGCCGCGCTGAAACCGGCGCAAGTGGCTGCCCTGACCACCACGCAAGTGGCGGCCATGCAGACCGCGGATGTCGCCGCGCTGACCACCGCCGGCGTCGTGGCCCTGACCACCGCTCAGGTGGCTGCGCTGACCACGGCCCAAGTCGCCGCACTGACCACGGCTCAGATCGCGGCCATGGAAACCGCTGATGTGGCGGCACTCACCACCGCCCAGGTGGTGGCATTGACCACGGCCCAGGTCGCCGCGCTGAAACCGGCCCAAGTGGCAGCATTGACCACCACGCAAGTGGCGGCCATCGAAACTGCCGATATCGGTGCGCTGACTACCGCCAGCGTCGTGGCCCTGACCACCGCCCAGGTGGCGGCGTTGACCACGGCCCAAGTGGCGGCCCTGAAGGCGACCCAGATCAGCGCCCTGGAAACAGCTGACGTGGCGGCCCTCACCACCGCCCAGGTGGTGGCGTTGACCACGGCACAAGTCGCTGCGCTGACCACCGCCCAAGTAGCTGCATTGACCACCACGCAAGTGGCGGCCATCGAAACCGCTGACATCGCCGCATTGACCACCGCCGGCGTCGCGGCCCTGACCACCGCCCAGGCCGCTGCGCTGACCACCGCCCAGGTAGTGGCCTTGACCACCGCCCAGGTGGCCGCGCTGAAACCGGCGCAAGTGGCTGCCCTGACCACCACGCAAGTGGCGGCCATGGACACCGCTGATGTCGCCGCACTGACCACCGCCAGCGTCGTGGCCCTGACCACCGCCCAGGTGGCGGCGTTGACCACGGCCCAAGTCGCCGCGCTGACCACGGCCCAGATCGCGGCCATGGAAACCGCTGACGTGGCGGCCCTCACTACCGCTCAGGTAGTGGCACTGACCACGGCCCAAGTCGCCGCGCTGAAGCCGGCCCAAGTGGCTGCGCTGACCACCACGCAAGTGGCGGCCATGGAAACTGCCGATATCGGTGCGCTGACCACCGCCAGTGTCGTGGCCCTGACCACCGCCCAGGTCGCTGCACTGACCACGGCCCAGGTGGCAGCCCTGAAGGCGACCCAGATCAGCGCCCTGGAAACCGCTGATGTGGCGGCCCTCACCACCGCTCAGGTGGTGGCGTTGACCACGGCACAAGTCGCTGCGCTGACTACCGCCCAAGTGGCTGCGCTGACCACCACGCAAGTGGCGGCCATGGAAACCGCGGACATCGCCGCATTGACCACCGCCGGCGTCGCGGCCCTGACTACTGCGCAGGCCGCAGCCCTGACCACCGCCCAGGTGGTGGCCTTGACCACGGCCCAGGTGGCCGCGCTGAAACCGACCCAAGTGGCTGCGCTGACCACCACGCAAGTGGCGGCCATGGAAACCGCGGATGTCGCCGCACTGACCACCGCCAGCGTCGTGGCCCTGACTACCGCCCAGGTGGCGGCGTTGACCACCGCCCAGGTGGCGGCCTTGAAGGCGACCCAGGTCGCGGCCATGGAAACCGCTGACGTGGCGGCCTTGACCACCGCCCAGGTGGTGGCACTGACCACGGCACAAGTCGCCGCGCTGACCACCGCGCAAGTGGCGGCATTGACCACCACGCAAGTGGCGGCCATCGAAACTGCCGATATCGGTGCGCTGACTTCTGCTCAACTGGTAGCGTTGACCACTGCCCAGGTCGCTGCACTGACCACGGCTCAAGTGGCGGCCCTGAAGGCGACCCAGATCAGCGCCCTGGAAACCGCTGATGTGGCGGCACTCACCACCGCCCAGGTGGTGGCATTGACCACGGCACAAGTCGCAGCGCTGACCACCGCGCAAGTGGCGGCATTGACCACCACGCAAGTGGCGGCCATCGAAACCGCTGACATCGCTGCCTTGCCGGCGACCAGCATCGCGGCCCTGACCACCGCGCAGACCGCTGCCCTGACCACCGCTCAGGTAGTGGCCCTGACCACCGCCCAGGTGGCCGCGCTGAAACCGGCCCAGGTGGCTGCCCTGACCACCACGCAAGTGGCGGCCATGGAAACCGCTGACATCGCGGCGCTGACCACCGCCAGCGTCGTGGCCCTGACCACTGCCCAGGTCGCTGCACTGACCACGGCGCAGGTGGCGGCATTGAAGTCGACCCAGATCGCGGCCATGGAAACCGCTGACGTGGCGGCCCTGACCACCGCCCAGGTGGTGGCACTGAGCACGGCCCAAGTCGCCGCGCTGACCACGACGCAAGTGGCGGCATTGACCACCACGCAAGTGGCGGCCATCGAAACCGCTGACATCGCCGCATTGACCACCGCCGGCGTCGCGGCCCTGACCACCGCGCAGGCCGCTGCCTTGACCACCGCCCAGGTAGTGGCCTTGACCACAGCCCAGGTGGCCGCGCTGAAACCGGCGCAAGTGGCTGCCCTGACCACCACGCAAGTGGCGGCCATGGACACCGCGGATGTCGCCGCACTGACCACCGCCAGCGTCGTGGCCCTGACCACCGCCCAGGTGGCGGCGCTGACCACGGCCCAAGTCGCCGCGCTGACCACGGCCCAGATCGCGGCCCTGGAAACCGCTGACGTGGCGGCACTCACTACCGCCCAGGTAGTGGCACTGACCACGGCACAAGTCGCAGCGCTGAAGCCGGCCCAAGTGGCTGCGCTGACCACCACGCAAGTGGCGGCCATGGAAACTGCCGATATCGGTGCGCTGACCACCGCCAGTGTCGTGGCCCTGACCACCGCCCAGGTCGCTGCACTGACCACGGCCCAGGTGGCAGCCCTGAAGGCGACCCAGATCAGCGCCCTGGAAACCGCTGATGTGGCGGCCCTCACCACCGCTCAGGTGGTGGCGTTGACCACGGCACAAGTCGCTGCGCTGACTACCACCCAAGTGGCTGCGCTGACCACCACGCAAGTGGCGGCCATCGAAACCGCGGACATCGCCGCATTGACCACCGCCAGCATCGCGGCCCTGACCACTGCGCAGGCCGCTGCCCTGACCACCGCCCAGGTAGTGGCGCTGACCACGGCCCAGGTGGCCGCGCTGAAACCAGCCCAAGTGTCTGCCCTGACCACCACGCAAGTGGCGGCCATGGAAACCGCGGATATCGGTGCGCTGACCACCGCCAGCGTCGTGGCCCTGACCACCGCCCAAGTGGCGGCGTTGACCACGGCCCAGGTGGCGGCCCTGAAGGCGACCCAGGTCGCGGCCATGGAAACCGCTGACGTGGCGGCCTTGACCACCGCCCAGGTGGTGGCACTGACCACGGCACAAGTCGCCGCGCTGACCACCGCGCAAGTGGCGGCCTTGACCACCACGCAAGTGGCGGCCATCGAAACTGCCGATATCGGTGCGCTGACTTCTGCCCAGCTGGTAGCGTTGACCACTGCCCAGGTCGCTGCACTGACCACGGCCGAGGTGGCGGCCCTGAAGGCGACCCAGATCAGCGCTCTGCAGACTGTCGATGTCGCTGCCCTGACCACCGCCCAGGTGGTGGCGTTGACCACGGCCCAAGTGGCGGCCTTGACCACCGCGCAAGCGGCGGCCTTGACCACCACGCAAGTGGCGGCACTTGAAACCGCGGACATTGCCGCGCTGACAGTGAGTGACACTGCAAGCCTGACCACCGCGCAGGCCGCTGCCCTGACCACCGCCCAAGTGGTGGCATTGACCACCGCCCAGGTGGCGGCCCTGACCACCGCCCAGGTCGCAGCCCTGACCACCACGCAAGTGGCGGCCATCGAAACTGCGGATATTGGCGCGCTGACTTCAGCCCAACTGGTAGCGTTGACCACTGCCCAGGTCGCGGCCCTGACCACGGCGCAGATCGCGGCCCTCAAGCCGACCCAGATCAGCGCCCTGGAAACCGCTGATATAGCGGCCCTGACCACCGCGCAGATCGTGGCGATCGAAACCACCGACATGGCGGCGTTGACCACGGCGCAAGTCGCGGCGCTGACCACGGCGCAAGCCATAGTCCTGACCACGGCGCAACTGTCGCACCTGTCGATGGCCCAGGTTGATTCGTTCACCACGGCGCAACTGCAGGCAATGAGCGCCACCCAGATCGACGCGCTGGCCCTGTCCACGCCGCTGGTCCTGGACCTCAACGGCGATGGCGTGCAGACCACTCACCTGAGCAACGGCGTCAAGTTCGACCTCAATGCCGACGGCCACAAGGAAACCACCGGCTGGACCGCTGGCGGTGACGGCCTGCTGGCGCTTGACCTCAATGGCGATGGCCAGGTCAACGATGGCTCCGAGCTGTTCGGTTCCTCGTTCCGTCTGCCGGACGGTTCGTTGGCCAAGGACGGCTTCGAGGCCCTCGTCAGCCTGGACAGCAACCATGACGGCGCGGTCAACGGGGCAGACCAGTTGTTCGCGGCGCTGCAAGTCTGGGTCGATGGGAACAACGATGGCGTCAGTGAGAAGGGCGAGATGCACACCCTCAAGGAGCTGGGCATTACCCAGTTCAACCTGGATGTGGCCAAGACCGCCGAGCTCAACCATGGCAACCTGATCGGTCTCGACAGCAGCTTCGAAACCAGCGATGGCCAGAGCCATACGATCGCCGACGTCTGGTTCCGCACCGACGGCAATGGCAATCAGTCCCTGGACCTGACCAAGCTGGATTCGCCGGCAGTCGAAGCTCACTCCCTGGGTGCAATCGATCTGGCGGCCGATGGTGGCAAGGCCAGCGTACTGACCGTCGATGCCGAGGCTGTCGCCAAGCTCGGCCAGGCTGGCCAGGTGGATGTGGCCAGCGGTGCCGCAGCACCGGTGCAGATGATCGTCAACGGTGACCACAACGACACGGTCAACATCACTGGCGACAGTGGTCAGTGGCAGGCGGCGGGGACCACCACGGTCGATGGCGCCAGCTACAACGTGTTCAACGACGGCGATGTCCAGTTGTTGGTCGCAACCGACGTGCAGACTTGGATTCACTGAGTTTCAGTGGTAAACCTTGACTGATCCGATACCGGGCTCGAAAGAGCTCGGTATTTTTTTATTGGAAGAGAACTTCGCGCAAATGCTTAGACAGAATCTTGAGAGCCCGAACCTCGATGTCGTGCTGGCCGCAGCCCTGCAGCTGGCCGAGGGTATCGCTCTGGAACCGATGAAGTTGCTCGAAACCGCAGACCGGCTCAATGGCGCGCAGCGCATTGCCGATGTCGCGGCGCTCTACCAGCGCTGGCTGCAGCACTGCCATTCGTCGGTCAATTACATTATCCAGTTCAACCTGGGGGCCACGCTGTCGCAACTGGGGCAGATCGAGGCCGCAGAGGCAGCCTATCGCGCCGCCATTGCCCAGAATCCGGAATTCGCCCAGGCGTGGTTCAATCTGGGGACGCTGCTGGAGCGTCAGAACAAACCGCAGGAGGCCCTGGCCATCTGGCAGTCGATGCTCGATGACCGCATGGTCGACGCCACGCAAAGCCGCGAGCTGTACCTGATGACCTGCAACAACCTGGGCCGCCTGTTCGAGGAAACCCGGCAGTTGCAGAAATCCGAAGCCATCCTGCGCACCAGCCTGGATGCCGACCCGAATCAACCCAAGGTGATTCAGCACTGGGTGCACTTGCGCCAGAAGCAATGCGTGTGGCCGGTCTATGAGCCACCGGCAGGCTTGACCCGTGGCGATCTGCTCAAGGCGTCTTCGCCCCTGGCACTGCTCGCCGGCAGCGATGACCCCGGCCTGCAACTGGCCGCCGCGGTGCACTTCGTCAAGGAGCGGGTCAATGTACGGGTACCCGCCCTGGCTTCGGCCCAGGGCTATGGCCACCAGAAGTTGCGCATCGGCTTCCTGTCTTCGGACTTCTGCCTGCACGCGGTGTCGTTGCTGACGGTGGAGTTGTTCGAGCTGATCGATCGGCGGCGCTTCGAGGTGTACGGTTTTTGCTGGAGCCGCGAAGACGGTTCGGCCCTGCGCGAGCGGGTCAGGCAGGCCATGGATCACTTCGTGCGGATCGATGCCATGGACGATGCCACTGCCGCGCAATGCATCCGCAACCATGAAATCGACATCCTCATCGACCTGCATGGGCTGACGTCCGGGGCCCGGCCGGACATTCCGGCATACCGCCCGGCGGCGGTGCAGATGACCTACCTGGGCTTTCCCGGGTCGACCGGCCTGCCAGGCATCGATTATGTGATCGCCGATCGCTACCTGATCCCCGACAGCGAGAAGGCGTACTACAGTGAAACACCGCTGTACCTGGCGCAGATCTACCAGTGCAGCGACCGCCAGCGCCCCGTTGCGGCGTTGCCGACCCGCGCCGAGTGCGGCTTGCCGCAAGAGCGTTTCGTGTTTTGCTCGTTCAACAACAACTACAAGTTCAACGAAGAAGTGTTCGACTGCTGGATGCGGATCCTGCAGCGCGCCCCCGACAGTGTGTTGTGGCTGCTGGCCGACAACCAATGGGCCCAGGAAAACCTCTGCGCCAGGGCCCAGGCGCATGGCGTGGATCCGGCACGCCTGCTGTTCGCCCCGCGGGTTGCACCGGAGCAATACCTGGCCCGCTACAGTGCCGCGGATCTGTTCCTCGACGCGTACCCGTTCAACGCCGGGACCACGGCCAACGATGCCCTGTGGATGGGGCTGCCGGTACTGACCCGCTCGGGCCGTACTTTTGCCTCGCGCATGGCCGGCAGCCTGCTGACTGCGCTGGACCTGCCGGAGCTGATCACCACCACGCTGGCCGAGTACGAAGAGCGTGCCGTCGAACTGGCGACCCGGGCGGACCTGTTGCCCGGCTTGCGTGAGCGTCTGCACCGGGGCCGCGAGCACTCGGCGCTGTTCGACACACCACGCTTCGTCAGGGATTTCGAGGACGCGATCAGCAGTGTGGCGCCTGGCCGGGTCTGAGCTGTTCCTATCCTATTATGTAGGAGCGAGCTTGCTCGCGATGGATGTGAGAGCGCTGCGTTCAGTCAGTAAACACGCGTTATCGTTTACGACCATCGCGAGCAAGCTCGCTCCTACAGTTGAGCAGTTGAGCAGTTGAGCAGTTGAGCAGTTGAGCAGTTGATCAGAACAACCCCTGGACCTTTTCCAGCTCATTGCGGGTCATCTGGCCGGTGCGGGTGTGCAGGTTGACGTAGCTTTGCAGCATCGCCAGCTTGGTATCGAGCAGGTCACGCTTGGAAGAGAACAGGCGCTGTTGGGCGTCGAGGATGTCGACCGTCGAGCGCACGCCGGCCTCATAGCCTTTTTCCGCGGACTTCAGGGCGGTCTGGCTGGAGCGCACGGCCGTCACCAGGGCCTTGATCTTCTCGAAGCCCGCCACCACCCCCAGGTAGTTGAGCTCGAGGTCCTCGTTCATTTGCTGGAGCTGGACCTCATACCCGGACCGGGCACTCTCCAGGGCTGCGCGGGCCTTTTCCGAAGAAGCGCTGACCCCGCCGCCCTGGTACAGCGGGATATCGATGACGACGCCCACGTAGTATGTCGACTGGCGCTGGGACGTTTCGTTGATGTCGCTCTGGCCGACCTGCGCCAGCCGGCCGCTCAGCGCCACGGTCGGGTAGTGCCCGGCCTTCTGCTGGTTGAGGTTGGCTTCGGCCACTTTGATCGAAGCACGGCTGACGCCCAGTGCCGACGCGGCCTGGTCGGCCTTGATCAGCCAGTAGTCGAGGTCCTGCTCGGGGGCCAGCAAGGCGGCGGCCGGTGCCTGCTCCTGCATCTGCGGGATCTCGCTGACGGTAATCCCGGCGCGACCCGCCAGCTTGCGCAGGGCCGCACGATGCTGGGCCTGCAACTGGATTTCCTGGGCACGGATGGAATCGAGCCGGGCTTGCGCTTCTTCAAGGTCGGTGATGCTGCCTTCACCGGCTTCAAACAGGCGCCGGGATTGCTTGGCCAGTTCTTCGACCGAGGCTTTCTGCTGGATCGTCAGCTTGAGTTCGTTTTCCACCTGGGCGAGATCGAAATAGGCCTGCACCACGCGATCGAACAACTGCTGGTCGGCTCCTTCGTGCTGGACTTCGCCCAACTGTCCACGCGCCTTGGCCTGCTCGTAGGAGGCCCAGCGGCCTTTATCGAACAGCGGCTGGATAACCGACAGGGCAACGCTGTCGGAAGTGTATTGATCGTTCTGGTTATTGGCGCGGGACTGCTTTTCGAACTCTCCGCCCTTACCGTAGCGCGAGTTGATGGCGACCTGCGGCAGCAAGCCACTGCGGCCGATGGCCTCTTCCTGGCGCGATGCCTCGAAGTCATGGTTGGCAACCTGGTAGGTCGCATCGTTGAGTCGCGAGGCGTCGTAGAGGGCGACCAGTGACAACGGCGCTTCAGCGGCCAGCAGCCGGCACGAGCAGAACACGGAGAGTAGCAAGGCGATGCGTACGGACACGGTCATTCTTCCTTGAAAGCCCCGGCCATACGCTCGGTCACCGGCTGCATCAAGTAATTGGCAAGGGTGCGTTCGCCGGTCTTGACCAGTACTTCGGCCTGCATGCCTGGCTTGACATCCAGGCCCAGCTCGCGCAGATGGATGATCGCCTCGGGGCTGACCGAGACCTCCACCGAAAAGTAGGGCGAACCGGTGTGTTCGTCGATCAACTGGTCGGCCGACACCGTGAGCACCTTGCCGACGATCACCGGGGTGTGGACCCGTTGCAACGAACCGAAACGCAGATCGACCGGCAGCTCCGGCTTGAGCCGGTCGGCCATCATCGGCGGGAATTGCGCCTTGACCACCCAGCTGGAGCCTTGCGGGACAATGTCCATCAGGCGCTGGCCCGCGGGTGCGACGCCGCCGACGGTGTGCACGGTCATGCCCATCACCTGGCCGGCGACGGGCGCGACGATGGCGGCGCTATTGACTTCGAATTCCAATGACTTGATCTGGTCGATCAGGCTCGAGGTCTGCGCCACGACCTGGGTCAATTGCGACTCGGCGTCGCTGCGAAAGACCTGCCCCTGTTGCAGCGCCTTGAGCTCGCTTTCATTGATCGCCTGGCGCGTGCGGCCGATATCGGAAACGCTCGAAGCCAATTGGGCGCCCAGCTGCGCCGCACTGCTTTCCGCTTCGAACAGCCGGTTGCGTGGCAGATACCCTTCACGGGCCAGTTCCCGCAGCCCCTTGAGCGCCTGCTCCTGGAATTGCAGCTGTACGGCGTGGTTGCGCTTGATCTCTTCGAAGCCCTGGAGCTGTTCTTTGAGCGAGGCTATTTCGTGCCGGCTGATTTGCATGCGGCTGGCCAGTTCGGCACGGCGGGTGGCGAACAGATAGCCTTGCAGCTCCATCGCCGCGACGGCGCGCGGGTCACCGGCACGGGCCAGCAATGCTTCGGACCACTGCACCGTGTCGCGGTTCAGGCGTTCGGCCGTCAGCCGGTCCTCGACGGCGCGGGCGCCGAGCCACTGGCCCAGGGCGACATCGAGTTGCGACTTGGCCTGGACGGTGTTGAGCTGCATCACCACTTGCCCCTGCTGCACCCGGTCGCCTTCACGTACCAGGATGCTGTCGATCGTGCCGCCATTGCGCGACTGCACGGTCTTGCGCTCGCCGGAAACCACCACGGTGCCGCTACCGACCACGCCGCGGTCAAGCGGTGCCAGGCAGGCCCAGAGCAGGAACCCGCCCAGGCTCAGGAGCAAAAACCACACGCCGATCCTGGCAATGCCCGCGGCATCCGCATCGGGCTTGTTCTCGGGGGTCGAAATGTCGCTCGAACTGGGTTGCATTGACGCCTCAGGCTTCTTGATTGCGGGGTTCGACGGCTTTTACCGGTGTCGCAGGCACCAGGGTCTTGAGCACCTGGTCACGCGGGCCGAACAGGGTTTGTACGCCGTCCTTGAGGAACAACAGCTTGTCGACCGCGCCGAGAATGCTCGGCCTGTGGGTGACCAGCACCACGGTGCAGCCTTCGGCCTTGAGCTTGCGCACGGCCTGCACCAGTGCCGCTTCACCGGCATCGTCGAGGTTGGAGTTGGGCTCGTCGAGCACCACCAGCGCCGGTTGGCCATACAACGCGCGGGCCAGGCCGATGCGCTGCTTCTGGCCGCCGGACAACCCCAGTCCGCCAGTCCCGAGCAAGGTGTCATAGCCTTTGGGGAAGTGCAGGATCATCTCGTTGATCCCGGCCAGTTGCGCCGCTGCGATGACCTTGCCTGGGTCCACCTCGCCGAAGCGCGCGATGTTTTCGGCGATGCTGCCATCGAACAGCTCGATGTCCTGGGGCAGGTAACCCAGGTGCGGGCCGAGGGCCGCACGCGACCACTGGCCGATCTCGGCGCTGTCCAGGCGTACCGAGCCCTGCCTGGCGGTCCAGATGCCGACCATGGCGCGCGCCAGGGAGGACTTGCCCGATGCGCTCGGACCGATGATCGCCAGGACTTCGCCCTTGGCCAGACTGATGGTCACGCCGTTGACTGCGGGCTTGTGCATGCCCGGCGGGGTGATCACCAGGCGGTCGATGCTCAGGGCCCCGGTCGGTGCCGGCAGGGGCATGCCTGGCGCGGCCTTGGGGAATTCGTTGAGCAGGCGGTTCAAGCGTTCGTAGCTGCTCTTGGCGTTCCCCATCTGCTTCCACGAACCGATCAGCGCCTCGGCCGGCGCCATGGCTCGTCCCAGCAATACCGACACGGCGATCATCACCCCGGCGGAAATCTGGTTCTCGATCACCAGGATGGCGCCCAGGCCAAGGGCCAGCGATTGCCAGGTCATGCGCACAAAGCGTGACAGCGCAGCGATCCGCGAGCTGCGGTCACTGGCCTCGCCCTGCTCGGTAATGACCCGCTGCTGTACGTTGAACCAGCGCTGGCGCAAGGGCGCGAGCATGCCCATCGCCTGAATCACCTCGGCGTTCTGCAAGGTGCTGTTCACGTAGCTGGAAGACGCCACGGACAAACGGTTGGCTTCGCTCATGCTTTTGCGGGTGGTCAGCTCGTTCCAGACGCCCAGCCCGGCAAGGATCAGCGAGCCGATGACCGTGAACACCCCAAGCCAGGGATGGAACAGGAACGTCGCGATGATATAGATCGGCAGCCACGGCGCATCGAAGATGGCAATCAGCGCCGGACCGGTGACGAACTGCCGGATGCTGTTCAAATCGCTCAGCACCTGGGCCGGGTTGGCGCTGTGCTCCTTCAGGCTGCGCTCGAAGGCCGCATCGAACACTCGCTCGCCCAACTGAGTGTCCAGGCCGGCGCTCATTTTGATCATCACCTGGCCACGCACCCACTCCAGCACACAGCCGAGGGCAAAGAACCCGAGCAGGATCAGGCTCAGCATCAACAGCGTGGTTTCATTGCGGCTGGTCAGGACGCGGTCGAAAACCTGCATCATGTAGATGGACGGGACCAGCATCAGCAGGTTGATCACCCCGCTGAACAGTGCCAACACGCCGAACAGTCGACGATAACGTAGCAGCGCGGCATCAATATCTCGCTGGGGATCTAGGAAGAGTCGCATAAAGTCCGAAAGATGAAAAAAACATTGGGAAAGACGACGGTTATGTTGATGCCCGGGTGCATTGCGCGGCGGCGATGCTAGCACTTTGCCCCTTGTTAATGAACAGCTTGAAGCCAGTCGGCACCTCTATTCCATCGGCTTGAAGGAGGCGATCTTGAGTGGGTTTTCGATGAGCCGACGAGCAGTCACCAGGCCGGCTCGATGTGGGCATGGGCAAGCCCGCTTCATGCGCTGAGCAAGTCGCCTCTGGAGCGCGTCGAATCGCCCCGGATTCTCCAGGTACCTTGAAAAATCACTGCGTAATGCTTCCCAAGTACCCGTTCATAAAGCGTTCCTCAGGGATTGCAGGTGGGCGACCTGACGGCTGAATTCAACGCTTGAAAGCCGTTGGTTCGGACGCGGGCTCATGGCCTGGCTGATAGCGCGTGTGGGTTGGCCGGTCAGGCGTGCGAGCACCAACCATTGTTCGGCGACGGCGAGTTGTTCAAAGCCGGGATGGCGACGTCGCACGCGCCGCAGGATGTCCTGCTGCAAGGCTTGCAACAGGCCGGCTTGACCGTTGCGGCGCAACAGGAAGTCGGCACTGGCGCGCAGGTGCTCCTGCAGTTGCCGGCGTGCTTTCGGTGCCGGCTCCAGCAACGGCCCCTGACGCACGCCAAAGTGCCAGAAACCCAGGCCGATCAAGGCGAACAAAGCGGCCAGCGCCTGGGGGAAATAACGCAGCAGCAAGGTCGGCAGGCTGTCGTGATCGGTGTTGAAGATCAGCGTCACGCGGGTGTCGGCGGTCAGGTACCAGAGCAGCCAGGCGTTGTCGTATTGCTCGATGGCCGGGGTTTTCCACAGGTCGGCATCGGTGACCACGATGATCGAGCCGAGTCCGTAATCAAGTTGCATCATGTGCGTCGCCCTGGCGCTGTTGGCCCAGGCCTGGGCGAGGTTTTTCGGGTCTTCGAGGTGGAAGGCGGTATCGAAACCGGCATAGGCCGGGGCGTCTTCGTCTTCCAGATAGAGCTTGGTCAGTTGTGGGTAAGGATCGTCACCGATATCCGGTGGCGGCGCCTTGAGGTCTTTGCTCAAGAACTGGCGCAGCTGTACCCGGTCAAGCAGCAGGTCATTGCTGTGGCCGAGTTTTTCGTCCCACAACGACTCGGCGACGAACAGCAGCCGCCCGCCGCCTCGGGTCCAGTTCATCACCTGGTCGATCTGCCGTGGCGTCATGTTGTAGCGGTCCCCGAGCAACAACAGGCTGTGTCGATGCGGATCGAGGCTGGGGAGGATGTCCAGGCCGTTGGCGTGATCGACGCTCAGGCCTTGCCGGCGCAGGAACAGTTGCGCCGCCAGATAAGGGTTGGCCCTGGCTTCGGGAGAAGGGCCGTGGTCGATTTCGACTTGATAGGGGGTTGCCTTGAGGTACAGATAAAGACCCAGCGCAGCCAGCAGCACGGCGAGCAGTGCAATGGCGATCGTGCCCCGGCGCCGACTCAACGGAACGCTTCCGGATCGAACAACACGCGCCAGCCGTCACACAGTTCCTGTCGCACCTGTTCGGGGGGCAGGCGGTGACCGTAGGCCATACCTTGCCAGTGCCCGGTCAGGTTTTTGCTGTAGGCCAGCAAGGCCGGTTGCTGTAACTGCTCGATGCGCTGCAGCACCTGTCCTTCGGTGTCGGCGGCCTCGAGCGCGATGTTGAAATCGTGCGACAGGCGGCTGAGCAGGGCGCGATAGAGCAATCCCAGGGCTTCGCGCGGATGGCTTTGCCAGAGGCTTTCGGCGCGGGCGGCAATGTCGGCGGGCAGGGACTCGGGCTTGAGGTCCAGGCCAAACGCCTGCTGCGGCAAGGGGCGCACGGCTTTGACGTCGAGGGTCGGTCGCCGGCTGACGAACGCCTGCACCCAGTCGCGATAGCGCCAGATCAACAGGCCGACAGCACCGATGACGATGCCCCACAGCGCGATTTCAATCAGGTTCGCCAAGGCTCTGAAGTGCTGTCCCTCAAACAGCTGCAACAGGGACTTCAACCATTGCGGTGTCTGCCCGTCGCCCGACGCTTGCGCGCCCGGCGGGTCTTCGCTGAAGCGATAGCGTGTCACCGCTTCCCGGTTCTTGAAGGGTGGCTGTTCGAGGATCGTCTTGATGCCGTCCCTGGCGACCTGAGTGTTCAGGGGCTGGTCCAGCAGGCGCGGGCTGTCGGGTGAAATGGCCGGTTCGGCGGCCCACACGCTGTGTGCAGGTGACATCAGCGACATCACGGCGATCAACAGCACGCTGCTTGCGCTGATCAGACGCTGACGCATCCGGCGGAACACCAGTTCGATATCCCAGGCCTCCAGCACGGTGCGCCGGTTCAAATAAAGGCTGAAACCGCAGGCGACATAGATCGGCTCCCAGACCACCAGCACCAGTGCATAAAACAGGTTGGTCAGGTGTTCCAGCCAGCGCCAGTCCTGGGTGGCCGCAGAGATCAGCGACTGCCAGCTCCAGTCCAGCGCGACCTGTTGTGGCAGCAGCAGATAGAACAACACCATCAAGCCGATCCACAGCGCGCCTTCCAGGTGCGCGCCGATGATCGTCAGCCAGCGTGCGGCGCCGGCGTCCCGCTGCAACAGCACCTCTAAACGCTGCTGGCGCTGTTGTCCGTCGAGGCCTTCGAGTTGCGCCACCGGCATCACGAAACTGCGCTGCAGACTCAGGCGTCGCCAGGTCAGGCTGGCCAGCAATTGCCCTTTGAGCAGTCGCGGCCATTGCCGCAGGGCCTGCTTGAGCGTGGGGGCTTCGCCAAACATGGCTTTGGACAAGATGTACAAGGGCAGGCGGTCGAATGCCGGTTTCAACCACCAGAAAATCAACACTGCGAGAGACGGTGAGTCCCAGAGCCCCCAACTGAGCAACGCGAACAGCGGCAACGTGAGTAACGCCCAACTGGTCATCAGCAAGCGTCGGTGGCGTTGGCTCAGGAGCACGCCGAGGTCCATGGCTTCCCAGGTCGAGCGCGGGCGAATGACCACGCTGGCGTCATTCAGGCGCATGGCGGCGACGTCCGGCGAATACGAGATAAACCACCACCAGCAACCAGAGCGCCGCGCCGACCAGGTACTTGGTCTGGGGCAACGGGCGAGTCATCGATGACCAGTAGGCTTCGATAAACGCCGCGATCAACAGGAACAGCATGACTCCGCAGATCAGCAGCACGCTCTTGCGCGCTGCCAATCGCAAGGACTCGGCGCGGGGCAGGCGGCCCGGGGCGACCAGCGCCCAACCCAGCTTCAGACCGGCGGCGCCTGCCAGGGCGATGGCGCTGAGTTCGAAAGCGCCATGGCCGATCACGAATGACCAGAAGGTCTGCCCGTAGCCGACGTAGGTCAGGTGCCCGGCCACCGCACCGATCATCAGGCCGTTGTAGATCAGGAAGAACACACTGCCCAGGCCGAACAGCAAACCGCTGGCGAAGGTCTGAAAGGCGATGCCGATGTTGTGCATGATGTAGTAGCCGAACATCACCCAGTCTTCACTGGCGGCCCGTTCCGCCGTGCGCCCGAGGTGACCGGCAACGGGGTCGTACATGCTTTGCATTTCGCTGACCTGTTCGGCGGGGATCAGGTTGTAGATCAGGTCCGGGAACAGGTACACCAGCACCGCGAAACCGGCCAGGCTGACAAAGAACATCAGGCTGGCGGCGAGCACAAAACGCCACTGTTCGCGCACCAGGCGTGGGAAATCCGCGAGGATGAAAGCCAGTGCATTGGCCCCCAGGCGGCTGCGGTGACGGTAAAGCTGTTGATGCCCGCGCAGCACCTGTTGCTGCAACGAGTCGATCAGAAAACTGCTGTAGCCACGCTCCCGTGCCAGTGCCAGGTGTTGGCAGAGGCGTCGGTAATCCTTCGGAAAACTGCCGGCGTCGGTGACCTTGCCGTCCCGTTCCAATTGTTCGAGCAGCCCGCAGAAACGGTCCCACTCGGCTTTGTGCCGACGTTCGAAAAGGCTTTGTTTCATGTCGGCCCCAACAAGCCGCGGGCGATGCCGTTGAGCTCGGTCACCGCCTGCGCGGCCGGGACGTGCAAGGGTTGGGCGAGAATGGCGGCCAGTTCATCGGCCCGCGCCCGGGAGAGTTCGCCCTGGCGCTCGGCAAACCCGAGGATGGCCCGTTGCTCGCTGAGCGTCAGGGCAAATGTCGTGCGACGGGGTTGGGCTTCGGGGAGTTCGGGGCGGGTGTGCGAGTGTTCGCGGTAGATCACCAGGGTCCCGGCGGCGATATCGCCAAGGCGCTTGAAGTGGGGGTGTTGCAGGCAACTGATGGCCCCGACGAAGTAACCGAAGGGCAACAGGTCGACAACGCGCAACAGGTTGCGCAGCAGCGAAGCGGACCAGCCGACCGGGGTGCCATCGTCGTGCACCACCCGCAGCCCCATCCATTGCTTGCCCGGCGAGCGGCCCTGGTTGAGCGCCTCGAACAGCACCATGTACCACCAGCTCACCCCGAACAGCAGGATCGACCCGAGCCCGGCGCCCAATTTGCCGAGCATCGCCAGCGCAATGAACAGCACACCGAGGACCAGACCGCGCAAACCAAGATCGATGGCGAACGCCAGCGCACGAACCATCAACCCGGCCGGGCGCAGTGGCAGGTCGACGCCCTCCGGCGTTTCGACCTGGTACCGCGTGTCCAGTGGCGGTGACAGCGGCGCATTCCGTGGCAGTGCTGTGGTCTCGAGCATGGGCAACCTGATGATGTGGCCTGGATCGGGATTGTGTATCCATTCGATGCTAGCAGCCTAGTCGAGGGGCGGGGGCGCAGGGAAACGACATAATCCTGTATTGCATGGTGAGCCGCGCAAGGTGCTTGAATGACAGACTACTGGCCGGGGCGGGAGGTGAACGCCTAGACTTTGCCGATCTTCAGTTCAGGAATCGCCCGTGACCTCCATCTTCTGGTACGACTACGAAACCACTGGCATCAATCCCCGTTGCGACCGTCCGTTGCAAATGGCCGGCCTGCGCACCGACTTCGATCTCAATGAAATCGACGAGCCGGTCAATCTTTACTGCCAGCCCAGCGACGACATCCTGCCGCATCCGGCCGCTTGTGCGATCACAGGGATCACGCCCGGGCAACTGCAGGCGCAGGGCTTGAGCGAAGCCGATTTCATGACTCGGGTGCATGCCCAACTCGCGGCACCGGGCACCTGTGGCGCGGGGTACAACACGCTGCGTTTCGATGACGAGATGACCCGCTACAGCCTGTACCGAAACTTCTTCGACCCCTATGCGCGGGAGTGGCAGGGCGGCAACAGCCGCTGGGACCTGATTGATGTGGTGCGCGCCGCTTATGCCTTGCGTCCCGATGGCCTGCAATGGCCGACGGACGACGAAGGGCGGGTCACGCTCAAGCTCGAACGCCTGACCGCGGCCAACGGCATCGATCACGGCAATGCCCACGAGGCGCTGTCTGACGTTCGCGCGACAATTGCCCTGGCGCGCCTCATTCGGGAAAAACAGCCAAAGCTCTACGCCTGGCTGTTTCAACTGCGCAGCAAGCAAAAAGTCATGGACCAGATACGCCTGCTGCAACCGCTGGTGCATGTTTCCGGGCGCTTTTCGGCGGCGCGCAGCTATGTGGGGGTGGTGTTGCCGCTGGCCTGGCACCCACGCAACAAGAACGCCCTGATTGTCTGTGACCTGCATCTCGACCCCCAGGGCCTGCTCGACCTGGATGCCGAAAGTTTGCGTCAGCGCTTGTATACCCGCCACGACGAACTGGCCGAAGGGGAATTGCCGGTGCCGTTGAAGCTGATTCACATCAACAAGTGCCCGGTGGTGGCCCCGTTGTCGGTACTTCGTCAAGAAGATCAGCAGCGTCTGGGGCTGGACATGGCGCTGTATCAGCAGCGGGTGTTGCGGCTAAATGACGCGCGGGAAGTTTGGCTGGATAAAGTCCTGGCGATTTATGCCCGCGAAGATTTTTCCCAGAGCCAGGATCCGGAGCAACAGTTATACGATGGATTTATCGGTGATCGGGACCGGCGTTTGTGCGAACAAGTCAGAGCCGTTGACCCGATGCAGTTGGCACAAGAGCAGTGGCCTTTCGATGACGAACGCTTGCCTGAATTATTGTTTCGATATCGCGCACGCAACTTTCCCGATACGTTGAATGCCGAGGAGCAAGAGCGCTGGCGAATATTCTGTCAGAAACGTTTGTCAGACCCCGGATGGGGAGCGCCAAATACCCTCGAAAGTTTTGTAGAGGCCGCGGCCCAATTGAGCGTTAGTGCCTCTGCGTTTCAGCAGGGGGTGCTCGGTGAGTGGCAGGATTATGTCGAGGGATTGCGTCAGCGTTTGCATCTTTGAAATCGAACCTGTCGGTGCTTAAACACCGCGCATAAAAAAACGCCAGCATTTGCTGGCGTTCTTTTTTTGTCACGGATCCATCTGCGACAAGCTCTGAGGCTTAGCCCAGCAGGGTAGCCCAGCCTTCTACCACGTCGCCGCCCCACTTGGCTTTCCACTCTTTCAGAGTCTTGTGGTTGCCACCTTTGGTTTCGATGACTTCGCCGTTGTGCGGGTTTTTGTATTGTTTAACTTTGCGAGCACGCTTGGTGCCGGTAGTTTTCGCTGCGCCGCCGCGTGGTGCCTTGGTTTTCGACTCTGGATCCAACAGCGCGATGATGTCACGCAGGGACTTGGAGTATTCACCCATCAAGGTGCGCAGTTTGCCTTCGAATTCCAGCTCGGTTTGCAGTTTGTCGTCTTGGGACAGGTTCTTCAAACGGGCTTGCAGCTCTTTGATAGCTTCTTCGGTGGCGCGATATTCGTTGATCAAGGACATGGGAACTACCTTATGTTGTACGCTGGATGGCAGGTGACAGTGCGGCAATAATAGTCACGGTGTTTCATCAAGTAAACATTTGAGCCAACTTTATTTAATTTAGTTGCCGTGTCTTGGGCGCACATAGGTAATGCCGTTATTAGTGTGATCCAGGTCCGTCGGATATACATAATTTAACAATTGCCCGGCATCGCTAGAGCATCCGGACGAACCGGCACGGGTGTTGGCCGTCCAGCCGCACCGACCTTCCGGCAGGGTGAATCGTCAACAATACTGCAGTTTTGCTGCGCAATCGCTAGAATGGCGGCCTTTGCGAAGTTCTGGAGTTTCCCCCTCATGCGCACTTTTCGTCTGGTGATTTCTTGCCCGGACCGTGTTGGCATCGTTGCCAAAGTCAGTAACTTTCTGGCATCACACAACGGTTGGATCACTGAAGCGAGCCATCACTCGGACAATCTCAGTGGCTGGTTCTTCATGCGTCACGAAATCCGTGCCGACTCCCTGCCATTTGGTATCGAAGCGTTGCGC
Organism: Pseudomonas sp. PDM28; assembly: GCF_019219115.1. Lineage (NCBI taxonomy): Bacteria > Pseudomonadati > Pseudomonadota > Gammaproteobacteria > Pseudomonadales > Pseudomonadaceae > Pseudomonas > Pseudomonas sp. PDM28. The sequence goes on from NZ_JAHUWG010000006.1 coordinate 358,665, forward strand.
GAAGCCTTTGCCCCGATCGCCGAAGAGTTCTCGATGGACTGGCGCATCACCGATACCGAACAAAAGAAGCGTGTCGTGCTGATGGCCAGCCGCGAGTCGCACTGTCTGGCCGACTTGCTGCATCGTTGGCACAGCGATGAACTGGACTGCGAAATCTCCTGCGTGATTTCCAACCATGATGACTTGCGCAGCATGGTGGAGTGGCACGGCATTCCGTACTACCACGTCCCGGTCAATCCGCAGGACAAGCAGCCGGCTTTCGCCGAGGTGTCGCGCCTGGTCAAGCAGCACGACGCCGAAGTGGTGGTGCTGGCCCGCTACATGCAGATCCTGCCGCCCGAGCTGTGCAGCGAATACGCACACAAGGTGATCAACATTCACCACAGCTTCCTGCCATCGTTCGTCGGTGCCAAGCCGTACCACCAGGCCTCCCTGCGCGGTGTGAAGCTGATCGGCGCGACCTGCCACTATGTGACCGAAGAGCTGGATGCCGGACCGATCATCGAGCAGGACGTGGTGCGTGTCAGCCACAGCGACAGCATCGAAGACATGGTGCGTTTCGGCCGCGATGTCGAGAAGATGGTGCTGGCCCGTGGCCTGCGTTATCACCTGGAAGACCGGGTGCTGGTGCACGGCAACAAAACCGTCGTCTTCTGATAGACGCACGACGCGGTTGAAATTCGAAGGGCCTGGGCGTTCAATCGCTCCAGGCCCTTCGCCGTTTCTGCACCGAGGACATGACCATGGCCGATCCACTGGACAAAGCCACATCCCGGGCTCCCGCCACGCTGGGCGAGGGTTGCCTGAGCCGCTACGACCCGGATGACATGGGGCCTGAAGACGGTACGGAGTTTCCGGGGGCAGCCGAGTTGTGGGAGCAGCTGCAGCAGGAGTCTGACGATGAAACCGGGAAGGATTAAAAAAAATCGCAGCCTGCGTGCCCTGTAGGAGCTGCCGCAGGCTGCGATTTTTTCAGGCCTGCCTGATTTTCATCAATTTCATCAGCAGCGGCCGCCCCAGCATCAGCAAAAACACCGGTCCACCGACCAACAAGTAGAAGTAATACGTCACCGCCCGCCAAATCAGAATCGCCGCGGCGGCCGTGGATTTCCCGACCATGGGTGCCAAGAGCGCCGCCGACGTCAGCTCCGCCGCCCCGGCTCCACCCGGCAGAAGGCTGAATTGGCCGGCGCTGAGCGCCAGCATCTGGATCAGAAAACACCAGGCCCACTGCAAATCCGCGCCGAGCCCGCGCAACGCCAGATAGAGCACGCTGTAGCGCAGGAGCCAATGCACACAGGTCAGGACGAATACCTTGATCAAGGTCTGCGCGGGCAATTTCAGCGTGTCGGTAAACGCCGCCAGAAACTGCAGGAGCTTGCGCGCCCAGCGCATTCGCGTGGCCGCTTTGACATTGGCTCGGGCGAGCCATCGACCGCTCAGGCGAATCAACGAGCGGTGATAGCGGGCGACCATGGCGCAGGTGATCAAGCCGCCGAACAGCGAAACAGCGCTGACCATCAGCATCCATTCCATGCGCTGGCTGAGGTGCTGGAACAGGGCGTAAACAAGAATCCCGCTCAAGGCGCAGAGGAAAAACAGCAAGTCGCTCAGTTGGTCCATGGCAAACACGGCACTGCCCCTGGCCGGACGCACGCCGTGACGCGCCAGCAAGGCCATGATCGTCAGCGGCCCGCCGCTGCCGCCGGGCGTGGCACAGTAGGCAAATTCGGCGGCCATCACCACGCCAAGGCTCCTGAGCCGGCCGACCTTATGGCATTGATCCCCCAGCAACAGGCGCAAACGCAGGGTGTTCACGCCCCAGCACAGCAGAATCATGCCGAACATGATCAACAGCCATGGCAGCGGAAAAGCGCTCAGCCGGTAGCCAATTTCACTGCCGCCCAACAGCAGTGGAATCAGCACCGCCGCGAGCAGGCCGACGAGCAATAGCAGGGCGCGACTCATGCGGCACAGCCCATTCGGTTGTTTTGCAGTGCCAGCCACTGGGACTTGGTCATCGGAATGCGTCCATTGTCGAGCAGGCGCTCGAGGGTTCGCAGCCAGTATCGGTGCGAGAACTCATGGCGCATGTCCACCGGGTGCAAGCCCAGGCGAATCACCGGGGCGTGCTGCCAGCGTTGTTCACGACGGTCGCTGACGAGCTTCGATACACCCCGGCGCCAGGCACTGCGCGCACTCCAGACCAGCCCCGGGGCCTCGATGGCGGTGAAATCCGGTAAACGGTACAAATGCTGTGAGTCGCTGGTGTAACTCAACGGCAATTGGCGCAATGCCTGGCGAGTGCCTTGGCTCATCAACCAGGCCGGGGCGACGAACCCTTCCAGCGGCCAGTCATGCCGGTGGAACATCTCGATGCCCGAACGCAGGCGGGCGAGGGCGTCTTCTTGAGACAAACGATAAAACTCGCCTTCGTGGGTGTAGACCCGACGCATGAACCAGTCGCGGGGATTGAGAGTCATCGGTCCTTCGTCGCTATGGAAATAGCCATGCAGTGCCAGTTCGTCGCCCCGGGCGACCCTGGCACTGAGCTGGCGGCAAAACCGCGGATGGGCGTCCAGGTTGTTGTGTTTGTGGTAATCCGGAACCACCAGCCAGGTGATCGGCACGTCCCCCAAGGCGTCGACGGCTTTGACGAACGGTTGGTAATCGGCCCAGGTGGGGGGTGCCACGTCGTGCAGTACCAGCAGTAAAGCGGGCCTGTTCATGGACTCAACCATTGGCTGTCAGCGGCCATTGGCTGCCGAGCACGGCGTGGTAGTGGCACAGCAAACTGGTGACCACCGTGTCCCAGGCGTAATGTCGTTCGACATGTAACCGCGCTTGGCGGCCCAGCGCTACGCTGTCCGAGCTGAACAGTTCTCGAACAGCGGTGGCCATCGCGGCTGGATCGTTCGGCGCGCAGAGCCGGCCGCAGTCCTCGGTGACGATTTCCTCGAAAGCCCCGGCCGCCACGGCCACCACCGGAATACCGCTGGCCATGGCTTCGAGTATCACCAGGCCGAAGGTTTCCTGATCGCCGGCGTGCAGCAATGCGTCGGCGCTGGCCATCAGGCGGGCCACTTGCGGCGCCGGGCAGAACTCGTCGATCACCGTCACATTGGACGGCACGGCCGTCGGCATCGATGAGCCAACCAGCAGCAGGTGATAGCGTCGGCCCAGGCGTTTCATGCAGTCGAGCAGCACTGGCAGGTTTTTTTCCTTGGAACCGCGCCCGGCGAAGATCAGCAGCCGGGTGTTGTCGTCCAGGCCCAACTCGGCCCGCAGCTCGGGGTCCCTGGCATCGGGATTGAAGGTTTGCAGGTCGACGCCCAAGGGTTGCACGAACACATTCCTGACCCCAAGCCCGGTGAGTTTGTCGGCCATGACCCGACTGGGCGCCAGGACCCGGTCGAAGTTGCCGTAGAGCTTGCTGACATAGGCCTCGACGTTGTTGGTCACCCAGTTGCCCATGCGGTTGCTGACCAGCAGCGGCAGGTCCGAGTGGTAGAAACCTATGACCGGTACATCGAGTTGCCGCCGTGCATCCAGCGCTGCCCATGCAGTGAGGTAGGGATCACCGACCTCGATCAGGTCAGGTTGCAAAACCTGCAGGACATTGCGCCAGGGCGCGAGACGCAGCGGGAAGCGATAGCCTTTGCCGAAAGGCAGGGCAGGGGCTGGAACGGTGAAGATGCCATCCTGCTCGCTCAAGGACGATCCGGGGATCAGCAAACTGTGGCGAATGCCCGGCTTGATGCCCAGGCGACGGTGCTTTGCATCCAGATAAGTGCGCACGCCACCACTGGCAGGGGCGTAGAACATGGTGATGTCAGCGATATGCACGATGAACGATCCTCCGGTCCCGGTACTCCCTTGGTTGACCTTTATGAAGGATAGATGTTCGGTTGGGGTTGTGCGGGTGGGGTGTCAGCGGGTTTTGTCGTGTTTGACAGGCCGCCTTCGCGGGCAAGCCCGCTCCCACAGGTATTTTGAGTGTTCACACAATTTGTGCTTCACCCGGACTCCTGTGGGAGCGGGCTTGCCCGCGAAGGGGCCCGCAAGAGCGCCTCAGATCCTGAAACTTCCCACCAGCTGCTTCAGTCGAGCCGCCTGCTGCTCAAGGTCCGAGCACGCGCGCAAGGTCGATTGCAGGTTTTCCACGCCTTCCTGGTTCAGCGTGTTGATCTCGGTGATGTCGACGTTGATCGACTCCACCACGGCGGTCTGTTCTTCGGTCGCGGTGGCCACCGACTGGTTCATGCCGTCGATTTCCCCGATACGCAAGGTCACGCTGTTCAGACGTTCGCCCGCGAGGTTGGCGATTTCCACACTGTCCTGGCTGTGGCGTTGGCTGTCGCTCATGGTGCTGACCGATTCCCGGGCGCCGACTTGCAGTTCCTCGATCATGGTTTGCACCTGTTGCGCCGATTCCTGCGTGCGGTGTGCCAGGTTGCGCACCTCGTCCGCCACCACGGCAAAACCTCGACCGGCTTCACCGGCACGGGCGGCTTCAATCGCGGCATTGAGTGCCAGCAAGTTGGTTTGCTGGGAAATGCTGGTGATCACTTCGAGAATCTGCCCGATGTTCACCGTTTTACTGTTCAGCGATTCGATGTTGGTGCTCGAGGCGCTGAGCATGCTCGACAGTTGATTCATCGCCACGATGCTGCGGTCCACCACTTGCTGGCCGTCTTCGGCCAGGCTGCGGGCATCGCTGGCCTGACTCGAAGCCTGAGCGGCGTTGCGGGCGATTTCCTGGGCAGCGGCGCCGAGCTGGTTAATGGCAGCGGCGACACTGCTGGTGCGCGAGGCTTGCTGGTCGGAGTTGAACATCGAGGAGTTGGAAGCCGCGACCACGCGCAAGGCCACTTCGTTGACTTGCCCGGTGGCCGAGGACACTTCACGGATCGAGCCGTGAATGCGCTCGACGAAACGGTTGAACGCGGTGCCGAGGGTGCCGAATTCGTCATTGTTCTGGATGGTCAGGCGTTTGGTCAGATCACCTTCGCCGTCGGCGATGTCGGCCATGGCGCGGGTCATGACGTGCAACGGCTGGATCAGGATGCGAATCAACATGCCGAGCAGGGCGATGATGATGGCCACGGCAATGATGGTTGCAACCACAGCCGAGGTGCGGAATTCGCTGAGCATCGAGTAGGCTTTTTCCTTGTCGACCGACAGACCGATGTACCAGTTGACCGAAGGCAAGCCCTTGATCGGGGTAAAGCTGACGATGCGGGTCTTGCCGTCGACGTCTACTTCGCTGAAGCCGTTGCCGATGCGCGGGGTGTCTTTCGGATACGCCTCGCTCAGGGACTTCATTACCAGCGCTTTGTCCGGGTGAACCAGGATCTTGCCGTCGGCGCTGACCAGAAACGCGTAGCCCATGCCATCAAAGTCGCGGGCGCTGAGGGTCGCGATCAGGGTTTGCAGGCTCAGGTCGCCACCCACCACACCGACACTCTGTCCGGCTTTTTTCGAAGCGGTGGCCATCGAGATGATCAGTTGACCGGTTGCCGCATCGATGTAGGGTTCGGTCAGGGTCGGCGTGCTGCTGTTTTCAGCGCCTTTGTACCAGGGGCGAACACGCGGATCGAAACCGTCGGGCATCTTCGCGTCCGGACGAATGGTGAAGTGCCCGGTGGCATCACCCAGGTAGGACGCCATGAAGGTCGACGTCAGGCTTTTCTGCTCAAGCAGGCTGGCGACATTGGCTTGTTCGGGGTTGATGGCGATGTTTTGCGAGAGGTTCTCGATCAGCAAAATACGCCCGGCCAGCCAGGTCTGGATGTTGTTGGCGGTGACGTCACCCATCTCGTTGAGATAGTTATCGAGGTCTTCGCGGATGGCATTGCGCTGCAAATAGTCGTTGTACAGCGTGAACGAGGCGAAGGCGGCTATAACAATGAGGGCGGCGGCAAGCAGGATTTTATGGCTGAAACGCAGATTTTTGTTCATGGCTTGGGGTTCCGCTAAGGTCTTAATGTCCAGCGCGTGCTTTTATAAAGGGACGCACGACGGGCAAGGTTGAAAGCAATTGAATTTTCCGACTCTCCTTAGGGAAATTTCCTACCAGATCGTGTCTGACTGCTTTGTCGTTATCTCTATCGGCCGTGTAGGACCAAAGATTAATCATGGGTGACCAAATGCCTGACTCACTGCAACTCGTTATCGGCGCCGACCTCAAAGGGCAACCGATTGCCCAGGCCATGCGCCTGGCGAATCGCCACGGTTTGATCGCGGGCGCGACCGGCACCGGAAAAACCGTGACGTTGCAACGAATGGCCGAAGCTTTCAGCGATGCCGGCGTGGCGGTGTTCGCTGCCGACATCAAGGGAGACCTGTGCGGCCTTGGCGCCGCGGGCAACCCTCAGGGCAAGATCGCCGAGCGGATTGCCGGGATGCCGTGGCTCAACCACAAGCCTCAGGCTTATCCGGTGACGTTGTGGGACGTACAGGGGCAGTCCGGTCATCCTTTACGCACAACCTTGAGTGAAATGGGGCCGCTGCTGTTGGGCAGCCTGCTGGAACTGACCGACAGTCAGCAGTCGGCGTTGTACGCGGCGTTCAAGGTGGCGGACCGCGAAGGTCTGTTGTTGCTCGATCTCAAGGATCTGAAGGCGCTGCTCAATCACCTGCGGGACCACTCCGAGTTGCTGGGCGACGATGCGGCATTGATGACCACCGGCTCCAGCCAGGCGCTGCTGCGACGTCTGGCGATCCTGGAGCAACAGGGCGCCGAAGCCTTGTTTGGCGAACCGGCGCTGCAACTCGAAGACATCCTCCAACCCACTGCCGATGGCCGCGGGCGTATCCATTTGCTGGATGCCAGCCGTCTGGTGCATGAAGCGCCAAAAGTCTACGCGACGTTCCTGCTGTGGCTGCTGGCCGAACTGTTCGAGCAACTGCCGGAGCGTGGCGATGCCGACAAACCCTTGCTGGCGCTGTTCTTCGATGAGGCCCACTTGTTGTTCAACGGCACACCCCAGGCATTGCGTGATCGTCTGGAACAAGTCGTGAGGCTGATTCGTTCAAAGGGCGTGGGCGTGTATTTCGTCACCCAGTCGCCGGGTGACCTGCCGGATGATGTGCTGGCTCAGTTGGGCTTGCGAATCCAGCACGGTCTGCGTGCGTTTACCGCCAAGGAGCAAAAGTCCCTGCGCGCAGTGGCCGAAGGTTTCCGGCCGAATCCGGCGTTCGATACATTGTCGGTGTTGACCGAACTCGGGATCGGCGAAGCGCTGGTCGGCACGCTGCAGGAAAAAGGCACCCCGGAAATGGTGCAGCGGGTGCTGGTCGCGCCGCCGCAATCGCGGATCGGGCCTTTGACCGGTGCCGAGCGTACGGCGCTGATTGCCGGTTCGCCGTTGCAGGGGCGTTATGACAAGCCGATTGACCGCGAGTCGGCCTATGAAGTGCTGATGGGGCGCAAGGGCCTGGCGCCCGAACCTGAGGCGGAGCAGGGCAAACAGGAACCGAGTTTCACCGAACAGGCCGGGGAGTTCCTCGGCACGGCAGCAGGGAAGGCGCTGAAGTCGGCGATGCAACAGGCGGCGAACCAGCTTGGCCGACAGTTGGTGCGCGGCTTGATGGGGTCGTTACTGGGCGGCAGCAAACGCCGCTAGCTTGAGCGAACACAGTCAATGTGGGAGCGGGCTTGCTCGCGAAGAGGGTATGTCTGTCACCGTTATATTGTTTGACACACCGCATTCGCGAGCAAGCCCGCTCCCACATGGTTTCTGTGTCAGGTTCTGGTCTTGGCGTGCGCCGCCAGTCGCTCCAGCGCTGCCCGCAGATTCGGGTCGCTGATCCCGTCGGCCGTGGCCTGGATGGTCGCGGCCGCATCGTCCGACAGATCCATGGTATGCCCGACCGCGCCCCGCTGGACGGTAGGTGGCTGCACCTTGAACAGGATTCGCGTCAGGTTGGCAAACTCGTCGAACAGTTGCAGTTGCCGCTGCAGGCGCTTCTGCTGATAGCGCAGGCGGGTTGCCCAATGACCGTCGGTGACAATCAGCAACAAACTGCCTTCGCGCCAGGACGCCACGTGGCAATGCTCGCGAGCGGCGGGTTGCAATTGGCTTTCGAGCAAACGTTGCAAATGACCCAGGCGTTGAGCGTGGCCGAGAATGGCTTTCAGCGGCTTGGCTTCGCGTAATAGAACGGCGGGTACTTTGGCCGTAAGTGGGCGAAATGCCATGATCAGACACCTGAAGTAACAGAGGCGCCATGGTAGCAGAAAGCGCCGGATGCACCCGCCCATTGCTTTTGTGGGCGCTTTACCCATTAAATCAACAACTAACTTCTGCCTTGAACGGCTTGAAGTTGAGCAAAACGCCCCTATTTTAAGTGAGCCCCGTCAAAGCGCTGTGCCAGCATCGTGGAATATCGCCACTTTCCTCACCACCGTTTCCGGGTAGAATGCTCGTTCGCATGCGGCCATGAGGGCTGCACGGGCGACTCACGGGGCCGCCCTCCATCCCTTTAGTGTGGAAGATCCTGCCGATATGTTTGCGCCTTTGTTAAAGAAACTTTTTGGAAGCAAGAACGAGCGTGAAGTCAAACGCATGCTCAAGACGGTGCAACTCGTCAATGCCTTCGAAGAGCAAATGGTGGCCCTTTCGGACGATCAATTGCGTGCCAAGACCAGCGAGTTCAAGGCCCGCATCGCCAAAGGGGAATCCCTCGACAAGCTCCTGCCAGAAGCCTTTGCGGTCGCCCGCGAAGCCGGCAAGCGTGTCATGGGCATGCGCCACTTCGATGTCCAGCTGATCGGCGGCATGACCTTGCATGAAGGCATGATCGCGGAAATGCGTACCGGTGAAGGCAAGACCCTGGTGGCAACACTGGGCGTTTACCTCAACGCGCTGTCCGGCAACGGCGTGCACGTTGTGACGGTGAACGACTACCTGGCCCGCCGTGACGCCAACTGGATGCGCCCGCTGTATGAATTCCTCGGCCTGACGGTCGGCGTTGTCACGCCGTTCCAGCCGCCGGAAGAGAAGCGTGCTGCCTACGCCGCCGACATCACCTACGGCACCAACAACGAATTCGGGTTCGATTACCTGCGCGACAACATGGCGTTCAGCATGGAAGAAAAATTCCAGCGCGAACTCAATTTTGCCGTGATCGACGAAGTCGACTCCATCCTCATCGACGAAGCCCGTACGCCGCTGATCATCTCCGGTCAGGCCGAAGACAGCTCCAAGCTGTACATCGAGGTCAACAAGCTGATCCCGCAGCTCAAGCTGCACGTTGAAGAAGTCGAAGGCGAAGTGACCCAGGCCGGTCACTACACCGTCGACGAGAAGACCCGTCAGGTCGAACTCAACGAAGCCGGTCACCAGTACGTCGAAGAAACGCTGACCCGCATCGGCCTGCTGGCTGAAGGCGAAAGCCTGTACTCGGCGCACAACCTGAGCCTGCTGACTCACGTCTACGCCGGCTTGCGTGCGCACAAACTGTTCCATCGCAACGTCGAATACATCGTGCAGGACGGTCAGGTCGTACTGGTCGACGAACACACCGGCCGTACCATGCCGGGTCGCCGTTTGTCCGAAGGCCTGCACCAGGCCATCGAAGCCAAGGAAAACCTGAATATCCAGGCCGAAAGCCAGACGCTGGCGTCGACCACCTTCCAGAACTACTTCCGTCTGTACAACAAACTGTCCGGCATGACCGGTACGGCCGACACCGAAGCGTTCGAGTTCCACCAGATCTATGGCCTGCAGGTCATGGTGATTCCGCCGAACAAGCCGCTGGCGCGTAAAGACTACAACGACCTGGTGTTCCTGACCGCTGACGAGAAATACGCGGCAATCGTGGCCGACATCAAGGAAAGCATGGCCGCAGGTCGTCCGGTGCTGGTGGGTACCGCCACCATCGAAACCTCCGAGCACATGTCCAATCTGCTCGTGAAGGAAGGCATCGAACACAAGGTTCTGAACGCCAAGTTCCACGAAAAGGAAGCCGAGATCATTGCCCAGGCCGGTCGCCCGGGTGCACTGACCATCGCCACCAACATGGCCGGTCGTGGTACCGACATCCTGTTGGGCGGCAACTGGGAAGTGGAAGTGGCTTCCCTGGAAAACCCGACCCCTGAGCAGATTGCCCAGATCAAGGCCGACTGGCAGAAGCGTCACCAGCAAGTGCTCGAATCGGGTGGTTTGCAGGTGATTGCGTCCGAGCGTCACGAATCGCGCCGTATCGACAACCAGCTGCGTGGTCGTGCGGGTCGTCAGGGCGACGCCGGTTCCAGCCGTTTCTACCTGTCGCTGGAAGACAGCCTGATGCGCATCTTCGCCTCTGACCGGGTGAAGAACTTCATGAAGGCCCTGGGCATGCAGCCTGGCGAGGCGATCGAGCACCGCATGGTGACCAACGCCATTGAAAAGGCCCAGCGCAAGGTTGAAGGCCGCAACTTCGACATCCGCAAGCAACTGCTCGAGTTCGACGACGTCAACAACGAACAGCGTAAAGTGATCTATCACATGCGTAACACGTTGCTGGCCGCCGACAACATCGGCGAGACCATCGCCGACTTCCGTCAGGACGTGCTCAACGCCACCGTCAGCGCACACATTCCTCCGCAATCGCTGCCTGAGCAGTGGGACGTGGCCGGTCTGGAAGCTGCGTTGCAGAGCGACTTCGGTGTGACACTGCCGATCCAGCAATGGCTCGATGAAGACGATCACCTGTACGAGGAAACCCTGCGCGAGAAGCTCATGAACGAGCTCATCGCGGCGTACAACGAGAAAGAAGACCAGGCGGGCGCCGAAGCGCTGCGCACCTTCGAGAAGCAAATCGTTCTGCGCGTTCTGGACGACCTGTGGAAAGACCACCTGTCGACCATGGATCACCTGCGTCACGGTATCCACTTGCGTGGTTATGCCCAGAAGAACCCGAAACAGGAATACAAGCGCGAGTCGTTCACCCTGTTCTCCGAGTTGCTGGACTCGATCAAGCGCGACTCGATCCGCGTGCTGTCCCACGTTCAGGTTCGCCGCGAAGATCCTATCGAGGAAGAGCAGCGCCTGCGCCAGGAAGCCGAGGCATTGGCCGCTCGCATGCAGTTCCTGCATGAAGAAGCGCCAGGCCTGGACCAACCGGAAGTGCTGGGCGAAGAGGTCGATGTGGCGCTCGCCGCCGCCCCGGTTCGCAGCGAGCATAAGCTGGGTCGCAATGAGCTGTGCTACTGCGGTTCGGGCAAGAAGTTCAAGCATTGCCACGGGCAGATCCAGTAAAACCCGTTTCAATCGCTGAAATACCCGCGCCGCGACCGGCTTCTGCCGTCGCGGCGTTTTACCATTCGAACCACCGTCTTGCTGAAACGGTGCTGACATTATTTATAAAGGAGCGCATTCATGGCTGTTGGTCTTGGTCCTTTGCCAACGTTGCACCCGGTTGCCGGTTTTGAACTCGGTATCGCCTCGGCTGGCATCAAGCGCCCGGGGCGCAAGGATGTTGTGGTCATGCGCTGTGTTGAAGGCTCCACGGTAGCCGGCGTGTTCACCCTGAACGCCTTTTGCGCTGCCCCGGTTATCCTGGCCAAGCAGCGCGTACAAGGCCCTGTGCGTTACCTGCTGACCAACACCGGCAATGCCAACGCCGGTACCGGCGAGCCAGGCCTGGCCGCTGCCGAGCGCACTTGCGCCAAACTGGCCGAGCTGACCGGCGTCGAAGCCAGCCAGGTGCTGCCGTACTCCACCGGTGTGATCGGCGAACCGTTGCCTGTCGAGAAAATCGAGGGTGCACTGCAAGCCGCTCTGGACGACCTGTCGATCCACAACTGGGAAGCTGCCGCCACCGGCATCATGACCACCGACACCCTGCCCAAAGGTGCCAGTCGTCAGTTCCAGCACGATGGCGTGACCGTTACCGTGACCGGTATCAGCAAAGGTGCCGGCATGATTCGCCCGAACATGGCAACCATGCTCGGTTACATCGCGACCGACGCCAAAGTCTCCCGCAATGTGTTGCAAAACCTGATGCTCGATGGCGCCAACAAGTCGTTCAACCGCATCACCATCGATGGCGATACGTCGACCAACGACTGCTGCATGCTGATCGCCACCGGTCAGGCTGCGCTGCCGGAAATCACCCGCGCCGAGGGCGAACTGTTCGCCAAGTTGAAGCAGGCGGTGTTCGATGTGTGCATGGACGTGGCCCAGGCCATCGTTCGCGACGGCGAAGGCGCGACCAAGTTCGTGACCGTTGAAGTCAACGGCGGCGGCAATCACCAGGAGTGCCTGGATGTCGGCTACACCGTGGCTCACTCGCCGCTGATCAAGACGGCGTTGTTTGCTTCCGACCCGAACTGGGGCCGTATCCTGGCCGCCGTTGGTCGTGCCGGTGTGCCGAACCTGGACGTGAGCAAGATCGACGTGTTCCTCGGCGACGTGTGCATTGCCAGCCGTGGCGCGCGCGCCGCGACCTACACCGAAGCCCAGGGCGCGGCGGTGATGCAGCAGGAAGAGATCACCATTCGTATCGAGCTGGGTCGTGGCGATTGCAGCGAAACCATCTGGACCACCGACCTGTCCCACGAGTACGTGAAAATCAACGCCGAGTACCGTACCTAAGACCGCGTCGACCCGATCGCGGGCAAGCCCGCTCCCACAGGTTCAGTGGCGTACACAAAGGTTGTGTTCAGCGCGGTCACTGTGGGAGCGGGCTTGCCCGCGATGACGGATGACCAGACGCTAGAGATTTTGGCCTGTCCCCCTCATCACAAGGTCCCGACTATGAGCCTGCACCTGATCATCGGCGACAAACTGCATTCCTCCTGGTCCCTGCGCGGCGCTCTGGCCCTCGATCTGGCCGGCGCGGCCTACACCGAAGAACTGATCAAGCTGAACCAGCCGAACACCCGCGAGCGTCTGCTCAAGCATTCGCCGACCGGGAAGGTCCCGCTGCTGAAGACCGAACACGGCACCATCGCCGACTCCCTGGCGATTGCCGAATACCTGGCGGAACAGTTCCCGTCCGCCAACCTCTGGCCGACAGACACCGCCGCCCGTGCCCAGGCGCGTTCGGCGTGTGCACAGATGCACAGCGGCTTTTTCGCCATGCGCGGCAACATGCCGTTTGACCTGAGCCATGACGCAGCGCTGTCGCCGGTCCCGGCCGATGTCCAGGCGGACATCGAGCGCATGTCGGCGCTGTGGGCCGAGTGCCGTGCTGTCGCAACCGAGAGCGGTCCGTACCTGTTTGGCCGCCTCACGTTGGCCGACGCGTTCTTTGCACCCATCGCCGTGCGCCTGCGCACCTATCGGGTGAAGCTGTCCGCGGCTGACGAAGCCTATGTTGAAACCCTCTACCAATGGCCGGCGTTCAAGGCCTGGCAGAAGGCCGGACTGGAGGAGTTGGAAAAGTGAAGCGAGTCCATGTCGCCGCTGCCGTCATCCGCGATGGCAGTGGCCAGATCCTGATCGCCCGCCGTGCCGATTCGCAGCACCAGGGCGGCCTGTGGGAGTTTCCCGGGGGCAAGGTCGAGGCCGACGAGTCGGTCGAAACCGCACTGGCCCGCGAGCTCCATGAAGAGCTGGGCATCGTGGTCGACGCGGCGCGCCCGCTGATCAAGGTCCGGCACGATTACCCGGACAAGCAGGTGTTGCTGGATGTCTGGGAGGTCTCGGCGTTTACTGGCGAACCCCACGGCGCCGAAGGCCAACCGCTGGCCTGGGTGTCGCCCCGCGATCTGCCGGGTTACGAGTTCCCGGCGGCCAATCAACCGATCGTCGCGGCGGCCCGATTGTCATCGCAGTACCTGATTACCCCGGAAGATCTGGAAACCCCGGCGTTGCTGCGTGGCATCCAGAAGGCCATTGCCGGTGGCATCAAGCTGATCCAGTTGCGCGCACCGAATGGTTACGATCCCAAATATCGCGACCTGGCTGTCGATGCGGTGGGCCTGTGTGCCGGCAAGGCACAATTGATGCTCAAGGGGCCGTTCGAATGGTTGGGCGACTTCCCGTCCGCGGGTTGGCACATTACCTCGGCGCAGTTGCGCAAATACGCAGCGGCTGGCCGACCGCTACCGGCATCGCGCTGGCTGGCGGCCTCGTGCCATAACGCTGAAGAGCTGGCGCTGGCCGAACAGATGGGCGTGGATTTCGTGACCCTGTCGCCGGTTCAACCCACCCTGACGCATCCTGGCGCGGAGCCGTTGGGTTGGGAGCAGGCGTCGAGCTTGATCGAGGGCTTCAGCAAGCCGGTGTTCCTGCTGGGTGGCGTTGGCCCGACCGAGGTCGAGAAAGCCTGGGCGGCGGGTGCGCAGGGTGTGGCGGGGATTCGGGCGTTTTGGCCTGAGGGTTAATTCTCTAGCGAGCCTACAGGCCCCTTCGCGGGCAAGCCCGCTCCCACAGTGTTCAAGGTGAAACACAGATTGTGTGAGCACTAGCAATCCCTGTGGGAGCGGGCTTGCCCGCGAAGGGGCCCTGACAGGCGCTGATTAAGCTTCAGGCTTCGCCGCAGGCTGCCAAAGAATTTCCGCCACGCCCTGACGCTTGGCAATCAGCCGCGCCACTACAAACAACAAATCCGACAACCGATTGATGTACGCCAGGCCAACCCCGGCCAACGGTTCAATCGCATTCAATTGCTGACACCGCCGCTCGGCACTGCGCGCCAGGCTACGGCAGACATGGGCCTGGGCAATCAACGCTGAACCGCCGGGCAAGATGAAGTTTTCCAGTGGTCCCAACTCTTCATTCCACACATCGATTGCCGCTTCCAGGCGCTCGATTTCCGCTGTATTCAAGGCCTGATACTCCGGCATTGCCAGCTCACCGCCCAGATCAAACAAGCGATGCTGGCAGGGCGCCAAAACCTCGATCACTTCCTGCAAGCCTGCAACAGTATCCGTTTGTGCGGCCAACCCCGCCAGCAACACGCCCACCTGACTGTTGAGCGTATCGACTTCGCCAATGGCCTCGATCCGCGGGTGATCCTTGGGGACGCGACGGCCATCGCCCAGCCCGGTCTCGCCTTTGTCGCCAGTGCGGGTGTAAATCTTCGACAAACGAAAGCCCATGGTTACCTCGATAGCAGATTGAGTTCTTGCGTGACAGGTGGCGTGCTCGCCAGGGGCAGGCGCAAGGTGAAGCAAGTGCCTTGGCCCAGGGTCGATTGCACTTCCATCTGCCCCTTGTGGTTATTGGTGATGATGAAGTACGACACCGACAGCCCAAGTCCGGTGCCTTGGCCGATTTCCTTGGTGGTGAAGAAGGGTTCGAAGGTGCGTTTGCGCACGCTTTCACTCATGCCGATGCCGTTGTCCTCGACCTGGATTTCCGCCCACGGCGGGTTCAGCCGGGTGCGCAGAATGATCCGCCCCGGCTCACTGTCGTCCTCGCGCTGGTGAATGGCTTGCGCAGCGTTTTTCAGCAGGTTGAGCAGTACTTGCTCCAGTTCGTTGGCGGTGCCGGGGACCGGGCCCAGCGCCGGGTCGAACTGACGAATGATGGCCTGGCCCTTGAAGTCGAAGCCGATCGCCAGGTCGAAATCGTTGCCGGCGATTTCCACCGCCTGATCAATCAGGGCGGGCAGGTCGCATGGGGCCATCTGGCGGGTGCTGCGACGGCTGAAACTGAGCATGTGGGTGACGATTTTGGCGGCCCGGGCACCGGCCTGCTGGATACCGTCGAGCAACTGCGGCACTTCGCGGATTTTCAGATACTGATTGACCGTATCCAGTTCGATGCCGGCCTGTTCGGCCACTTCAAGGTTCTTCGGCAGGTCGGGGGACAGGCGTCGGCGAATGTTTTGCACGTTGTGCAGGATCGCACCCAGCGGGTTGTTGATCTCGTGGGCCATGCCGGCGGCAAGACCGCCTACCGACAGCATTTTCTCCGACTGCACCATCATTTCTTCCAGGGACAGGCGCTGGGTGATGTCGTCGATCCGTATCACTACGCCACGGCCGGCACCGCCCATCAATGGATAGAACGTCAGGGCGTAGTGGCGGGGTTCGTCGTCCTTGAGCCAGGTGACACGTTCGATTTTGGCCACCGTATGCTGTTCGACCGTTTCCTTGAGTTGCGGCAAGAACGGCTTGAGCGGTTCGAAGGCGAGGAAGATGGGCTGGTTCAGAGCTTCATCCAGGCGTGTGCCGGACAGGGCGCTGGCTTCCTGGTTCCATTGAGTCACGTAGAGCTGTTCGTCGAGGGCGATCAGCGCCGACGGCATGGAGTCGATGATGCTGTTGAGGTAGTTCTGGAAGCCGGTGAGCTTTTTCTCGATCTTGCTGCGCACCTGGACTTCGAGCTCCAGTTTGCGGTTGGTATGACGAGTTTCTTCCGCCAGGCCCTGGGCCTGGTCGTAAGCGGCCTGGGAGTCGTCCCGAGCCCGCTTGAGTTGCTGCTCCCTGGCCTCGATCCGCGAGAGCATGGTGTTGAACGCCTCCGCGAGGCTGCCGATTTCATCGTGGTTTCCTCGTGAAGCGCGCAGTGCGTAGTTTTCTTCACGGGTGACCTGCCGCGACAACTCTTCGAGCTGGTGGATCGGCCGGGTAATCAGGCGCTTGATCTGGCGGGCAATGATCAGCCATAGCAGCACGCTGAAGATCAGAATACCCAGACTGGCTGTCAGGGTCCCGGTATAGAACGCCACTGGCAGTTCACTGCTGGCGACCAGCAGCAAATGTCCCGGTGCAGCGCCGGGGCGGGAGAGGGTGATGACTTGATTGGTGCGAAACTCGGTGACCTGCCAGTCTTCGATATGCCGGAAATGTTTGGGCAGCTCGAGATTGTCGCCATGCTGCAATTGCGCCAATCGCTCACCCTTTGCGTCATACAGGGCGGCCGCGCGCAAAGGCGAATAGCTGTTGAGTTCATTCAGCAGGCGCTCGGCGCTTTGCGGTGACGCCAGGGCTTCGGAGGCCAGGCTCGGGTTGGATACCAGCCGGCCGATGGTCTGCAGGGCCTGGGGCGCCATGCTTTCCTGGGAGATGTAGTACGCGGCGCTGATAAAGGTCAGGTTGGCAACCAGCAGGACGGTGACCATCAGTACCAGCAGGGCGGCTAGCAGTTTCTGGCCGACGGGCAGGTTTTCAAGGCGCTGGCGCAATGGCATCGGATTCATCGCAGACAAGGAACAAGTGGCCAGCGTAGCCGCTGCTCAGTCGCTGGGCAATCCAAGGCTTTGCAGGCGAGCGATCAACCTTGCCTGAAGTTGATTGAGGTGAGGCAGGTTCAGTTGATGTCGTCCGGCCACTTTGCAGGCGTAGCCCAGCAAGTAGCTGATTTCCGTGCGGCGCTGGCTCGTGACGTCCTGATGCATCGACGAGTAGTTGGCCGCGGTGGCGTGAATCACCCGTTCGACTTCCTGCTGCAGGTTTTCGCCCGCCGCCGGCTGACCGCAACGCTCGAGCAACTCCACCAGTTCACCGCACAGGGTGGCCACTTCGCACTGATGTTGTTGCAAACCGCCGTTGCGGCAATCGTGCAGCACCGTCAGCGGGTTGATCGCGCAGTTGAGGGCCAGCTTGCGCCACAGCCTGGTCAGAATATCGGTGCTCCACTCGTGAGGGATGCCGGCAGCGCTCAAGTCATCGAGCCAGATCGGCGCGACCGGATGGCTCGCATCCCCCAGCCAGGTGAAGCCATGGCCAGCAAACACCACGCGCCAATCGCCATCGCGGAAGGCGCCTTCGGTGCTCGAGGCATAGATGCAGCGTGCCTGGGGAACCTGTGCGGCCACCGCGTCCTGACTGCCCAGGCCATTTTGCAGCAGGATCAGTTCGGCGTCGGGAGCCAGGCGTGACGTCAGTAGGGCCACCGCGCTTTCGGTATCGTAGGCCTTGCACGCCACCAGCAGGCGGTTGATCGGCTGGCGGCTGTCCGCTGTTTCGGCGGGCACCGCGTAGTGTTGCGCCTGGCCGTGTTCCACCAGTGTCAATCCGCCTGCAGCCTCATAGGCCTGCAGTCTCGCGGTGTCCCGCAGGATCAGCCGGACCGGCACGCCAGCCCGGGCCAGACGTGTCGCCCATAAAGTGCCGAGGCTGCCGGCGCCGAGTACATGCCAGGTGGTGGACATCAGCTTTTTGCTCTGTTTAAGGCGTGCATCGGCAGCTCACAGTGAATGATGGGAAAGACCCGTTATAATCAGCGCGGATTTTAACCGCAAGCCAGGCGCGCTCCATCGGTGCGCCTTTAAATTTGGAGAGATTACATGCCGTCGTTCGACGTGGTATCCGAACTGGACAAACACGAAGTCACCAACGCGGTCGAGAACGCCGTCAAGGAACTCGATCGTCGTTATGACCTGAAAGGCAAAGGCAGCTTCGAGTTCAAGGAAAAAGACCTGACCGTCAACCTGACCGCAGAAGCGGATTTTCAGCTCGAAGCGATGATTGAGATCCTCAAGCTGGCTCTGGTCAAGCGCAAAATCGACGTGCAGTGCCTCGAAGTCAAGGATGCCTTCGCGTCGGGCAAGCTGATGAAGCAGGAAGCCGTCCTCAAGGAAGGCATCGACAAGGAACTGGCGAAGAAAATCGTCGCTCACGTCAAAGATGCCAAGCTCAAGGTTCAGGCAGCCATTCAGGGCGAGCAGGTTCGTATTACCGGCAAGAAGCGTGATGACCTGCAAGAAGCCATTGCTGTGCTGCGGGCCAAGGAGTTCGGTATGCCGCTGCAGTTCAACAACTTCCGCGACTGACTTTGAAAACGGGAACCTCCTGGCGTTTGTGACGTCGGAGGCCCAAGCAACGGCAGAAACGATTGAATCCGTCGCGGTTCGATCTTTCTGCCGCTTTTTTTTACGTATGCCGCATAGCCGGAAAACAGGAGAAAGTAGATGGATTTAAGCGCTGAGGTAGACAACCTGGTCAAGGTATCCCAAACCTGGATCCCGATGATCATGGAATACGGCAGTCGCGTACTGCTGGCGGTCATCACCCTGGCCATCGGCTGGTGGCTGATCAACAAAGTCACGAAAAAGCTCGGCGGTCTGATTGCGTTGCGCAATGCCGACCTGGCGCTGCAGGGCTTTATCAGCAGCCTGGCGAACATCATCCTCAAGATCCTGCTGGTCGTCAGCGTGGCCTCGATGATCGGTGTGGAGACCACTTCGTTTGTGGCAGCAATTGGTGCGGCGGGCCTGGCCATTGGCCTGGCTTTGCAGGGCAGCCTGGCGAACTTCGCCGGCGGCGTGTTGATTTTGCTGTTTCGTCCCTTCCGTATCGGCGACTGGATCGAGGCTCAGGGGGTTGCCGGTACCGTCGACAGTATCCAGATTTTCCATACCGTACTGCGCACCGGTGATAACAAGACCATCATCGTGCCCAACGGAAATCTGTCGAACGGCATTATCACCAACACCAATCGCCAGCCGACCCGCAAAGTGGTGTTTGATGTAGGCGTCGATTATGAAGCGGACTTGCAGAAAGCCCGGGAAGTGTTGCTGGAGTTGGCCAGGGATCCGCGTGTATTGACTGACCCGGAACCTCAGGCAGTCATCTCGACATTGGGTGACAGTTCTATCACTGTTTCCCTGCGTGTCTGGGTGAAGACAGCGGATTATTGGGATGTGATGTTCATGTTCAACGAACTGTCCCGTGATCGTTTGAGAGAGGCTGGTATCGATATTCCATTTCCACAGCGGGTTATTCGCGTGGTTCAGGAGTCCGCAGTGCAGTGATAGACCTATAGTTGTCTGACTTTTCGGTCAGGCATGTAGGGCGATTGTTCAATAATTGAACAATTTGCGCGGACAACAAAAAAGGCCCATCCGAAGATGGGCCTTTTGTTTTGTTACCGCAAACTAACTGGATGCGATTACAAAACCGACAGCGGGTAGTCGACGATGAAACGGAACTCTTTCACGTCGCCTTCACCTTCGTCAGCGTTAGCGAAGTGCCATGCTTGACGAATACGGAAGGAGAGGTCTTTTGCCGGGCCAGTCTGAACAACGTACTTGGCTTCGAAGTTGGTCTCGTTGTGCTTGCCGTCTTCGCCATACAGGCCAGCGTAAGGGCTGCCAACTGGAGTTTTGGTGCCGTCGATGTCCCAGCCTTTAACGTAACGGGTCATGAAGCTCAGACCTGGAACGCCGTACTCAGCCATTTTCAGGTCATAACGAACCTGGGCAGACTTCTCGCCTGGGGCGTTGAAGTCAGAGTACTGGATGGAGTTGGCGAGGAAGATCGAGTCGCCGCCGCGGTTGTTCTTGCCCACACCGATGTAGTCGAACGGAGTGTCACCGTTAACCTTCTGGAAGGCGAGGGTGATGGTGTGTGCTTTCATGAACGAGAAAGCGGCTGCCAGGGAGTAAGCAGTGTTGCTGATCTCGCCTGCTTTGGCATCACCAGTGTCTTTGGTGTTGTAGATGTTACCGTCCAGGTTCAGCGACTCGTCGCCGCCCAGCGGGATGGTGTAGTTCAGGTTGGCGTAGTACTGGTTCCAGATGTCTTCCAGCTTGGCGCCGTACAGCGATGCCGACAGGTTGTCGGTGATGCCGTATTTGCCACCGAAGTAGTCGATGGAGTTGGCTTCTACGCCAGCGTAGGTTGCAAACAGGCCGCCGTCACGAGCGTTGCGGTCCTGGCTGGTCGCCGAGTAGAAGTGACCGGCTTCGAGGTCAAGGTCTTTGACTTCGCTGCTTTGCAGTTGGATACCGCTGGCAGTTTGAGGAAGGATACGGGAACCGCCAACAGCGAACACTGGAGCAGTGCTTGGCTGCATGTCGCCGACTTTCAGCTCGGTTTTCGATACGCGGAACTTAACAGCGCCGCCGGCTTTGCCCTGGCTGTCGTTAACTTCGCCATCGGCGTCGCGGCTCATGTTACCGGTGCCGCCGGTGCCATCACCGCCGTCCAGTTTGATTGCCAGGTAACCGAAAGCGTCAACACCAACACCGATCAGGCCTTGGGTGTAACCGGAGCTGAAATTGCCCCAGATACCTTGGGTCCAGTCTTTCTGGTCGGTTGCGCCATCTTTGCGGTCACGGTTGAAGTAGTAGTTGCGAACCAGCAAGTTCAGGGAGCTGTCTTCAACAATACCTTTGGCTTCAGCCTGGTCACTTACGAAAGGGGCGGCCGTAGCCAATTGGGTACTGGCTGCTGCTGCAACTGCCAGTGCGATCATGCTCCACTTCATCACGCGCATCGTGATTTGCTCCTTTGGTTTTAGAAGAGTACTGCCGTCCCACCTGTTTTATTATCTGGGCGGCTCTTTCTTTTTGTGTCGGCGCAAACTTATATCACGCCGACAATGTTGGCGATACTTGCGTATCTAACCTTTCGCCTTCTTTACGACCATGTCGCAAACAGCGAGGTAGATGTCGCAAATTTCGAGCTCCGACGCAACCGGGCTGACAACTTTAATGCTGTTTTCTGAGCCTTGGTGTCGGTAAAAAGAGTCCTGGTGAAACGTTTGAATCTCCATCGGGCTACCTTGCCACTGTCTTTTTTGCCTGAATGCCCCCCACTTCCAGCGGGTGTCACTCAGGTGATGTTGGGTATGTATGCAACAAGCGTGCACAAAAGCATATTTTCTTTCGGTTTTTTCAAATTAACGCTCTGGCGCTGTAAAAACCTCATAAAACCGGGGGGTTCAAGAGCCTTTGGTTTGGGCTTGACGCTTCGCTTCGCATCATGTTGCACCCTTTGGTCGACTGCATGACAACCAAAAATGTTACCGGTTCACCCCGCCAGTGAGTAAATGGCGGATGTCGAAGCATTCAGCGTAGACCCACTGTGCGGTTTTGGTGCAAAAAAATTTTAATCTTGTGCTGAATTCGCTCCTGATGGTCGAGTGTCTGGCGCGAACTCTTCGTTGTTAATCAGTCATTTCGGCGTTTTTTTCGGCTGGCCGGTTCTGTAGTGGTGCGCGGTGTCGAAAATTGTCTCATTCGGGGGCGGGCTGTCAGCTTTTCGCTGGCACTCTTGGCGTCTGTGCAAGGTTCGCCGTGAAGCGTGTGCCATTCACAGGTATGCTGCCGTCCGGTCGCTTGGTGCGCCGCTCCTCTGGATGGACGCTAAGCTGAAAATGATGACCCGGCGGGAGTACGCGCAGTGTTTGCTTTAGATCCACGACTTCAACAAGACACGTTACCGATCGGGGACTTTCCGCTCTGCCGGTTGCTGTTGTCCAACGACTCGAACTATCCCTGGTTCATCCTGGTACCTCGTCGTGAGGCTATCAGCGAGATATTTCAGTTGGATGTCGCAGACCAGCGACAGCTTTGGCAGGAGACGACGGCGCTTTCGCAAGTGCTCAAGGACTCGTTCGATGCCGACAAGTTGAATGTTGCGGCCTTGGGCAATGTCGTCAGCCAGTTGCACATGCACGTGATTGTGCGCAAGCGCGAAGATGCCGCCTGGCCGGCGCCGGTTTGGGGTAGGCATCCGGCAAAACCCTACAGTTCGGAGCAGATTGCTGCAGTTCGCGAGCGTTTGCGCCTGATATTGACCGATGATTTTACGTTTCTGGAGGGCTGAACCATGAGCCTGGAAGAACGCGTTACCGATCTTGAAAGCCGCCTGGCCTTCCAGGATGACACCATCCAGGCATTGAATGATGTGCTGGTCGCGCAGCAGCGGGTGGTCGAGCGTCTTCAGCTGCAAATGGCTGCGTTGCTCAAGCGGCAGGAGGAAATGGTCGGCCAGTTCGAATCGTTCGAAGAGGAAGCGCCACCGCCGCACTACTAAGTAACCTGCAGCAAGCACCTGCAGTAAGCAATGTGCAGGCATGAAAAAACCGCGTACAGCCAGGCTGTGCGCGGTTTTTTTTCAGCCTTGAATCAGCGACGCGGCAGTGCGGCGATCACATCTTCGGCTTGCAGGCCCTTGTCACGATTCATGACAGAGAACTCCACGCGCTGGCCTTCTACCAGGACGCGGTGGCCTTCGCCGCGAATGGCCCTGAAGTGGACGAAGATATCGTCGCCGGAGTCGCGGGAAATGAAGCCGAAGCCTTTGGATGTGTTGAACCACTTGACGGTGCCGGTATCGCGGTTGCTCATGTCGTAGCTTGGCGAGGCCGCGACCGGTGACGATTTGTAGAAGCTGATGCCCAGGTGCAGGGCGACAGCGATCAGGGCTGCGACCAGGCTGAACAGAACGGCAGGTTGACCGGCGATGACAGGCATCGGCGCGATCAGCGTCAGGGTCTGCAGTACTACCGCCAGAGCCAGCAGGACGCTGACCAGGTTTTGCAGTTGGTGGCGCGGACCTTTGTTCCAGTAAGGGATGACAGGTGCAAGCGTGAGATTGAGCAGGCCGAAAAAGGCCAGGTACAGCGCATCAGGTTGTTGCAGGTAAGGTAAGGCTTCAGGGTGCAGGCTAGGGATGAAGGACAGCAGCAAGGCTGCTGCGCCTATCAACAGATGGACGATTTTCAACATTTTGATTAACTCACGTTAAGACAGCTCACAAGGAAGAGCTGATGGCGCACGGTTCGCTTCAAGACAATAAAGAGGCGTTGGACACGTGCCCGGTATCAGCCTATGCGCCATGCCCGGAAAAATAGGCACTGGCGACACGTCGTCTATTTAACAGCAAAGCCGCAGGCTACTCAAATCAGGGCGTCCGGCGGCTCTTTGGTGGTGATTTGCCCCAGGTTGCCCGAAGTTACGGGGCTGCGGTAAGGCGGGTGATTTGCTGATCCGCGTATGCGGGTGCATGAAAAAACTGGCGCGGCTGCTTGGTGCTCTTCTTTCCTACGTCATTCCATGGGGAGTTTCTGACGGGGGCTTCGTTTCGCTGCGTGGGAAAACGTCTGGAGTAGGACGATCTCCGGGGTCTGCCAAAAGTTGTTGGCTTATCCTACGTCGAGGGCCATAAAGTCGGCTGGAAAATACCTTTGCACCTGCGTTTTTATAAGTCGACACATAGTTGCGCTTTAACAAACCAGGATGGCAAAGGAGTGTCAGCGTTATGGTTTATCAAAGGCAAGAAGAGGGGCGATACGGTTCGCGCAGGGATGTAAGGGTCGATCCGTTTGTTCGCGAATTCGATATGGGATTGGCCCAGCCCCTCTCCCGTTCCGTGCGATTGAACGGCTTCGCTACCTGTTTGCGGCTTGAGCAGGTTTATTGGGATATTTTGGGAGCAATGGCCCGGGCCAACGGTTGTTCGGTCAGTAGCCTGTTATCCCATGTGGATCGCGAAGTTCACTTGCGTCATGGGGGCGTGAGGAATTTCAGTGGGTTGGTGCGGGTCGTCTGTGTCGTACACAGCCTCAAGGAAGCGGGGTGCATGGTCACTGCCTAGTCTGGGCGGTGAAAGCGGCAGAGTGTCGGTCTGTGCAGTCTTACGGCTGCACAGGCCGCATTTAATGGATATAATCCCGCTCTTTGCCGCGAAACCCCTGCGTGTGCGGTAGCAATCTGATCGCCGAGACAACCTCCATGCCGATGTACGATTATCAATGTGCTTCCTGTGGTCATCAGTTGGAAGCCATTCAAAAGATCAGCGATGCACCGCTGGTCGACTGCCCTGCCTGTCAGGCGCCAGAGCTTAAGAAAATGCTGTCCATGCCGGGCTTTCGCCTCAGCGGCACGGGTTGGTACGAAACCGATTTCAAGACCGGTTCCAAGAAGAACCTGGCCGGCGGCGACAAAGCTGACTAAGGTCCTGAACCTGAATTGAACGACACACGCGAGCTCTTGCATCACCCGGTGACTTTTTAAAGGCGGGGCTGCTGTAGGATCTCCAACCGAATTTCGAATTACGAGAAGTGAAACCACGACCATGATGCGCAGCCATTATTGCGGCCAACTGAACGAAAGCCTGGACGGCCAGGAAATTACCCTTTGCGGATGGGTTCACCGTCGCCGTGACCACGGTGGGGTGATTTTCCTCGATATCCGTGATCGTGATGGTCTGGCCCAGGTCGTGTTCGATCCGGACCGCGCTGAAACCTTCGCCGCGGCCGATCGCGTGCGCAGCGAATACGTCGTGAAGATCACCGGCAAGGTTCGCCTGCGTCCGGCCGGTGCGACCAACGCCAACATGGCGTCGGGCATGATCGAAGTCCTCGGCTACGAGCTGGAAGTGCTGAACGAATCGGAAACCCCGCCGTTCCCGTTGAACGAGTTCTCCGACGTCGGTGAAGAAACCCGCCTGCGCTATCGTTTCCTCGACCTGCGTCGCCCGGAAATGGCCGAGAAGCTGCGTCTGCGTTCGCGCATGACCACCAGCATCCGTCGCTTCCTGGACGAGAACGGGTTCCTCGACGTAGAAACGCCGATCCTGACCCGTGCTACCCCGGAAGGCGCGCGCGACTACCTGGTGCCGAGCCGTACTCATGCCGGTTCGTTCTTCGCCTTGCCGCAATCGCCGCAGCTGTTCAAGCAGCTGCTGATGGTGGCCGGCTTCGACCGTTACTACCAGATCGCCAAGTGCTTCCGCGACGAAGACCTGCGCGCCGACCGCCAGCCGGAATTCACCCAGATCGACATCGAGACCAGCTTTCTCGATGAAAAAGAGATCATGGGCCTGACCGAGCAAATGATTCGCAACCTGTTCAAGGAAGTGCTGGGCCTGGAGTTCGGCGAGTTCCCGCACATGACCTTCGAAGAAGCCATGCGCCGCTACGGTTCCGACAAGCCAGACCTGCGTAACCCGCTGGAACTGGTTGACGTGGCCGACCAGCTCAAGGAAGTCGACTTCAAGGTGTTCAGTGGCCCGGCCAACGACCCGAAATGCCGCATCGCCGCCCTGCGCGTGCCTGGCGGCG
Source organism: Pseudomonas sp. PDM28 (assembly GCF_019219115.1). Taxonomy (NCBI): domain Bacteria; kingdom Pseudomonadati; phylum Pseudomonadota; class Gammaproteobacteria; order Pseudomonadales; family Pseudomonadaceae; genus Pseudomonas; species Pseudomonas sp. PDM28. Next base: position 384,347 of record NZ_JAHUWG010000006.1, read on the forward strand.
CGAGCATGCCGCGCAAGCAGATCGACGACTACACCAAGTTCGTCGGCATCTACGGTGCCAAGGGCCTGGCGTACATCAAGGTCAACGAGCGCGCGAATGGCGTTGACGGTCTGCAATCGCCGATCGTGAAGAACATCCCTGAAGCCAACCTCAACGTGATCCTGGATCGTGTTGGTGCAGTTGACGGCGACATCGTGTTCTTCGGTGCCGACAAGGCCAAGATCGTCAGCGAAGCCTTGGGCGCATTGCGCATCAAGCTCGGTCACGACCTGAGCCTGCTGACCTGCGAATGGGCTCCGATGTGGGTCGTTGACTTCCCGATGTTCGAAGAGAACGACGACGGCAGCTTCAGCGCCTTGCACCACCCGTTCACCGCGCCGAAGTGCTCCCCGGCGGAGTTGGAAGCCAACCCGGCGGGCGCTCTGTCCCGTGCCTATGACATGGTGTTGAACGGCACCGAGCTGGGTGGCGGTTCGATCCGTATCCACCGCAAAGAGATGCAACAAGCGGTCTTCCGTCTGCTGGGCATCAACGAAGCGGAACAGGAAGAGAAATTCGGCTTCCTGCTCGACGCGCTGAAATACGGCGCACCGCCGCACGGTGGCCTGGCCTTCGGCCTGGACCGTCTGGTGATGCTGATGACCGGCGCCCAGTCGATCCGTGAAGTGATCGCCTTCCCGAAAACCCAGAGCGCGGCCGATGTCATGACCCAGGCGCCGGGCCAGGTGGATGCCAAGGCATTGCGCGAGTTGCACATTCGTCTGCGTGAAACGCCTAAGGCCGAGTAAGGCTGATCCGAAGGGCGCATCCGCGGATGCGCCCTTTCTTTATAGGCAGAGTTGTTCAAGATTTTTGTTTGCCGGCCAGCGCAATACAGCGCAGCGGGCAATGTTTCAAAGAGAATTCGGAGCGAGTTATGGCAGGTCATTCCAAGTGGGCGAACATCAAGCACCGCAAAGAACGTCAGGATGCCAAGAGGGGCAAGATCTTCACCAAGTGGATTCGTGAGTTGACCGTCGCTGCCCGTCAGGGTGGTGGTGATCCAGGCTCCAATCCGCGTCTGCGCCTGGCCCTGGACAAGGCTCTGGGTGCCAACATGAGCCGTGACATCATCGATCGTGCCATCGCCCGCGGTACCGGCGCTGCCGATACCGACGACGTGGTCGAGCTGACCTACGAAGGTTACGGTCCAGGCGGCGTGGCGGTGATGGTCGAATGCATGACCGACAACCGTAACCGTACCGCGGCCGCGGTTCGCCATGCGTTCAGCAAGTGCGGCGGCAACCTCGGGACTGACGGTTCGGTGGCCTATCTGTTCGAACGCAAGGGGCAGATCTCCTTCGCCGCCGGCGCTGACGAAGACGCGCTGATGGAAGCGGCCATGGAAGCCGACGCCGATGACGTGGTGACCAACGAAGACGGTTCGATCGACGTGTTCACCTCGTTTGCCGGATTCTATTCCGTGCGTAACGCACTGGAAGCGGCGGGTTTCAAGGGTGACGACGCGGAAATCGTCATGCTGCCGACCACCAGCGCCGAACTCGATCTGGAAGGCGCCGAGAAGGTCCTCAAGCTGATCGACATGCTCGAAGACCTGGATGACGTGCAAAACGTCTACTCCAACGCGGAAATTCCGGAATCGGTGGCCGCGCAGCTCGGTTAAAGGGTGGCCACGATCCATGTGGGAGCGGGCTTGCTCGCGAAAGCGGTTTAATATTCAGCAACGATGTTGTCTGATAGTCCGCATTCGCGAGCAAGCCCGCTCCCGCATTTATTATTCGCTGAGTTGAAGATCGTGTTTTTTCTTATCCCGCAGGCGTTATGACTTTAATTCTTGGTATCGACCCCGGTTCGCGCATCACCGGTTACGGTGTGGTGCGTGATACCGGCCGTGGCTGCGAGTACGTCGCCTCCGGTTGTATCCGCACCGGTGCCGGCGAGCTGGCTGAGCGACTGCAGATTGTCTATCGCGGTGTGCGGGAGATCATTCAGACCTACCATCCGGTGACCATGGGGATCGAAAAGGTGTTCATGGCCCGTAATGCCGATTCCGCCCTGAAACTGGGGCAGGCCCGTGGCGCCGCGATCGTGGCAGGCGCCGAGGAAAGCCTGGAAATTGCCGAATATAGCGCAACCCAGGTCAAGCAGGCGGTGGTAGGCACCGGTGCGGCCAACAAGGAGCAGGTGCAGATGATGGTCATGCACATGCTCAAGCTGACCAGCAAGCCGCAGATCGATGCTTCGGACGCCCTGGCCATTGCCATCTGCCATGCTCATACCCGCTCCAGTCTGCTGCCCCATGGTCTCGGGGCGGCACGCAGTCGTGGCGGGCGCCTGCGTCTCTGATAGCATCAGCAATCATTTTCATGGGGTGAGGGCGTTTCGCCTGGGTTGTCGGCGCTACTCCCTTGCTCCATCAGTCGCTGGCCCAGAGCTGGCCAACGCTCAAGGATTTGTAACGTGATTGGACGTTTGCGCGGCACCCTGGCTGAGAAGCAGCCTCCACACTTGATTCTGGATGTGAACGGTCTGGGTTATGAACTCGAAGTGCCGATGACGACCCTCTATCGCTTGCCGTCGGTCGGTGAGCCGCTAACCTTGCACACCCATTTGGTCGTGCGCGAAGACGCACAGTTACTCTATGGTTTTGTCGGCAAGCGTGAGCGCGACTTTTTTCGCGAATTGATCCGCCTCAATGGTGTCGGGCCGAAACTGGCGCTGGCCTTGATGTCGAGTCTGGAAGTCGACGAACTGGTTCGTTGCGTACAGTCCCAGGACACTTCGGCGCTGACCAAGGTGCCAGGCGTGGGCAAGAAAACCGCCGAACGATTGCTGGTGGAACTCAAGGATCGCTTCAAGGCCTGGGAAACCGTACCGGCCATGTTCGCCCTGGTGCCGAACCAGCCGGATGGACCGGCCCCGGTGAACACTGCCGAGACTGACGCGGTCAGCGCCTTGATTTCCCTGGGCTACAAGCCGCAGGAAGCCAGCAAGGCGGTGTCTGCGATCAAGGAGAAAGGTTTGAGCAGTGAAGACATGATCCGCCGCGCCTTGAAGGGAATGATCTAAGTGATTGAAGCTGATCGTCTGATCGCTGCCACGCACAGTCCGCGTGAGCGCGAAGAAGTCCAGGACCGGGCCATTCGCCCGGTCAGCCTGGCGGAATACATTGGCCAACCGACCGTTCGCGAGCAGATGGAGTTGTTCATTCAGGCGGCTCGCGGTCGTAACGAGTCCCTGGATCACACGCTGATCTTCGGGCCGCCGGGCCTGGGCAAGACCACCCTCGCCAACATCATCGCCCAGGAAATGGGGGTGTCGATCAAGAGCACTTCGGGACCGGTGCTGGAGCGTCCGGGTGATCTCGCCGCGCTGTTGACCAACCTTGAGCCTCACGATGTGTTGTTCATTGACGAAATCCATCGCCTGTCGCCCATCGTTGAAGAAGTGCTGTACCCGGCCATGGAGGACTTTCAGCTCGACATCATGATCGGTGAAGGTCCGGCCGCGCGGTCAATCAAGCTTGATCTGCCGCCGTTCACCCTGGTCGGCGCAACGACTCGGGCAGGCATGCTGACCAACCCGTTGCGCGACCGTTTCGGCATCGTTCAACGTCTTGAGTTCTACAATAACGCCGACTTGTCGACGATCGTCAGTCGTTCGGCGAGCATCCTTGGTTTGCCGTTGGACCCGGAAGGCGCCTTCGAGATCGCCCGCCGTGCCCGTGGCACGCCCCGGATTGCCAACCGACTGTTGCGCCGGGTACGAGATTTCGCCGAAGTTCGCGCCAAGGGGCATATCACCAAGCCGATTGCCGACCTGGCGCTGAACCTGCTGGACGTCGACGAACGCGGCTTCGATCACCAGGACCGGCGTCTGCTGCTGACCATGATCGAGAAATTCGATGGCGGGCCGGTCGGGGTCGACAGCCTGGCCGCCGCCATCAGCGAAGAGCGTCACACCATTGAAGACGTACTTGAGCCTTACCTGATCCAGCAGGGTTACATCATGCGCACGCCAAGGGGGCGAGTGGTGACGCGGCATGCCTATCTGCATTTCGGTTTAAACATTCCGTCACGATTGGGCGAAATGCCCGTGGCAGACGAGTTCCTCGGTGCCAGTGACGATTAATTAACGTTGCGTGCTGATTTTTTCGGGCAATGTAGGGTCCCAGCACCGTACTTTCGCAAGAAAGCCGCAGATCAATGAAAAACAGTTGCCTGGCCGGATTGGCAACCTGAGGAGTAAGCACTAGAGTATGCGCGCGCAAAACGGGCTTGAGCCATTCGCACATCGTTGTCGCGTTTATTACGAGGACACCGATGCGGGCGGCATCGTGTATTACGTCAATTACCTCAAGTTTATGGAACGGGCTCGAACCGAGCGGCTGCGAGACCTGGGCTTTGCCCAATCGCAACTGGCAGGGGAGGACCTGTTGTTCGTCGTGCATTCCAGCGAAGCGCGCTACCACGCGCCGGCGCGACTGGACGACGAACTGCTGGTAAGCGCTGAAGTAAGCGAATTGAACCGTGCCAGCCTGCGCTTCAAGCAGCAGGTCAGGCGGGCAACGGATAATGTGCTGCTCTGCGAAGGGCAGTTTCTGGTGGCCTGTGTGCGCACTGAAAGTTTGAAACCCCGGGCCATTCCCGAAGCTCTACGAGCGGCCTTTGCCGACGTGAGCGGCGCGGGTACACACTCAAAGCAGGAGATAAAGCGTGGAAGCTAACGTCGTCGACCATTCCTCCATGTGGAGCCTGGTCAGCAATGCCAGTATCGTGGTGCAACTGGTAATGCTGACCCTGGTAGCCGCATCGGTGACCTCGTGGATCATGATCTTTCAGCGCAGCAACTTGCTGCGCGCCGGTCGACGTGCCCTGGAGAGCTTTGAAGAGCGCTTCTGGTCGGGTATCGACCTGTCCAAGCTGTACCGCCAGGCCGGCAGCAACCCGGACCCTGATTCGGGTGTCGAGCAAATCTTCCGTGCCGGTTTCAAGGAATTCTCCCGCCTGCGCCAGCAGTCAGGCGTTGACCCGGAAGCGGTCATGGAAGGCGTGGCCCGTGCCATGCGCGTTGCGATTTCCCGCGAGGAAGAAAAGCTCGAACAGAGCCTGCCCTTCCTCGCCACTGTCGGTTCCGTCAGCCCCTACATCGGCCTGTTCGGTACCGTCTGGGGGATCATGAACTCCTTCCGTGGCCTGGCCACCGCCCAGCAAGCGACCCTGGCCACTGTGGCCCCGGGTATCGCCGAAGCACTGATCGCCACGGCCATCGGTCTGTTCGCGGCCATTCCAGCCGTTATCGCTTACAACCGTTTTGCTGCTCGCAGCGAAACCCTGCTGGGCCGCTACTACACCTTCGCCGACGAGTTCCAGGCGATCCTGCACCGCAAAGTGCACACCAGCGAAGAATAAGCAGGTAATTCCCAATGGCTTTAATCGCTCGAGCTCGCAAAAAGCGCAAGCCGGTCGCCGAGATGAACGTGGTGCCTTACATCGACGTGATGTTGGTGCTGCTGGTCATCTTCATGGTGACCGCGCCGATGCTCAATCAGGGCGTGAAAGTTGATCTGCCCAAGGTTTCCAGCGAAGCCTTGCCGCAGGACAACAACACCCAGGTCCTGACCATTTCCATCAAATCCGACAAGACCTACTACTGGAACCTTGGCAGCGAAGTCGACACGGACAAGCAGCAGGACCGGGCCATGACGTTGCCGCAGATGACTGACGCCGTGACCAAGATCATTCGCGTCGGCAATGAAAACGGCAAGCACACCCAGGTCTTCATTCGCGGCGACAAATCCGTCGATTACGGTTCCGTCATGGGGGCCATGGGCGGGTTGCAGAAAGCCGGGGTCGGTAATGTTGGCTTGATTACCGAGGCGCCCTGATGCAGCAACAGCGAGAGCCGTCCGCCTCGGAAAGCTACTTCTGGCCTAGTGTCTGGGCGATTGGCTTGCACGTGCTGGTGTTCGGCATGTTGTTCGTCAGTTTTGCCTTTACCCCGGAGCTGCCGCCGGCCAAGCCGATTGTCCAGGCGACCTTGTACCAGCTGAAATCGAAAAGTCGGGCGACCACCCAGACCAATCAGAAGATTGCCGGTGAGGCGCAGAAATCTGCTGCACGTCAGACCGAAGTCGAGCAGATGGAGCAGAAAAAGGTCGAGCAGGAAGCGGTGAAGGCTGCGGAACAAAAGAAAGAAGAGGCGGCTCAAAAGGCCGAGGAAGCCAAGAAGGCCGACGAGGCGAAGAAAGCGGACGAGGCGAAAAAGGCTGATGAAGCCAAGAAAGCCGACGACGCGAAGAAAGCCGCGGAAGCCAAGAAGGCAGAAGAGAAACAATTGGCTGATATAGCCAAGAAGAAATCTGAAGAAGAAGCCAAGAAGGCTGCTGAAGAAGAGGCCAAGAAAGCGGCCGCTGAAGAAGCCAAGAAAAAGATCGTCGAAGACGCGAAGAAGAAAGCCGCGGAAGACGCCAAGAAGAAAGCCGAGGCTGAAGAGGCGAAGAAGAAAGTCGCCGAGGAAGCGAAGAAGAAAGCTGCTGCCGATGCTGCGAAGAAGAAATCGCAGGACGCGGCACGTAAATCCGCCGAAGACAAAAAGGCTCAGGCCCTGGCAGATTTGCTTTCCGACACGCCGCAGCGTCAGCAGGCCTTGGCCGATGAGCAGGGCGACGAAGTCGCCGGCAGTTTCGATGACCTGATTCGTGCGCGTGCAGCGGAAGGCTGGGCTCGTCCACCTTCGGCACGTAAAGGCATGACGGTCGTGTTGCAGATCGGCATGTTGCCGGACGGTACGGTGACCTCGGTCAGCGTGTCCAGGTCCAGTGGCGACGGCCCGTTTGACGCCTCGGCTGTTGCAGCAGTGAAGAATATTGGACGTTTGACAGAAATGCAGGGAATGAAGCCGAGTGATTTCGCTCCGTATCGTTCATTCAAGATGACATTCACACCTGAGGATCTAGCCTTGTGAGAAACCTTCTTCGAGGAATGCTGGTCGTTATCTGCTGCATGGCAGGGATGGCGATGGCAGATGAGAAAAACATTCTGGTTACCAGCGGCAGCGATCGGGCGACCCCGATCGCCGTTGTACCGTTCGGCTTCCAGGGCGGTAGCGTGCTGCCGGACGACATGGCGGAAATCATCGGTAACGACCTGCGCAACTCGGGTTACTACTCACCGATTCCAAAGCAGAACATGATCAGCCAGCCGAGCCAGGCCGGCGAAATCATCTTCCGTGACTTCAAGGCACTAGGTGCCCAGTACGTCATGGTCGGCAGCATTGTTCCGGCGGGCGGTCGCCTGCAGGTGCAATATGCACTGTTCAACGTAGCCACCGAGCAGCAAGTGCTGACCGGCAGCGTGTCGGGCGGTGTCGATCAGTTGCGCGACATGGCGCACTACATCTCTGACCAGTCGTTCGAAAAACTCACGGGTATCAAGGGTGCCTTCTCGACTCGCCTGTTGTACGTAACGGCCGAGCGTTTCTCCGAGAACAACACTCGCTACACCCTGCAGCGTTCGGACTACGACGGTGCTCGCGCCGTGACCCTGCTGCAATCGCGTGAGCCGATCCTGTCGCCGCGTTTCGCACCGGATGGCAAGCGCATCGCTTATGTCTCGTTCGAGCAGAAGCGTCCGCGTATCTTCATGCAGAATATCGACACCGGTCGCCGTGAGCAGATCACCAACTTCGAAGGCCTGAACGGTGCACCTGCCTGGTCGCCGGATGGCAATCGCCTGGCGTTCGTGCTGTCCAAAGACGGCAACCCGGACATCTATGTGATGAACCTGGGCTCGCGTCAGATCAGCCGCGTCACCAATGGTCCTGGTATCAACACCGAACCGTTCTGGGGCAAGGATGGCTCGACCATCTACTTCACTTCCGACCGTGGCGGCAAACCGCAGATCTACAAGACCAGCGCCGGTGGCGGCGGTGCCGAACGCGTAACTTTCGTCGGCAACTACAACGCCAACCCTAAATTGTCGGCTGATGAAAAGACGCTTGTCATGATTCACCGTCAGGATGGCTTCACCAATTTCAAGGTGGCGGCCCAGGATTTGCAGCGCGGTAGTGTAAAAATCCTCACTGATAGCACTCTGGACGAGTCGCCTACTGTCGCGCCCAACGGCACCATGGTAATCTACGCCACCCGCCAGCAGGGCCGGGGAGTCTTGATGCTCGTGTCCATAAATGGACGCGTAAGGCTCCCGCTTCCTACCGCACAAGGCGAAGTCAGAGAACCTTCCTGGTCCCCTTACCTGAACTGACGCGGCGCTATACGTTTTACTTAACACACTGGGGTTCATTAGGAGTTTCACGATGGAAATGCTGAAGTTTGGTAAATTTGCTGCGCTGGCACTGGCCATGGCTGTAGCTGTAGGTTGCTCGTCCAAAGGCGGCGACAATGCCGGTGAAGGCGCGGTAGATCCAAACGCTGGTTATGGCGCAAACACTGGTGCAGTTGACGGCTCCCTGAGCGAAGAAGCTGCACTGCGCGCTATCACCACTTTCTACTTCGAATACGACAGCTCGGACCTGAAGCCAGAAGCCATGCGCGCTCTGGACGTTCACGCCAAAGACCTGAAAGCAAACGGCGCTCGCGTTGTTCTGGAAGGCAACACCGACGAACGTGGTACTCGTGAGTACAACATGGCACTGGGCGAGCGTCGTGCGAAAGCCGTTCAGCGTTACCTGGTACTGCAAGGTGTTTCCCCAGCTCAGCTGGAACTGGTTTCCTACGGCGAAGAGCGTCCAGTTGCTACCGGCAACGACGAGCAGTCCTGGGCTCAAAACCGTCGCGTCGAACTGCGTAAGTAATTCGTCATGCGAACGTGCCGTCGTGCTGTAACTGTTCTGGCTCTCAGTCTCGCGCCGCTTGCGGCGTGGGCTGCGGTTCCTGTGGTCGATAATGACTCCGGCTATAACAATAGCGGGAGCAGTTATCCGCCTGCAGGTTACGGTACGAACGGCGCCTATGCCGGGGGAGGGGTTTCGACCCCTGTCTCGGCACAGGGCCAGCTGTTCAACCAACTGCAACAAATGCAGGAGCAGATCTCGCGCCAACAGGGTGTGATCGAAGAACTGCAAAATGATGTAGCGCGCATGAAGCAGGAAAGCCTGGAGCGATACCAGGATCTTGATCGGCGCATAGGATCCGGCGTTGCACCAGCCGCGACTCCTGAAAATTCTTCCACCGGTGGTGACGTGAACACCGCCGGTGCAGCCGCAGGTGCAGCAGCTGGCGCAACCGCCGCTCAAGCACCTGCCGCGGGTAGCGAACCGGCAGATCCGGCGAAGGAAAAGCTCTATTACGATGCTGCCTTCGACCTGATCAAGGCCAAGGATTTCGACAAGGCCAGCCAGGCTTTCGCCGCATTCCTGCGCAAATACCCGAACAGTCAGTACGCGGGCAACGCCCAGTATTGGCTGGGCGAAGTGAACCTGGCCAAGGGCGATCTGCAAGGTGCAGGTCAGGCCTTTGCCAAGGTTTCGCAGTTGTATCCCAAGCACGCCAAGGTGCCTGATTCGCTGTACAAGCTCGCAGATGTAGAGCGCCGTCTCGGTCATACCGACCGGGTCAAAGGCATTCTGCAGCAGGTCGTGTCCCAGTATCCGGGCACTTCCGCTGCTCAGCTGGCACAGCGTGATCTGCAGAAAATGTAAGGCGGCTTGAGCCGTTTCAAAGAAACCCGCGCTCGTCGCGGGTTTTTTCGTTAGAATTCACCCCCTTTTTTCTGAAACACGCTTTTTGGGATCTGCGCATTGCCGGGGTTCCTTGAAGTGCCTGACGGAGGCGGACAGCCTGTTTAGCTGTTACGCCCGTGGCGACTATGCAAGACACATTGAGAATCACCGAAGTTTTCTACTCGTTGCAGGGTGAAACTCGGACTGCCGGTCTGCCCACGGTTTTTGTGCGCCTGACCGGTTGCCCGTTGCGTTGCCAATACTGCGACAGCGCCTACGCGTTCACCGGCGGAACCATTCGCACCCTCGACGACATCCTCGAGCAGGTCGCCGGTTTCCGCCCGCGTTATGTCTGTGTCACGGGTGGCGAGCCCCTGGCGCAACCCAACGCCATTCCCTTGCTCAAGCGCTTGTGCGACGCCGGTTACGAAGTGTCACTGGAAACCAGTGGCTCTATCGATATCTCGCCGGTAGATTCCCGGGTCAGTCGCGTTGTCGACCTGAAAACCCCGGGTTCGAAGGAAGCGCACCGCAATCGCTACGAAAACATCGAGCTGCTCACGCCCAACGATCAGGTGAAGTTTGTCATCTGTTCGCGGGAGGACTATGACTGGTCCGTTTCCAAACTGATTCAGTACGGTCTGGACCAGCGCGCCGGCGAAGTCCTGTTTTCGCCAAGTCACCATGACCTCAATGCCCGGGATCTGGCGGACTGGGTGGTGGCGGACAACCTGCCAGTGCGTTTGCAATTGCAGCTGCATAAATATCTATGGAATGACGAGCCGGGGCGCTGAAATGACTGAACAACTCAACACTGCTGAAAAACGTGCGGTCATCCTGCTGTCCGGTGGCCTGGACTCGGCGACCGTGGTGGCCATGGCGCGCGCCGAAGGCTACAGCTGCTACACCATGAGCTTCGACTACGGTCAGCGCTCTCACGCCGAACTGCACGCCGCCGAACGCGTGGCGCGGGATCTGGGTGTGGTCGAGCACAAGGTGATCGGCCTGAACCTGAACGGCATGGGCGGCTCGGCGCTGACCGACCGCAGCATCGATATACCGGAAGAGCTGGGTGAGGGCATTCCTGTCACTTACGTGCCTGCGCGTAACACGGTGTTCCTGTCCCTGGCCTTGGGCTGGGCTGAAGTGCTCGGTGCGCGGGACATCTTCATCGGCGTCAATGCGGTGGATTACTCCGGTTACCCGGACTGCCGTCCCGAGTTCATCGAGTCGTTCGAGCGCATGGCCAACCTGGCAACCAAAGCCGGCGTGGAAGGCAATGGCTTCCGCATTCAGGCGCCGCTGCAAAACCTCAGCAAGGCGCAGATTGTCCAGGCGGGCGTGAAGCTTGGCGTGAACTACGGGCTGACTGTTTCCTGCTATCAGGCCGACGATGATGGCCGTGCGTGCGGCAAATGCGACAGCTGCCGACTGCGCGCGGAAGGCTTTGCAGCGGCCGGAATCAGCGATCCAACACCTTATTTTTGATTTTTTTCAAAATAGGTGTTGAATAGTCCTTAAAAATCAGTATTATACGCGCCACCACACAGCGGGTCGTTAGCTCAGTTGGTAGAGCAGTTGGCTTTTAACCAATTGGTCGTAGGTTCGAATCCCACACGACCCACCATTTTTAGCAGTTTTAAAAGTCTGGAAGGCCCACGCAAGTGAGGATTTCCGGATTTTTTTTTGCCTGCGATTCAAGTCCGCCTCGCTTCGGGCTGCTGCGCAAGGCGCAGGTCAGAATCATCTTTTGCATCTGTCGGATATTCTGTAGCCTTGCGCAGCTTCAACGCTGTCCGTGCCTGATGAATACCCACTTTCCCGGCGGTACCCTGAAGGGTCCGGAGCCGGGTGTATACTCGACTTTCGCGCGAATGCGCTTGCAGGTCTTGCGAACATGACGCAAATATCCGAACGCCTTCTGGTTCAAGCCCACCTCGACGCCAAACAGCCCAAACCGCTGACCGCCGATGAAGAGGCTTACTACCGTGCCGCCATCGCTGCCGAGCTCAAGGCTCAGGACGCGGTGCTGGTGGCCCACTTCTATTGTGACCCTGTCATTCAGGCGCTGGCCGAAGAGACGGGGGGCTGTGTCTCCGACTCGCTGGAGATGGCCCGCTTCGGCAATGCCCATCCGGCCAAGACCGTGGTGGTCGCCGGCGTGAAGTTCATGGGGGAGACGGCCAAGATCCTCAATCCGGAAAAACGCGTGCTGATGCCGACCCTCGAAGCGACCTGTTCGCTCGACCTGGGGTGCCCGGTGGACGAGTTTTCCGCGTTCTGCGATCAACACCCGGAGCGCACGGTCGTGGTGTACGCCAACACTTCCGCTGCGGTAAAAGCCCGCGCGGATTGGGTGGTGACTTCAAGCTGTGCACTGGAAATCGTCGAAAGCCTGATGGACAACGGCGAGACCATCATCTGGGGCCCGGACAAGCACTTGGGCACCTACATCCAGCGTCAGACCGGTGCCGACATGCTGCTGTGGGACGGTGCCTGCATCGTTCACGAAGAGTTCAAGTCCAAGCAGCTTGAAGACATGAAGGCGCTGTACCCGGATGCGGCGATCCTGGTGCACCCGGAGTCGCCGACGTCGGTGATTGAACTGGCCGACGCCGTGGGCTCCACCAGCCAGTTGATCGCGGCGGCACAGAGCTTGCCGAACAAGACGCTGATCGTTGCCACCGACCGCGGCATCTTCTACAAGATGCAGCAGCTGTGCCCGGACAAGGTCTTTATCGAAGCTCCGACGGCGGGTAACGGCGCGGCGTGCCGCAGTTGTGCACATTGCCCGTGGATGGCCATGAACACCCTTGAGCGCACGCTCAAGGCGTTGAAAGAAGGCGCGAACGAGATCTTTGTCGATCCGGCGCTGATCCCGCAGGCGATTCGACCGCTCAAGCGGATGCTGGACTTTACCCAGGCGGCGCGGATGAAACTGGCCGGGAACGCCTGAGGTTTATCAGGCAGGTCGCAAAAATTGTGGGAGCGAGCTTGCTCGCGATAGCGGCGTATCAGTCACCATCAAAATTGACTGACACTACGCCATCGCGAGCAAGCTCGCTCCCACAGTGGTTTCTGCGTCGGGAAATTATTTGGTCTTCTTTGGGATCCGCACGATCTGGGTATTGGAATACATGTCATGCCAGCTGCGTTGCTGTTTGTCGAACAGCGACCAGAAGAACCCAAGGCCAACACACAGCAAGGAAGCGATCGACACCACAAAGCGCAACAGCGCCTGCCACAGGCTGATGGATGAGCCGTCGGCGTTCTGTACGCGAATGCACCAGACCTGCATGCCCAGGGTCTGACCCGACCAGGTCCAGAATTTGGCGAAGAAGCCGAACAGTACGAACAGCAGGACTGTGGAGAGCAGGGGATCGCCGTCCAGCGCGCCGGCTTCGGTAAGGGTGCGCATCCTTTCTTCGCCGATGATCGCCATCTGGATCATCTTGTAGAGGCCGCTGGTGACGATCAGCAGGGCGGTGCACAGCAGGAAATCATAGAACATGGCTGCCAGACGACGACCCAGACCAGCGGCAGGAAAGTCGCCCTGGGGAGTAAGCAGGTGTTTCGACATGGCAGGCTCTCGGCGGAAAAAGAAGCCATTTTACGGATTTACGCGCACAAAAAAGCCCCTGATGTCAGCATCAGGGGCTTTTTCGTTACAGAAGATTAGGCTTCTGCTTGTACTTCGTCAGCCTGCATGCCTTTCTGGCCCTGCACGGCGATGAAAGTCACTTTCTGGCCTTCTTTCAGGCTCTTGAAGCCGTTGCCCTGGATGGCGCGGAAATGCACGAACAGATCCGGACCGCTTTCAGGAGTGATAAAACCAAAACCTTTCTCGTCGTTAAACCACTTGACGGTACCGCTCTGACGTTGGGACATTTCTTATTTCCTTTGACGCAAAAAATTAATGACAGTCTCCTTCTCATGAAAGAGTACTGGGGCTGGTTGCAGGAGAGTAAGAAGACGTCGAACGGGATGTAGCTAACTTGTAGGCTACTGCCCAGGTCACGATTCCAAGCGACCCATGCAAACACAGTGAACAAACTCTACGCCAACTACGGGAGAAAAAACAAGCCCTGTGAAGGCCCCGTATTTCCTCAGGTTGATGGCAAAGTCAGTCCACTAGTGGGGCCTTATACGCTAGCGCTGTTCAAATGTTTTCGATCGTTATAAGCAAAGTTCATAATCGAAGCTTAGAGCCAAACAATGCACTATTTTATGGCGGTTGCGTTACACATTAGTGCACAGTTAACGCAACCGCGTTACTTATAGGAACATTCAATCAGCCGCGATAGTAGCGTTGTGGAACAAATGGCATTTTGCTTACAAGCAAAGGCACCTTTTTCCCACGCACAATCGCCCAGACGGGTGTGTCCAGTGCGATATAGGCACTGTCGACATAACCCATGGCCAGCGGCCCACCCAGGGTCGGCCCGAAACCGCCGCTGCAGACGCTACCGATGATGTCGCCGGCTTCGTTGACGATCTCGGCACCCTCGCGCACCGGTGTGCGTTCCTGCGGTAACAGGCCGACGCGTTTGCGGCTGACACCTGCCTGTTGCTGGGCGAACACGGTTTCGGCGCCAGGGAAGCCGCCGGCCCGAGCGCCATCGGCGCGACGCGGCTTGGAGATCGCCCACAGCAGGCTCGCTTCGATCGGGCTGGTCTCGGTGTTCATGTCATGCCCGTACAGGCACAAGCCCGCCTCAAGGCGCAGGGAGTCGCGGGCGCCAAGGCCGATGGCGGCCACTTCCGGTTCGGCCAGCAGGGCGCGAGCCAGGGCTTCGGCGTTGGCGGCGGGGACGGAAATTTCGAAACCGTCTTCGCCGGTGTAACCCGAGCGGCTGACAAAACAGTCCACGCCCAGCAGCTTCACGGGGGCGAACTGCATGAAGGTCATCTTGGCCACTTCAGGTGCCAGGCGCGCCAGTACCGTCACGGCTGCCGGACCTTGCAGGGCGAGCAATGCGCGCTCCTCGAACAACGGCTCGATCGTGCACTGCTCACCGATGTGCTTGCGCAGGTGGGCCAGGTCCTGATCCTTGCAAGCGGCGTTGACCACCAGGAACAGTTCGTCGTTGCCCAGGTTGGCGACCATCAGGTCATCGAGGATGCCGCCCGTCGCATTGGTGAACATCGCGTAACGCTGCATGCCCACCGGCAGGTCGATGATGTCCACCGGCACCAGGGTTTCCAGGGCCTTGGCGGCATCGGCGCCGGTCAGGCGGATCTGGCCCATGTGCGAGACATCGAACAGCCCGGCCTGGTCGCGGGTGTGCTGGTGTTCTTTCATCACGCCCAGCGGGTATTGAACCGGCATGTCATAGCCGGCGAACGGCACCATGCGCGCGCCGAGTTCGATGTGCAGTGCGTGCAACGGGGTTTTCAACAGTTGTTCGGTGGACATATTCAGCTCCTGAAGAAGGGTGCAGATGAGCGCGCATCAGCACTCGATAATGTTGACCGCCAAACCGCCACGGGCGGTTTCCTTGTATTTGCTTTTCATGTCGGCGCCGGTCTGGCGCATGGTGCGGATGACCTTGTCGAGGGAGACGAAGTGTTGCCCGTCGCCGCGCATGGCCATGCGCACGGCATTGATGGCCTTGACCGAACCCATGGCGTTGCGCTCGATGCAAGGCACCTGCACCAGCCCGCCAATCGGGTCGCAGGTCAGCCCGAGGTTGTGTTCCATGCCGATTTCCGCGGCGTTTTCCACTTGCTGCACGCTGCCACCGAGTACTTCGCACAAGGCGCCGGCGGCCATCGAGCAGGCGACGCCGACTTCACCCTGACAGCCGACTTCGGCGCCGGAAATCGAGGCGTTTTCCTTGTACAGAATGCCGATGGCGGCGGCAGTGAGCAGAAAGCGCACCACCCCGTCGTCATTCGCGCCGGGGATAAAACGCATGTAGTAATGCAGCACCGCCGGAATGATCCCGGCCGCACCATTGGTGGGCGCCGTGACCACGCGTCCGCCGTTGGCGTTTTCTTCGTTGACGGCCAGGGCGTACAGGTTGACCCAGTCCAGCACTGACAGCGGATCGCGCAAGGACGATTCAGGGTTGCTGCACAATTGCCGATGCAGCGCTGCCGCCCGGCGCTTGACCTTCAAGCCACCGGGCAGGATGCCTTCATTACGGCAACCGGCGGCGACGCAGTCCTGCATGACCTGCCAGATCTTCAGCAGGCCGGCGCGGGTTTCCGCTTCCGGGCGCCAGGCGCTTTCGTTGGTCAGCATCACCTGGCTGATCGACAGGCCGTATTTGGCGCAATGAGCGAGCAAGTCCTTGGCGCTTTTGAAGGGGAAGGTCAGGGGCGTGGCGTCTTCGACGATGCGGTCGGCGCCAGCGGCGTCCTCATCAACGACAAACCCGCCACCCACCGAGTAGTACTCGCGGCTGCGGATCTGCAAACCCGCCGCATCGAAGGCGCGAAAAATCATGCCGTTGGGGTGGTAGGGCAACGGTTTGCGAATCATCGCCAGGTGTTCTTTCTCGTTGAACGCGATGCTGTGTTCGCCGAGCAGGTTCAAGCGTGCGTTGCTGCGGATCTCTTGCAGGCGCGCAGCGACGGTTTCGGTATCCACGGTGTCCGGGTGTTCGCCTTCCAGGCCCAGCAGCACAGCCTTGTCACTGCCGTGGCCTTTGCCGGTGGCGCCGAGCGAGCCGTACAGCTCGACCTTGACGCAGGTGGTGGCCGTCAGCAGCCCTTCACGGCGCAGGCCTTCGACGAAGCGCACAGCGGCGCGCATCGGGCCGACGGTGTGGGAGCTGGAGGGGCCGATGCCAATCTTGAACAGGTCGAACACGCTTAACGACATGGTGGTTCTCCGGTTTCTTGTTATAGGAATTCACGGAACATAAGACTTGGCACAGATCCCTGTGGGAGCGAGCTTGCTCGCGATAGCGGTCGTTCAGTCGACATTGATGGTGGCTGTCAGTCCGTCATCGCGAGCAAGCTCGCTCCCACAGGGTTGTGGGGTGTTCTGGAAATCGGGGGCGGGATCAACCGCCCCCTGATTGCTTTAAGCGTAGCTTTCGATCGACGGGCAGGCGCAGACCAGGTTGCGGTCGCCGAACACATTGTCGACGCGACCGACCGGCGGCCAGTACTTGCCTTCGATCAGCGACGCAACCGGGTAAACCGCTTGCTCGCGGCTGTACGGGTGCGACCACTCGCCCACCAGTTCCTTGGCGGTATGAGGAGCGTTTTTCAGCGGGTTGTCGTCCTTGTCCAGGGTGCCGTTTTCCACCGCGCGGATTTCTTCGCGGATGCGGATCATGGCGTCGCAGAAGCGGTCCAGTTCTTCCTTGGATTCGCTTTCGGTCGGCTCGATCATCAGCGTGCCGGCTACCGGGAACGACATGGTCGGCGCATGGAAACCGAAGTCGATCAGGCGCTTGGCGACGTCATCGACGCTGATGCCGCTGCTGTCTTTCAATGGACGCAGGTCGAGGATGCATTCGTGCGCCACCAGGCCGTTGCTGCCGGTGTACAGCACTGGATAGTGCTCTTCGAGGCGACGGGAGATGTAGTTGGCATTGAGGATCGCCAGCTGCGAAGCACGCTTGAGGCCCGCGCCACCCATCATGCGAATGTACATCCAGGTGATCGGCAGAATGCTCGCGCTGCCGAACGGTGCCGCACAAACGGCGCCTTCCTTGCGCTCCATTTGCGCGTGGCCCGGCAGGAACGGCGCCAGGTGCGATTTCACACCGATCGGGCCAACGCCCGGGCCGCCACCACCGTGCGGGATGCAGAAGGTCTTGTGCAGGTTCAGGTGCGACACGTCGCCACCGAACTTGCCTGGCGCGCAGAGGCCGACCATGGCGTTCATGTTGGCGCCGTCGATGTACACCTGGCCACCGTTGTCATGAACGATGCCGCAGATTTCGCGGATGCCTTCTTCGAACACGCCGTGGGTCGACGGGTAGGTGATCATCAACGCGGCGAGGTGTTCGCGGTGCTCGATGGCCTTGGCGCGCAGGTCTTCGATGTCGACGTTGCCACGGGCATCGCACGCGGTCACGACCACACGCATGCCGGCCATCTGAGCGGTGGCCGGGTTGGTGCCGTGGGCCGACGACGGGATCAGGCAGATGTCGCGGCGGTCTTCGCCACGGCTCTGGTGGTAGGCACGGATCGCCAAGAGACCTGCGTATTCACCCTGGGAACCGGCGTTCGGTTGCAGCGAAACCGAATCGTAGCCGGTCGCTGCGCACAGCATGGCTTCCAGTTCGTCGGTCAATTGCTGATAGCCGGCGCTTTGCTCGGCCGGGGCGAACGGGTGCAGAGCACCAAACTCGGCCCAGGTCACCGGGATCATTTCGCTGGCGGCGTTGAGTTTCATGGTGCACGAACCCAGCGGGATCATGGTGCGATCCAGCGCCAGGTCCTTGTCCGCCAGTTTGCGCAGGTAGCGCATCAGCTCGGTTTCCGAGTGATAGCGGTTGAACACCGGGTGGCTGAGAATCGGCGACTGACGTACCAGCGCGGCCGGGATGGCGCTCTGCACCGAGGCGGCGAGGGCGGCGAAGTCCGGCAGGGCCTTGCCGTCGGACAGCAGGCTCCACAGGGTTTCAACGTCGGCCTGAGTGGTGGTTTCGTCCAGGGACAGGCCCAGGCGCTCACCATCGACCACGCGCAGGTTGATGCGCTGGGCGTGCGCCTTGTCGTGCAGGGCGGCGGTTTGAGCGCCGGTCTTCACGGTCAGGGTGTCGAAGAAGTTCGCTTGCTCGACGTTCAGACCCAATGCGCTCAAGCCTTTGGCCAGGATCGCAGTCAGGTGGTGCACGCGATTGGCGATCTGCGTCAGGCCTTTCGGACCGTGGTACACGGCGTACATGCTGGCGATGTTGGCCAGCAGCACTTGCGCGGTGCAGATGTTCGACGTGGCTTTCTCGCGACGGATGTGTTGCTCGCGGGTCTGCATGGCCAGGCGCAGGGCCGGGTTGCCGAAACGGTCTACGGAAACACCGACCAGGCGGCCCGGCATGTCACGCTTGAAAGCATCCTTGGTGGAGAAGTACGCCGCGTGCGGACCACCGAAGCCCAGCGGCACACCGAAACGCTGTGCGCTGCCGATGGCCACGTCGGCACCGAATTCGCCCGGTGCGGTCAGCACGGTCAGGGCCAGCAGGTCGGCCGCCACGGCGACCAGGGCGTTGGCGGCGTGGAAGCGTTCGGTCAGCTCGCGGTAATCGAACACGTCACCGTTGCTTGCTGGGTATTGCAGCAGGGCGCCAAAGAACGGCGTCACGTCGGTCAGTTCACGCTCGTCGCCAACCACCACGTCGATGCCCAGAGGCTCGGCACGGGTGCGCAGTACGTCGAGGGTCTGCGGGTGGCAATGCACGGAGGCGAAGAACTGATGGCTGCCTTTGTTCTTGCTCAGGCGTTTGCAGAAGGTCATGGCTTCGGCAGCGGCGGTGGCTTCGTCGAGCAGCGAGGCGTTGGCGATCGGCAGGCCGGTGAGGTCGCTGATCAGGGTCTGGAAGTTCAGCAGCGCTTCGAGACGGCCCTGGGAGATTTCTGGCTGGTACGGGGTGTAGGCGGTGTACCAGGCCGGGTTTTCCAGCAGGTTGCGCAGGATCGGCGACGGCGTGTGGGTGCCGTAGTAACCCTGGCCGATGAAGGTCTTGAACAGCTGGTTTTTGCTCGCGATGGACTTGATCAAGGCCAGGGCATCGGCTTCGCTCAGGCCGTCTTCCAGGCCGAGGACGCTGGTGCCCTTGATGCTCTCGGGAATCACGCTGGCGCTCAGGGCTTCCAGGGAGTCGAAGCCGAGGCTGTTGAGCATGGCTTGCTCGTCACCGGCGCGCGGGCCGATGTGACGGGCGATGAATTCATTGGCGGTGGTCAGATTGATCTGGGTCATGTCAGTGCTCCTCAGGCTTCGGCTTGGGCTTTGATCAGGCGGTCGTAGGCGTCCTGGTCGAGCAGTTGGCCGACAGCGCAGGCATCGGCAGGTTTGAAACGGAAGAACCAGCCTTCGCCCAGCGGATCTTCGTTGACCAGCTCAGGGCTGCTGTCCAGCGCCGGGTTCACTTCCAGCACTTCGCCGTCCAGCGGCATGTACACGCCGCTGGCAGCCTTTACCGATTCCACGGTGGCGGCTTCGGCGCCTTTGTCGTAGGACTGCAGCTCAGGCAGTTGAACGAAAACCACGTCGCCCAGGGCGTTCTGTGCGAAAGCGGTGATGCCGACCGTGACGCTGCCGTCAGCTTCGGTGCGCAGCCATTCGTGATCTTCAGTAAAACGCAACTCGCTCATGGAAACTCCTAAGGGGCCAGACTCGTCTGGTGGACGCGATTGAATGCTTGGGCGATGCCCTGGTGATGGAGAACTACATAGCAAGAACGCGGCCAACGTTGTTTTTATTGTTATTGATCAATGATTTAGGAGATTTCGACAAAGGCTGAAATTCATTCGCTGTAGCGAAATCGATACGGCATATGTCAATGATAAAAGCCGAGGTGGATCAAAGCCTTGCACAGCCGTGACCGGAGAGGGGTGTAGCGATATCGTTCCGCTGTAGCGCTTTCAGTACAGGTGGAGGTCGTTTTTGGCGCGATTTCATGTCGAACACAAAAAACTGTGGGAGCGAGCTTGCTCGCGATGAGGGCGTGTCAGTCGACATTTTTGTTGAATGTGACTCCGCAATCGCGAGCAAGCTCGCTCCCACAGTGGTTCGGTGCTGCTGGTGAGTAACATGTTCCGGCAGTGCCTCAGGCCTTGCCTGGAATGCCGTACTTGCGCAGCCGATGGGCAATCGCGGTGTGGGAGGTTTGCAGGCGGGTCGCCAGTTGCCGGGTCGAGGGATAGCTGACGTAGAGTTTTTCCAGCAGGGTTTTCTCGAACTCGTCCATGGCCTGTTCCAGGCTGTCGACGTCATGGTCGCTCTGGCGCGCCACCGAGGTGCCGGCGATGTCGAGGTCGCCAATGTCCACCAGGCTGCTTTCGCAAATCGCCGCGGCACGGAAGATCACGTTCTGCAATTGCCGCACGTTACCCGGCCAGCGGTTGCCCAGCAGCGCCGGGTAAGTGCCCGGCGCCAGGCGACAGATCGGTCGCTGGATCTGTGCACAGGCCTGCTGCATGAAGTAGCGGGCCAGCAGCAGAATGTCCTGGCCGCGCTCGCGCAGGGGCGGGACTTCGACGTTGAGGACGTTGAGGCGATAGAACAGGTCTTCGCGGAACAGGCCTTCGCTGACCATTTTTTCCAGGTCGCGGTGGGTCGCGCTGAGGATCCGTACGTTGACCTTGACCTCACGGTCGCCGCCGACCCGGCGAAAACTGCCGTCGTTGAGGAAACGCAGCAGCTTGGCCTGCAAATACGGCGACATCTCGCCGATTTCATCGAGAAACACCGTGCCCTGGTTGGCCAGTTCCATCAACCCCGGTTTGCCACCGCGTTGCGCGCCGGTGAAAGCGCCGGGGGCGTAGCCGAACAGTTCACTTTCGGCGAGGTTCTCTGGCAATGCCGCGCAGTTCAACGCCAGAAAGGGTGAACTGTGTCGGGCGCTGATGGCGTGACAGGCACGGGCTACCAGTTCCTTGCCGGTGCCGGTTTCGCCCTGGATCAGCAGCGGTGCATCGAGGGCCGCCACCCTCTGCGCGCGTGCCTTGAGGGTGCGGATCACCGGGGACTCACCGAGCAGTGCATCGAAACCTTCGGCGTGGTCATGGTGCAGTGCGGAAAGACGTTCGCCGATGCGGTTCGGCTGGTACAGGGTCAGCAGGGCGCCGGCGTCAGTGATCGGTGTGGCGTCGAGCAGGAAGGTCTGGCCATTGACGATGATTTCCCGCAGGGGCAGGCGAAAGCCGTGTTCGAGCAGGGCGTCGAGCAAGGCCGGGTCGGCAAACAGCTCGGCCACACTTTCACCATTCGGTTCGCGGCCGTACAGGGCGATCAACGCCGGGTTGGCCAGCAGCACCTTGCCGTCGCTGTCCAGTGCCAGCACCGGGTCGGTCATGGCGGCCAGCAACGCGTCGAGCTGCAAGTGCCGACGCTGGCCGGGCAGGATATCGACCACCGTCACCGCTTGCACGCCACGCACGCTGAACAGGGCATCGCGCAGTTCCTCAAGGACTTGCGGGCTCAGGGTCGGGGCGTCGATATAAACATTGGGCGGGACCATTTCCACCGCATCCAGATTCAGATTGCGCCCGCCAAGCAGGGCCAGGACTTCCTGGGTAATACCGACGCGGTCGATGAAGCTGACGTGGATACGCATGGGGCGGTTTCGGGTTCTGCAGTGCGGAGGGTGGCAAGTATGCCTTGGGGCGGGCTAATGGTGAAATCCTGCGCGGACTTCAATAGAGCGAGGATCCCCCCTGTGGGAGCGAGCCTGCTCGCGAAGGCGTCGTGTCAGGCACCATTGATAGTGACTGATACACCGCTTTCGCGAGCAGGCTCGCTCCCACAGGGAATGTGGGCTACTCGAATTTCTCGAGATCTATCGGGTCGCCGGATTTCATATTCAGTTGCGTGCGGATGTCTTCGAACATCAGGTCGTAATGTTCGTGTGACGAACCAATGGCGATTTTTTCTTTGGGAATGCCATATTTCTCGGCGATTTTCGTCACATTGCTGGCGAAGTTGTAGGCTTCCTCCTTGGGCAGGAAGAAGGGCTCCTTCAGGTCCTTGCCCTGAATGCTGCCATGCATGGTGAACTGAATGCCTTTTTCCCCTTTGGGGTTCTTGCTGACTTCATAGTCTAGGTGAATGTTGTAGCTCACATCATCCTTGTTCAGCGCATGGCGCTCGATGTGCAAGTGACCTGGATCAAACGTTGCCATAAACGCCTCTCTCTACAAGTAAGTAATGCCGGCGGTCGCCGTACTGATGCGCGTACCGGCCTTGCCCTGGACGATCGCTTCGATGTCCGCGAGCGAGCCGATCACCGCCACTTTTCCAGTATGGCGCGCGAATTCGCAGGCTGCCTGCACCTTCGGTCCCATGGAGCCGGCGGCGAAGCCGAGTTTTTCCATTTCGTCGGGGTGCGCCTGGGCGATGGCTTTCTGCGAGGGTTTGCCAAAGTCGATGAAAGCGGCGTTGACGTCGGTGGCGATCACCAGCAGATCGGCTTCAAGCTGTTCGGCCAGCAGCGCCGAGCACAGGTCCTTGTCGATGACCGCTTCGACGCCCTCGAGTTTGCCGGGCGAGGTATACATGGTCGGAATGCCGCCGCCGCCGGCGCAGATCACGATGCTGCTTTTTTCCAGCAGCCATTTGATCGGACGGATTTCGAAGATGCGCTTGGGTTTCGGGCTGGCGACCACGCGGCGGTACTTGTCGCCGTCCGGGGCAATGGCCCAGCCTTTTTCGGCGGCGAGTTGTTCCGCCTCGGCCTTGCTGTAGACCGGGCCGATGGGCTTGGTCGGGTTCTTGAAGGCCGGGTCATTGGCATCGACTTCGACCTGGGTCAGCAGGGTCGCGAAGGGCACTTCGAAGTCCAGCAGGTTGCCCAGTTCCTGTTCGATGATATAGCCGATCATGCCTTCGGTTTCGGCGCCGAGCACGTCCAGCGGGTAGGGCGAAACCGAGGTGTAGGCCGCTGCCTGCAATGACAGCAGGCCGACCTGGGGGCCATTGCCGTGGGCGATGACCAGTTGGTTGCCGGGATGGATCTTGGCGATCTGTTCGGTGGCGATCCGGATGTTGGCGCGCTGGTTGTCAGCGGTCATCGGTTCGCCGCGGCGGAGCAGGGCATTACCGCCCAGAGCAACGACGATACGCATGGTGTCAGTCCTTCTAAGCAAAGAGGTTGCAAGCAACGCGGTCTTTTCTGTGGAACCCGGACCAGTGTGGGAGCGGGCTTGCTCGCGAATACGGCGTGTCAGTCGACATCATTGTTGTCTGATACACCGCTTTCGCGAGCAAGCCCGCTCCCACAGAGGGGCGTGTTCCGTCAGTGGGAGCCGAGTCAGCCGTTAAAGGTCAGCCAGCGTCGACACCAGAATCGCCTTGATGGTGTGCATGCGGTTTTCCGCTTGCTCGAAGGCGATGCAGGCCGGCGACTCGAACACGTCATCGGTCACTTCGATGCCGTTGCTCAGGTGCGGGTACTGCTCGGCAATCTGCTTGCCGACTTTGGTATCACAGTTGTGGAATGCCGGCAGGCAGTGCATGAACTTGGTGCGCGGGTTGCCGGTGGCTTTCATCAGTTCGGCGTTGACCTGATACGGCAGCAGTTGCTGGATGCGTTCGGCCCAGGCTTCAACCGGTTCGCCCATCGACACCCAGACATCGGTGTGGATGAAGTCGACGCCCTTGACCGCCGCTTTCGGGTCTTCGGTGAGGGTGATGCGTGCGCCGCTTTCTTCACCGTACTGTTTGCAGCGGGCGACCAGGTCGTCCGCCGGCCACAGGGCTTTTGGCGCGCAGATGCGCACGTCCATGCCGAGCTTGGCGCCGATCAGCAACAGCGAGTTACCCATGTTGTTGCGCGCGTCGCCGAGGTAGGCGTAGCTGATTTCGTGGATCGGTTTGTCGGCGTGTTCACGCATGGTCAGCACGTCGGCGATCATTTGTGTCGGGTGATATTCGTCGGTCAGGCCGTTGAACACGGGTACGCCAGCGAACTTGGCCAGCTCCTCGACGATTTCCTGCTTGAAGCCACGGTACTCGATGGCGTCGTACATGCGCCCGAGCACGCGGGCGGTGTCCTTCATGCTTTCCTTGTGGCCGATCTGCGAGGAGTTCGGGTCGATGTAGGTGACGTTGGCGCCCTGGTCATAGGCTGCAACTTCGAACGCACAACGGGTGCGGGTCGAGGTTTTTTCGAAGATCAGCGCGATGTTGTTGCCCTTGAGATGCTGCTGTTCGGTGCCGGTGTACTTGGCACGCTTGAGGTCGCGGGACAGGTCGAGCAGGTAGCGCAATTCGCGAGGGGTGTGGTGTTCCAGGCTCAGCAGATTGCGGTTATGGATGTTGAACGCCATTTTGGATCTCCTAAGGTGTCGGTTATCCCCTTGGCCCGAACTCGGTAAGTGCGGGCCAAGGTAATAGGTTAGTAGTCGATCGGATCGCGGATGATCGGGCAGGTCATGCAATGGCCGCCGCCCCGTCCCCGGCCGAGTTCGCCGGCGCTGATGGTGATGACCTCCACCCCGGCCTTGCGCAGCAGGGTATTGGTGTAGGTATTGCGGTCGTAGCCGATGACCACGCCCGGCTCCACGGCCACCACGTTGTTGCCGTCGTCCCATTGCTCGCGTTCGGCGGCGAAGCTGTTGCCGCCGGTTTCTACCACGCGCAACGCTTTGAGGTTGAGTGCCTGGGCGACGGTGTCGAGGAAGTTGGTGTCTTCGCGTCGGATGTCGATGCCGCCGGCCTTGCTTTCATCGGGACGCAGGGTGAAGGCGACAATCTGGTTCACCACTTCCGGGAAGATCGTGACGAGGTCGCGATCGCAGAAGCTGAACACGGTGTCCAGGTGCATCGCCGCGCGGGATTTCGGCAGGCCGGCGACTATCACTTTCTCGGCGGCCTTGTTCTTGAACAGGTTCACCGCCAGTTGGGCAATGGCCTGGCGCGAGGAGCGCTCGCCCATGCCGATCAACACCACGCCGTTGCCGATCGGCATCACATCACCGCCCTCAAGGGTGGAGTTGCCATGCTCCTTGTCCGGGTCGCCGTACCAGATCTGGAAGTCGGCGTTGGTGAACTCGGGGTGGAATTTGTAGATGGCGGTGGCCAGCAGGGTTTCCTGACGGCGCGCCGGCCAGTACATCGGGTTGAGGGTAACGCCACCGTAGATCCAGCAGGTGGTATCGCGGGTGAACTGGGTGTTGGGCAGCGGCGGCAGGATGAAGCTGGAGTGGCCGAGGAAGTCGCGGAACATCTCGATGGCCTTGCCGCCGAAACTGGTCGGCAAGTCGTCGCCCGATACGCCGCCGATCAGGAATTCGGCGATGTGACGTGGCTCCAGGCTGCGCAGCCACGACGCGGTTTCGTTGATCAGGCCCAGGCCCACCGAGTTGGCGGTGATCTTGCGTTCCAGAATCCAGTCCAGGGCTTCGGGAATGGCGACGATGTCGGTCAGCAGGTTGTGCATTTCCAGCACGTCGACGTTACGTTCGCGCATCTTGGTGACGAAGTCGAAGTGGTCGCGCTTGGCCTGGGCCACCCACAGCACATCGTCGAACAGCAGTTCATCGCAGTTGTTCGGGGTCAGCCGCTGATGGGCAAGTCCTGGGGAGCAAACCATGACTTTGCGCAGTTTGCCGGCTTCGGAATGGACGCCGTACTTAACTTTTTCCGTGGTCATTACAGTGATCCTCCAGATGACAAAACAATTGCATTACAGGGTCAGGAAGCCGTCGTAGAGACCGTAGGCCGCCACCACGGCGCCGACGACCACCGCAGCGAAAATCAGCTTCTCGACGTTGGTGAAAACCGGTTTGTCAATTTCCAGCTTGGCCTTGGCGAACAGGATCACGCCGGGGGCGTAGAGCAGGGCGGACAGCAGCAGGTATTTGGTGCCGCCGGCGTACAGCAGCCAGATCGCGTAGACCAGGGCCACGGCGCCGATGATGAGATCTTTCTGCCGACCGCCCGACGCGCCCTCGTAGGTTTCGCCCCGCACGGCCAACAGCAGTGCGTAGGCCGCCGACCACAGGTACGGCACCAGGATCATCGAGGTGGCGAGGTAGATCAGCGACAGGTAAGTGCTGGCCGAGAACAAGGTGATGACCAGGAAGATCTGCACCATGGCGTTGGTCAGCCACAGGGCATTGACCGGTACATGGTTGGCGTTCTCCTTGCGCAGGAACGCCGGCATGGTGTGGTCCTTGGCAGCGGCGAACATGATCTCCGCACACAGCAGCACCCACGACAGCAAAGCCCCCAGCAGCGAGATGATCAGGCCGACGCTGATCAGTACTGCGCCCCAGTGGCCGACCACATGCTCCAGCACCGCCGCCATCGACGGGTTCTGCAATTTGGCCAGTTCCGGCTGGGTCATGATCCCCAGCGACAGCACGTTCACCAGCACCAGGAACAGCAGCACGGTGATAAAGCCGATCACGGTGGCTTTACCCACGTCGCTGCGCTTTTCCGCCCGGGCCGAAAAGATGCTCGCGCCTTCGATGCCGATGAACACCCACACGGTGACCAGCATCATCTTGCGCACCTGGTCCATCACGCTGCCCAGGTCCGGATTCTTGAGGCCCCAGATGTCAGCGGTGAAGATGTCCAGTTTGAAGGCGAACAACGCGATCAACATGAACAGCACCAGCGGCACGATCTTGGCGACGGTGGTCACCAGGTTGATGAACGCGGCTTCCTTGATGCCTCGCAGTACGAGGAAATGCACGGCCCAGAGCAGCACCGAGGCACCGATCACGGCAGCAGGGGTATTCCCCTCCCCGAATAGCGGAAAGAAGTAGCCGAGCGTGCTGAACAGCAAGACGAAGTAACCGACGTTGCCCAGCCAGGCACTGATCCAGTATCCCCAGGCGGACGAGAAGCCCATGTAGTCGCCGAAACCGGCCTTTGCGTAGGCGTAGACCCCGCCGTCCAGGTCGGGTTTGCGATTGGCCAGGGTCTGGAACACGAACGCCAGGGTGAGCATGCCGACGGCGGTGATTGCCCAACCGATCAGAATGGCGCCGACATCGGCACTGGCGGCCATGTTTTGCGGCAAGGAAAAGATCCCGCCACCAATCATCGAACCGACGACTAATGCAACCAGTGCGCCGAGTTTGAGTTTTCCGGGAGCTTCAGACATTGCATGACTCCAATGCAGGAGAAGAGAGGCCAGCAGATTAATTCCGTTGGTTATCCAATCAGCTGACTTGGATCACTAAATGAGAGCGCTCCCAGTTTGTTGGCGGAGTGCCATCATTTCAAGGCGGCTGCTTGTAATGCCTGATTTAGAGCCTTTGAGTGGATTATTTCAGTTGTTTTGTATTCTGTTTCGAATTATGACGCTAGTTGGTTTTTCAGAATTCGCCAATCTTTCTCACGGGTTTTTTGTACAAAATTGATGTATTGGAAAAGCGTATACAGCAAATGATTATATCGGCGCCTTTAATAGCCATTTTGTGCAAGTAAAAAGACATGGGTTGGCGTTATCCAATAAACGTTATTACGCTTCAACAGTTTAGTTGACGCCCGATATGTGACGATCTCGCGGCAGTTGTCGCCCCCCCGAAAAAAATGGAGATGCAACGATGTCGCAATCACCGAGCAAGCTTCGCCTGAGCGCATTGATCGCCCTGGTGGTGGGTTCGATGATCGGTGGCGGGATCTTTTCCCTGCCGCAAAACATGGCGGCCAGGGCCGATGCCGGGGCGATCCTGATCGGTTGGGCGATCACCGCCGTCGGCATGCTGACCCTGGCGTTCGTGTTCCAGACCCTGGCCAATCGCAAGCCGGAGTTGGAGTCCGGGGTGTATGCCTATGCCAAGGCCGGGTTCGGCGACTACATGGGCTTCTCGTCCGCCTGGGGGTACTGGATCAGCGCCTGGTTGGGCAACGTCGGCTACTTCGTGCTGCTGTTCAGCACCCTGGGTTATTTCGTTCCGGTCTTTGGCGAAGGCAACACGCCGATCGCCATCGCCTGCGCTTCGGTGTTGCTCTGGACCGTGCATTTTGTGGTGATGCGCGGGATCAAGGAGGCGGCGTTCATCAACCAGGTGACCACCGTGGCCAAGATCGTGCCGTTGATCATGTTCATCGTGATTGCCGCCGTGGCGTTCAAGGCGGACATCTTTACCCTCGATATCTGGGGGCGTAACAACCCGGAATTCGGCAGTGTGATGGATCAGGTTCGGCACATGATGCTGGTCACCGTGTTCGTGTTCATCGGCATCGAAGGGGCCAGTGTCTATTCGGCCCGGGCGGAGAAACGTTCCGACGTGGGCCGGGCGACGGTGATCGGGTTCATTGGGGTATTGGCACTGTTGGTGCTGGTGAACGTGCTGTCGCTGGGGATCATGACCCAGCCGGAACTGGCGAAACTGCAGAACCCTTCGTTGGCGGCGGTGCTTGAGCATATCGTCGGCCACTGGGGGGCAGTGCTGATCAGCGTCGGCCTGGCGATCTCGCTGTTGGGGGCGTTGCTGTCCTGGGCACTGTTGTGCGCCGAAATCCTGTTCGCCACGGCGAAAGACAAGACCATGCCGGCATTCCTGACCAGGGAAAACGCCAACCGTGTGCCGGTCAATGCCATGTGGCTGACCAACTCGATGATCCAGTTGTTCCTGCTGATCACGCTATTTTCCGCCGGCACCTACACCAGTCTGATTTATCTGGCGTCATCGATGATTCTGGTGCCGTACCTGTGGTCGGCGGCCTATGCGGTGTTGTTGTGCGTGCGCGGGGAAACCTACCAGCAGGCAAGCGCCGAGCGGAGCAAGGATTTGCTGGTTGGCGTCATCGCCTTGAGTTACGCGGTGTGGTTGCTGTACGCCGGCGGCCTGAAGTATTTGCTGCTGTCGGCGTTGCTGTATGCGCCGGGTGTGATCCTGTTTGCCAAGGCCCGCCATGAACAGGGCATGCCATTGTTCACGACGCTCGAGAAAGGCGTTTTCACTGCGGTCATCGGCGGCGCCGGGCTGGCGGCTTATGGGTTGTATAGCGGGTTGCTGAGTCTGTGAAGCTGCTGCTGGCGTATCAGCCACCCTATGACTGGCCGGCCATGCTGGGATTTTTGTCGGCACGGGCGATTGCAGGACTGGAAACGGTTGCCGACGGCGTCTACTCGCGCAGCATCGATCTGAAGGGGATGCACGGCAGCTTTTCTATCCGGCCTACCACGTCTGACGCCCTTGAGCTGACGCTGGACTTTCCCGACCCGAGCGCCGTGCCCGACATCGTCGCAAGCGTGCGGTGGATGTTCGATCTCGATGCCGACCTCGCCACCATCCATCGGCATTTAGCGGGTGATCCGCTGATGGCCCGGTTGATTGCCGAGCGTCCCGGGCTGCGTGTGCCGGGGGCGTGGGACGGGCTGGAACTGGCGATCCGCGCGGTGCTGGGGCAGCAGATTACGGTGGTCGCGGCGATTCGCCTGGCGGGGAAACTGGTGGCGCAATATGGCGTGCCACTGGGTAAGCCATTAGCGGGTTTGAGTCATGTGTTCCCCACGGCGCAGGTGTTGGCGCAGGCCGATCTGGCTGCGTTGGGCATGCCGAAAAGCCGGGGGCGGACCTTGTCGGGTGTGGCTCAGGCATTGCTCGATGATCCGCGATTGTTTGAGCCCGGCCGGGAGGGGGGCGTAGCGCGGTTGCTGGCGTTGCACGGGATTGGTGACTGGACGGCGCAGTACATTGCGTTGCGCCAGTTGCGGGAGATGGATGGATTTCCCAATGGCGATGTGGGGCTGGTCAATGCGTTGGCGGCACTGGAGGGTGGGCCGGTGACGGCGAAGCAGCTGTTGGCGCGGGCGGAAGCGTGGCGGCCTTATCGAGGGTATGCGGCGCAGCTTCTTTGGACTTCGTTGAGTCGGGTGGACTGAGTTGATCCGGGTTTTTTGTTGCCTCTTCTGGCGTCATCGCGAGCAAGCTCGCTCCCACAGGTGACCGAGTTCTACAGGACGACCGCGATCAACTGTGGGAGCGGGCTTGCCCGCGATGGCGATCTGACGATCACCACCACTGCGCGGGATGTGAACCCAGTTCCGTTGCCGGAAGCGTCCACTGCAACAGCGTCCCAGTCACCTTCAATGGGGCGTGCAACCGATGCGCCGGTCCCCAGGGTGTCCGCTCCACGTTTAACCCCTGATCCCGCACATCTTCCGCGCGCAACGACTCATCCGTGCCAGGCCCCTGCTCGATCAACAACTTCGCGGTGCGCGCCAACGACAATCGCGCCGAGCCACCTGTGCCGTCGCTCAATCGTTGCGCCAACAACCTGATCGCACTGGCCGCCATCAAATACCCGGTGGCGTGATCGAGTGCCTGCACCGGCAACGGCGTCGGCTTGTCCGCCGACTTCCAGCGCATGCCCGCTTCGGCAATGCCACTACTCATCTGTACCAGGCTGTCGAAGCCCCGGCGATTTTGCCAGGGGCCACTCCAGCCATAGGCGTTGAGGCAAACATCTATCAGGCCGGGGTTCAGTTGCCGGCGTTGATTCGTGCCCAAGCCAAGTCGCTCCAGCGCATCGGCACGATAGCCGTGGAGCAGAATGTCGGCGTCCTTGAGCAGGGATTCGAATACGCCGCGGTCGGACTTGTCGCTCAGATCAAGACGCGCACAGCGTTTTCCCAACGTGACTTCCGGCACCACCCCCGGCTCGTTCCAGGTCGGCGGATCGATGCGCAGGACATCGGCGCCCAGGCCTGCCAGAAAGCGGCTGGCGATGGGCCCTGCCAGTACCCGGGTCAAGTCCAGCACCTTGATGCCGGCCAGTGGTCGAGCCACTGAACCTGTCCACGGTTTGCTGCCCTGGCCGGGGTGGCTAGCGAGTTGAATCAAGCGTTCGGTATTGACCGCCTGGCCTTGAGGATGGACCTGCCATTGGTCCCAGGTGCGCATTTCGGCGGCACAACCACCGGCATCGACTACCGCCTGTTCCAGCTCGCTTTTCGCCCATTGCGCCACTTTGCCGGCCATCGCGGTACGTTCGGCACAGGCACCGAGCACGCGTTCGGCAGCGGCGCGGTGATGGGGCGCGTTGGTGTGCAGGCGAATCCAGCCGTCGCGGGTGGCGTAATCACCGGCCACCGGGTCCCACAGCGGCGGAACGCTCCAGCCGATCGGGCGAATCGAGGTCGCGAACCAGAAGGACGCGAGGCGTCGATCAACTTCAAGCTCGGGCCGGCGTCCGGTCTGTTGGTGCAGCAGTTCGCTGGCGGCCTGGCCGGCGGCGGCGATGCTCGCGCAGGCCAGTTCGGTGACGGCAAATGCCGAGGGCAGGGCGCCCGTGGCGGTGAACGAGATCGGGGTGTTGGGCAAGCCGAGCGCGGCTTGAATGGACGTGAGTAAACCAGTCATCGAAGGCCCTCCGGAGCGAGAGCCAGATCTTAGATCAAATCAGGTGACAAGCCAGGTGAAACCTGTGGGAGCGGGCTTGCTCGCGAAGACGGAGTGTCAGTCGACATCATTGTTGTCAGACACAACGCTTTCGCGAGCAAGCCCGCTCCCACATTTATCGGTGGTGCTGCTTACACCCGGAACTGATCCATCAATTTCATCTGGTGTGTGGTCAGCGAGTTGAGCTGGCTGCTGATCTGCGCCGACTCGGTGGCCTGGCCGGTCAGGGTTTCGGTGACGGTGCGGATCGCCGAGACATTGCGGTTGACCTCTTCGGCGACGGCGCTTTGCTGCTCGGCGGCGCTGGCGATTTGCAGGTTCATGTCGCTGATCACGGTGACCGCGTCGCTGATTTTGCTCAGGGCCTGGACCGCCTGCTGAATCTGCCCGGCGTTGCTGTGGGCCTGGGTCTGGCTCGAGTGCATGGTGGCGACCACACCGCGGGTACCGGACTGGATGCGTTCGATCACCAGGCGAATTTCCTCCACCGAATCCTGGGTGCGTTTGGCCAGGTTGCGCACTTCATCGGCGACCACCGCAAAGCCGCGACCGCTTTCGCCGGCACGGGCCGCTTCAATCGCCGCGTTGAGGGCCAGCAGGTTGGTTTGCTCGGCGATGCTGCGGATCACTTCCAGCACCGAGCCGATCTGTTCGCTGTTCACCGCCAAGGCTTCGACTTCGTTCACGGCCTTGCTGACTTCGTCGGCCAGTTGATTGATGTCGCGGGTACTGCGCTCGATGATTGACATGCCATCGCGGGCCGACTGGTCGGCACCCTTGGCGGCGTTGGCCGCGTTCGAGGCGCTGTTGGCGACATCGTGAGCCGTGGCGCTCATCTCGTTGGACGCGGTGGCGACCTGGTCGATTTCGCGGAACTGCACCTGCATGCCTTCACTGGTCTGGCGGGCGATTTCCGAAGACTGGTCGGCCGTGCCACGAGCATCGGTGATGCTTTGCTTGATCTGCGCGATGGTCGGTTGCAGCTTGTCGAGGAAACGGTTGAACCAGCTCACCAGTTCGCCCAGTTCGTCCTGCTTGCTGTAGTGCAGGCGCTGAGTCAGGTCACCGTCGCCACTGGCAATCGCCTTGAGCATTTGCGCCACGCTGTTGATCGGTCGGGTCACGCCGGACGCGGTGAGCCACATCAGCAGCAGGCCGATCACACCGGCAATCACCGCCACCGACAAGGCCTTGATCGTGCCGCTTTGCTGGGCATCGTCGAGTACTGCTTGCAGCTTTACCGAGTCGGCCAGCAGCACTTGTTTGGGCAGGTCGATCACCACGGCCCAGGCCTTGGCATCGGCAATCGGGCTGACCGGGTACACCGCACGGATCAGGTCGCCTTGCTGGAGAATCTTCGGTGCACCGCTGCCAAGCAGTTGCAGGATGTCCTTGCCGTCGGCACCCAGGGTGTCGCCGATGCTCTTGCCGACTTTACCGGCATCGACACTGTAGGCGGCCAGCACGCCAGTGCCGGAAACGATGAGCATGTGCCCGGCACTGTTGAACAGGTCGCGCTGAGAGTCGACCGCCGCCGCTTGCAGGGCGTCGAGGGCGATGTCGATACCGACCACGCCGATGGACTTGCCATCCACCAGCAGCGGGACGGAAATGGTGGTCATCAACACTTCCTTGCCGCCGACGGTATCGGCGTAGGGGTCGAGCAGGCAGGTGCGATTGCTGTCCCGAGGGCAGGTGTACCAGACGTTGTACGGCGTGCCGCTGAGGTTCAGGGTGGTTTTGGTCATGTCCTCTTCGACCATGATCGTGTTCAGCGACTCACCCCCGGCACGGCTGAAATAGGTAGCGAAGCGACCGGCCTCGTTGGATTGGCGGGCGGCGTCGTTGACGAACTCGCTGTCCTTGCCGTCCAGGCCGTTGGGTTCGAAGGCCAGCCAGATGCCCAGCACCTTGCCGTTGCGTTCGAAGGCGGTTTTCAGGCTCTGGTTCAACTCTTCACGCAAGGCGCCGGGCTCAAGGGAGCGCTTGGCGGCCATGGCGCGCATGTCCTTGATCTGATCCGCCAGGGCGGTCACCACCGTCAGGGTTTCACCGAAGGTCTTCTGCACCCGCACCGCCTGCTCGGCGGCCTTGGCCTGGAGCAGGTCCTGCACACTGGTAGTGAGCATTCTGCTGCTGGAATCGCTGACCAGATCATCGTTCTGATTGGTCTGGTAGATGTTCATGCTAACTATCAGGGCGACCACCCCCAGCAGGCACAGACCGGACAGCAGGACGATTTTCAGGCGGATGGACAGTGAGTCGAACATAGGGCGAACTCGCGAATGGATGAAGTGTTGGCTGTGAGCCGTTGCGGCTCACTCGCTAAATCCATTTAGCGCCGATCAATGCACATCGGCGTGAAGGCCAGGTTACATGAATGGGCTGCCGACGAACGGTAGTGGTTGAACGTTTGCGCAGAAAAATGTGCCGAAAATGGGGGTAAAAAGAGGAAAAAGCGCGGGGTGAATTCAGGCGGGTTGCGGCAGCGATTCCGGTCGTGACCAGATCCACAGAATGCCCAGCCCCATCCCGGCAATCGCCAGGTAGATCGGCCAGCCGTGATCGAGCGTCAGCAGCATCAGACCGGCACCAAACAGAAGCTTTACGCGCGACCCTGCAAATAGCTCGCGTAATCGGGAATGCGATGGGGATGCGCCTGGTCCATCAACGGGCTGCTGAGCAGGTAATCGGCGCTGCATTCGTTGCACGCCACCGGGATGTTCCACACGGCTGCGACCCGCAGTAATGCCTTGATATCCGGGTCGTGGGGTTGTGGCTCGAACGGGTCCCAGAAGAACACCAGCATGTCGACCCGCTGCTCGGCGATTTGCGCACCGAGCTGTTGATCGCCACCCAGGGGGCCACTGATCATGCTCTCCACGGGCAGGTCGAGGCGTTGTTGCAACAACAACCCCGTGGTGCCGGTAGCGACCAGATCATGCTGGGCCAGCTTGTCTTTCTGCCGTTCGGCCCAGTCGAGCAAGAACACCTTGCAGTGGTCATGGGCAACCAGGGCGATACGCTTGCGCGCCGCCAGGGTCTTTTGCGTAAAACTGATGCCGATCATCGATTGTTACTCCAGACATGACACGCACCTTGTAGGAGCGAGCCTGCTCGCGATGGACTGTAGAGCACCGCGGGGCATCAGGTTCCCCGCGTTATCGTTAACGACCATCGCGAGCAGGCTCGCTCCTACAAAGAAGGGGGCGTACTGCTTATTCGGCGTTACACAGCGCCAGGCAGTTATCGAGCATGCGGTTGGAGAAGCCCCACTCGTTGTCGTACCAGGCCAGGACCTTGAGCAGTTTGCCGCTGGACTTGGTGTGGTTGGCGTCAAAGATCGACGACAGGGGGTTGTGGTTGAAGTCGCTGGAGACCAGCGGCAGGGTGTTGTACCCAAGGATCTTCGAGTGCTGGCTAGCCTCTTTCATCAGCGCATTGACCTCATCGGCCGACGCTTCGCGCTTGAGCTGCACGGTCAGGTCCACCAGCGACACATTGATCACTGGTACGCGCACCGACATGCCGGTCAATTTGCCCGCCAGTTCCGGCAGCACCAAGCCCACCGCTTCAGCAGCACCGGTCTTGCTCGGGATCATGTTCTGGGTGGCCGAACGGGCGCGGTACGGATCGACGTGATAAACGTCGGTCAGGTGCTGGTCGTTGGTATAGGCGTGAATGGTGGTCATCAAGCCGCTTTCGATGCCCAGCTCGCGGTGCAGCACCTGGGCCACCGGGGCCAGGCAGTTGGTGGTGCACGACGCATTGGAGATGATCTGGTGCGATTGGCGCAGAATGTCGTGGTTCACCCCGTAAACGACGGTGGCATCGGCGCCTTTGGCCGGGGCCGAGATGATCACTTTGCGCGCGCCCGCCGTAATATGCGCGGCGGCTTTGGCCCGGTCGGTGAACAGGCCGGTGCATTCGAATACCACATCAATCTTTTCCGCAGCCCAGGGCAGATCGGCCGGGTTGCGGATGGCACTGACCGAAATGCGGTCGCCGTTGACCGTCAGGCTCTCCTGGTCATGCTGGACATCGGCATCGAACGTGCCGTGAACGGTGTCGTACTTGAGTAGATGAGCATTGATCGCACTGTCGCCCAGGTCGTTGATGGCGACGATCTGCAGATCCTGACGGTAGCCCTGGGTATAGAGTGCGCGCAGGACATTACGGCCGATGCGGCCAAAACCATTGATTGCGATTCGAAGAGTCATAGTGCGGCGCTACCGTCGTTTTGTTGTTGGAATTACAAGATTATTCGCAAAAAAATAGAAAACAAGCCTTTTTGATGGCAATATTTTGTTCAATCTACAACGAGTGACCTGAATCAACTGGTCCAACCGATCAAGAAAACCGTCTGTCATCCCATCGACACCGGCCTTTGATCAGCATAGACAATCAGGTCGCCACATCCGTTAGCCTGGAGTTCTACACATGCATCCCCGCGTCCTTGAGGTCACCGAACGGCTTATCGCCCGCAGTCGCGCCACGCGTGAGGCTTACCTTGCATTGATTCGCGGTGCGGCCAGCGACGGGCCGATGCGCGGCAAGCTGCAATGCGCCAACTTCGCCCATGGCGTGGCCGGTTGCGGCAGCGACGACAAGCACAGCCTGCGGATGATGAATGCCGCAAACATTGCGATTGTTTCGTCATATAACGACATGCTCTCGGCGCACCAGCCGTACGAAGTCTTTCCGGAACTGATCAAAAAGGCCCTGCGCGAAATCGGCTCCGTCGGCCAGTTCGCCGGTGGCACGCCGGCCATGTGCGATGGCGTGACCCAGGGCGAGCCGGGCATGGAGCTGAGCCTGCCGAGCCGCGAAGTGATCGCGCTGTCCACCGCCGTGGCGCTCTCCCACAACATGTTCGACGGCGCGCTGCTGCTCGGCATCTGCGACAAGATCGTGCCGGGCCTGATGATGGGCGCGCTGCGCTTCGGCCATCTGCCGATGATCTTCGTGCCGGGCGGGCCGATGGTCTCGGGCATTTCCAACAAGCAGAAAGCCGACGTGCGGCAGAAATACGCCGAAGGCAAGGCGACCCGCGAGGAGCTGCTGGAATCGGAGATGAAGTCCTACCACAGCCCTGGCACCTGCACCTTCTACGGCACCGCCAACACCAACCAGTTGCTGATGGAAGTCATGGGCCTGCACCTTCCGGGCGCGTCCTTCGTCAACCCGAACACGCCGTTGCGTGATGCCCTGACCCGCGAAGCCGCGCACCAGGTCACGCGCCTGACCAAGCAGAACGGCGACTTCATGCCGATCGGCGAAATCGTCGACGAGCGTTCGCTGGTCAATTCGATTGTCGCGTTGCACGCCACGGGCGGCTCGACCAACCACACCCTGCACATGCCGGCCATCGCCATGGCGGCGGGCATTCAACTGACCTGGCAGGACATGGCCGACCTCTCCGAAGTCGTGCCGACCCTGAGCCACGTCTACCCGAACGGCAAAGCCGACATTAACCACTTCCAGGCTGCGGGCGGCATGTCGTTCCTGATCCGCGAACTGCTGGAAGCCGGGCTGCTCCACGAAAACGTCAACACCGTGATGGGCCATGGCCTGAGCCGCTATACCCAGGAGCCGTTCCTCGACAACGGCGAGCTGGTGTGGCGCGAAGGCGTGACCGACAGCCTCGATGAAAGCATCCTGCGTCCGGTCGCCCGTGCATTCTCGGCCGAAGGTGGCCTGCGGGTGATGGAAGGCAACCTCGGTCGCGGGGTGATGAAAGTCTCCGCCGTCGCTGTGGAGAACCAGATCGTCGAAGCGCCGGCCATGGTGTTCCAGGATCAGCAGGACCTGGCCGATGCGTTCAAGGCCGGTTTGCTGGAGAAGGATTTTGTCGCGGTGATGCGCTTCCAGGGGCCGCGCTCCAACGGCATGCCCGAACTGCACAAGATGACGCCGTTCCTCGGCGTGTTGCAGGACCGCGGCTTCAAAGTGGCGCTGGTGACTGACGGACGCATGTCCGGGGCGTCGGGGAAAATCCCGGCGGCCATTCACGTCAGCCCCGAAGCTTATGTCGGCGGCGCTTTGGCGCGGGTGCAAGAGGGCGATATCATCCGCGTCGATGGCGTCAAAGGCACCCTGGAGCTTAAGGTGGACGCCGAAGAATTCGCAGCGCGCACACCGGCCAAGGGCCTGTTGGGCAACAACATCGGCACCGGTCGCGAACTGTTTGGTTTCATGCGCATGGCCTTCAGCTCGGCGGAGCAGGGCGCCAGCGCCTTCACTTCTGCCCTGGAGACGCTTAATTGAAACTGGCTTTGGTCGGTGACATCGGTGGGACCAACGCACGTTTCGCGTTGTGGAAAAACCAGCAGCTGGAATCGGTCCAGGTGCTGGCAACGGCGGACTTCCCCAGCCCGGAAGAAGCGATCAGCCTCTACCTCAACGGTCTGGGGCTGGCGCCGGGTTCGATCGGTTCGGTGTGCCTGTCGGTGGCCGGTCCCGTCAGTGGCGATGAGTTCAAGTTCACCAACAATCACTGGCGTCTGAGCCGCAAGGGTTTCTGCCAGACCTTGCAGGTGGATCAACTGTTGCTGGTCAACGACTTCTCGGCCATGGCCCTGGGCATGACCCGTTTGCAGCCCGGCGAATACCGCGTGGTCTGCGAAGGCACGCCGGAGCCGTTGCGCCCGGCCGTGGTGATTGGCCCGGGCACCGGCCTGGGCGTCGGCACCTTGCTCGATCTGGGCGAGGGCCGGTTTGCGGCGTTGCCAGGGGAGGGCGGCCACGTCGACTTGCCTTTGAGCAGCCCGCGTGAAACCCAACTGTGGCAGCACATTTTCAACGAGATCGGCCACGTCAGTGCTGAAACCGCATTGAGCGGCGGCGGCTTGCCCCGCGTCTACCGGGCGATCTGTGCGGTGGACGGGCACACGCCGGTGCTCGACACGCCGGAAGCCATCACCGCCGCCGGGCTGGCGGGCGACCCGATTGCCGTGGAAGTGCTTGAGCAGTTCTGCTGCTGGCTCGGTCGCGTGGCGGGCAACAACGTGCTGACCAGCGGTGGACGCGGTGGCGTGTACATCGTTGGCGGAGTGATTCCACGGTTTGCCGATTTCTTCCTCGAAAGCGGTTTCGCCCGCTGCTTCGCCGACAAGGGTTGCATGAGCGATTACTTCAAGGGGATTCCGGTGTGGCTGGTGACGGCGCCGTATTCGGGACTTGTTGGCGCGGGAGTAGCGCTCGAACAGGCTTGAGATCGAGTCGCCTTCATCGCGGGCAAGCCCGCTCCCACAGGATCACCGGCATTTTCAGAATGTGTACATAACCTTGTGGGAGCGGGCTTGCCCGCGATGAGGCCAGAACAGGCAACAATTTTTCAAGGTTCATCAGGCATAATCCGCCCAATTCAAACAACAAGGATGCCTTCGAAGTGAGCTCAGTCAACAAGTCGATTTTGTTGGTCGATGACGATCAAGAGATACGCGAGTTGCTGGACACCTACCTGACTCGCGCCGGGTTCCAGGTACGTGCCACTGCCGATGGCGCCGGTTTTCGCCAGGCGCTGAACGAAGCGCCGGCCGACCTGGTGATCCTTGACGTGATGTTGCCCGACGAAGACGGCTTCAGCCTGTGTCGCTGGATTCGCCAGCATCCGCGCCAGGCGCAGGTGCCGATCATCATGCTCACCGCCAGTTCCGACGAAGCCGACCGTGTCATCGGCCTGGAACTGGGCGCCGACGATTACCTCGGCAAGCCGTTCAGCCCACGGGAATTGCAGGCGCGGATCAAGGCGTTGCTGCGCCGCGCGCAGTTCGGTCAGGAGCGTAACGGCGGTGAGGTGTTGGCCTTCGATGACTGGCGCCTGGACATGGTCAGCCATCGGTTGTTTCACATCGATGGCGAAGAGGTGATTCTCTCGGGCGCCGACTTCGCACTGCTGAAACTGTTCCTCGACCATCCGCAGGAAATCCTCGACCGCGACACCATCGGCAACGCGACCCGTGGCCGTGAACTGATGCCGCTGGATCGCATCGTCGACATGGCGGTCAGTCGATTGCGCCAGCGCCTGCGCGACACGGAAAAACCGCCACGGTTGATCCGCACCGTACGCGGCAGCGGCTACCAACTGGCGGCCAATGTGGTTGCCGGCAATGGCCACTGAGTTGTTCCGCAAGCTCGCCGCCAGGGTGCCGATGCCGCGTTCGCTGCTCGGGCGGATGTTGTTGTTGACCTTGCTGGCCGTGCTGTTCGCCCAGGCGTTGTCGAGCGTGATCTGGGTGTCGCAACTGCGCGCCACGCAGCTCGAGGGCCTGGTTACCAGCGCCCGCAGCCTGGCCCATTCGATGACGGCCAGTGTCAGTTATTTTCGTTCGTTGCCGGTGGCGTTTCGGCCCCTGGTGCTCGATCAGTTGCGCAGCATGGGCGGCACCCGGTTCGTGGTTACGCTCAACGACAAACCCCTGGGCATGGAAGTGCTGCCCATCACCCCGCGCAAAGAGGCGGTGCTCAAGGCGGTGGACGAGGTGCTGCGCCAGTCCCTCGGTCAGGACACGGACATCTCGGTGACCTTCGTCAGCCCGGAAGACCTGCGCATCTTCAATGGCGGCCTGAAACTCGATGAGTTGCCACGTTCCTGGGCGCACTACGCCTTGACCCTGGAACCGGTGAACCCGCCGGTGCTGGTCACGCAGATCCAGATGGCGCCGGGCGAATGGCTGTACATCGCCTCACTGCTGCCCGAGCCCTACACCAGTCTTGAAGAACAGGGGCTGCCGGCGCAGCAGGTGTGGTTTATCGTCCTGACCAGCGGCTTTCTGCTGTTGTTCATCGGCCTGCTGGTGCACTGGCAGAGTCGTCCGCTCAAGCGCCTGGCGCGGGCCGCGCGCGATCTGTCGCTGGGTGCCGACGTCGAACCGGTGGCCGAGGGCGGTGGCAGTGAAGTGGTCGAGGTCGGGCGTGCCTTCAACACCATGCGCGAGCGCATCAGCCGTTACCTGACCGAGCGCAGCCAGTTGTTCAGTGCGATATCCCACGACCTGCGCACGCCGATCACCCGTTTGCGCCTGCGCGTTGAATTGCTCGAAGACGAAACGCTGCAAGCCAAGTTCGGGCGCGATCTGGACGAACTCGAATTGCTGGTCAAGGGCGCACTGCAATGCGTGAAGGACACCGACATCCACGAGAACATCGAGCCGGTGGACCTCAACCATGTGCTCGACTGTCTGGTGGAGCCGTACCTGGCCCCCAACGGCAATGGTCGCGTGACCCAGCAGGGGCGGGCGCTGGCGGCGTATCCGGGCAAACCCCTGGCGCTCAAGCGCTGCATCGGCAACCTGATCGACAATGCGTTGAAGTACGGGCAGAACGCGCACCTGCACATTGATGACGATGACCGCGCGTTCATCCTGCATGTCGATGATGAAGGGCCCGGCGTGCCGGAGCAGCGGCTGGAACAGGTGTTCGAACCGCATTTCCGCCTGGCCGGGCAGCAGCAGGGGTATGGGTTGGGACTGGGGATTGCCCGCAACATTGCCCATAGCCATGGTGGTGAGGTCAGCTTGCAGAACCTGCGTGAGGGCGGATTGCGGGTGACACTGCAGTTGCCACGCAGTGTCGACTAGAGATACCGCGTTATCGTTCATCGCGGGCAAGCCCGCTCCCGCAAGGTTTCGTGTTGACCACTATATTGTGATCGACACAAAACCTGTGGGAGCGGGCTTGCCCGCGATGGCGCCAGACCATTCAACACATCTCTCACGGCAAATGTCACAGCCTGGTGACATAACCCACCCCCTTCGTTACAAGCCCGCCGCCTTCCGTTGTTTATGCTGCCCCTCAGTCATAACAACAAA
The DNA here is from genome assembly GCF_019219115.1 of Pseudomonas sp. PDM28. Lineage (NCBI taxonomy): Bacteria > Pseudomonadati > Pseudomonadota > Gammaproteobacteria > Pseudomonadales > Pseudomonadaceae > Pseudomonas > Pseudomonas sp. PDM28. The sequence goes on from NZ_JAHUWG010000006.1 coordinate 425,833, forward strand.
AAAGGTACGCCATGGACACCCTCCAACCCGCCTTCAGCAGTTGGCTGAACGCACCGGCCCATCAGCAATGGCTCGCCGCCGAAGGCCTGCGCCTGTTGAGCTTTGCCAAGGCTTCCAAGCTCCCTGAAGGCTTCGGCAACCTCGATGAAAGGGGCCGCCTCCCGGCCGATGCGCAAGCCCAGACCATGAACACCGCACGCATGACCCACAGCTTCGCCATGGCCCATATCCAGGGTTTGCCAGGCTTTGCCGAGCTGGTCGATCACGGCGTCGCGGCACTGCGCGGGCCACTGCGCGATGCGGTTCACGGCGGCTGGTTCGCCACCGCCGAACATCGCGATGGCAACACCGGCAAGAACGCCTACCTGCATGCCTTCGTCGCGCTGGCCGCCAGTTCTGCGGTGGTCGCACAGCGTCCCGGTGCGCAAGCCTTGCTCGATGATGCCATCGACATCATCGACACCTGGTTCTGGAGTGAAGAAGAAGGCGCGATGCGCGAATCCTTCAATCGCGACTGGAGTGAAGAGGAAGCTTATCGCGGCGCCAACAGCAACATGCACGCCACCGAAGCCTTCCTCGCCCTGGCCGATGTCACTGAAGACAACCGCTGGTTGTGCCGTGCACAGCGCATCGTTGAGCGGGTGATCCATGGTCACGCCGCTGCCAACGATTACCTGGTGATCGAACATTTCGACCGCGACTGGCAGCCACTGCGGGACTACAACCGTGACAATCCGGCGGACGGTTTTCGCCCCTACGGCACCACCCCGGGCCACGGTTTCGAGTGGGCACGGCTGTTGCTGCACCTCGAAGCTTCGCGGGTGAGCGCGGGGATGCTCACGCCGGGCTGGCTGGTCACCGACGCGCAAAAACTCTTCGAGCACAACTGTCGACACGGCTGGAACATCGATGGCGCGCCGGGGATTGTCTACACCCTGGACTGGGACAACAAAGCGGTGGTCCGCCATCGCCTGCACTGGACCCATTGCGAAGCCAGTGCCGCCGCCAGCGCGCTGATCAAACGCACGGGTGACCTGCAGTACGAGCAGTGGTACCGGCTGTTCTGGGAATTCTGTGACAGTCATTTCATCGACCGCTGTGATGGCAGCTGGTATCACGAACTCGATCCGCAAAACCGCCCGAGTGCCGATATCTGGCCCGGCAAGCCTGACCTTTACCATGCCTGGCAAGCCGTGCTGATTCCGCGCCTGGCGCTGGCGCCGAGCATGGCAACGGCGCTGGCGCAGTTGTCCCAGAGCGGTTCTATGTAACCATGCGGTGACATTCGCGCATCCCTTCGTTACCTGCGAGGGGATATCCCCTGTTTAGAATCCTATGCAGCGCAAGCAACAGACTTGCATGCATAACAACAAGAAAGGTGCTCCTAGATGAATGCGATTTCTCGCCTCGCTACTGTCATTTCTCTCGCTTCCCTGTCTGCGCTCCCCCTCAGTGTCCTGGCCGCCGAATCCAAAGGTTCCGTTGAGGTCGTTCACTGGTGGACCTCCGGTGGTGAAAAAGCAGCGGTCGATGTCCTGAAGGCTCAAGTCGAAAAAGACGGCTTCACCTGGAAGGACGGCGCAGTCGCCGGTGGCGGCGGTTCCACGGCCATGACCGTACTCAAGAGTCGCGCCGTAGCCGGCAACCCGCCAGGCGTTGCGCAGATCAAGGGTCCGGACATCCAGGAATGGGGCAGCACCGGCCTGCTCAGCACCGACGCGTTGAAAGACGTTTCCAAGGCGGAAAACTGGGATGGCCTGCTGTCGAAGAAAGTCTCCGACACCGTGAAGTATGAAGGCGACTACGTCGCCGTGCCGGTGAACATCCACCGCGTCAACTGGCTGTGGATCAACCCGCAAGTGTTCAAGAAAGCCGGGATCGAAAAAGCCCCGACGACCCTCGAAGAATTCTATGCCGCCGGCGACAAGCTCAAGGCCGCCGGCTTCATTGCGCTCGCCCACGGCGGTCAGCCTTGGCAGGACAGCACCGTGTTCGAAGACGTGGTGCTCTCGGTGATGGGCGCCGACGGTTACAAGAAAGCCCTGGTCGACCTGGACCAGAAAACCCTGTCCGGCCCGGAAATGACCAAGTCGTTCGCCGAGCTGAAAAAGATCACCGGCTACATGGACCCGAACCGCGCCGGTCGTGACTGGAACATCGCCGCCGCCGACGTCATCAATGGCAAGGCCGGCATGCAGATGATGGGCGACTGGGCGAAAAGCGAGTGGACCGCGGCCAATAAAGTCGCGGGCAAGGACTACCTGTGCGTAGCGTTCCCGGGCACTGAAAAGGCCTTCACCTACAACATCGACTCCCTGGCGGTGTTCAAGCTCAAGGCCGATCGCAAGGGCGATATCGCAGCCCAGCAAGACCTGGCCAAGGTCGCATTGGGCACCGACTTCCAGAAAGTCTTCAGCATGAACAAGGGTTCGATCCCGGTGCGTAACGACATGCTGGGCGAAATGGACAAGCTCGGCTTCGACGAGTGCGCCCAGAAGTCGGCGAAGGACTTCATCGCGGACGACAAGACCGGCGGCCTGCAACCGAGCATGGCGCACAACATGGCCACCTCCCTGGCCGTGCAGGGTGCGATCTTCGACGTCGTCACCAACTTCATGAACGACAAGAACGCTGACCCGGCCAAGGCCAGCGCCCAACTGGCTTCGGCTGTCAAAGCTGCCCAGTAATCCCTGACACAACCCGTTCCTGACTGGAATGGGATTGTGTGGGAGCGGGCTTGCCCGCGATGCAGGCGACTCGGTTTGACTATGAACCCGGTTGATCTCATCGCTGGCAAGCCAGCTCCCACAGGATCCTGCTCCAGCCAGGGGTCCTTGTGTCGCTTCATTTCTCTAAACCTGGATTATCCCGATGAGCTCTGTGGCGGTTTTCAGCAAAGCCTCACCGTTCGATGCGCTGCAACGCTGGCTACCCAAATTGGTACTCGCGCCGAGCATGCTGATCGTGTTGGTTGGCTTCTACGGTTACATCATCTGGACGTTCATTCTGTCCTTCACCAATTCCAGCTTCATGCCGAGCTACAAGTGGGTCGGCCTGCAGCAATACATGCGCCTGATGGACAACGACCGCTGGTGGGTCGCGAGCAAGAACCTCGCGGTGTTCGGCGGCATGTTCATCGGCATCAGCCTGGTGCTGGGCGTGTTCCTCGCCGTGCTGCTGGACCAGCGCATTCGCAAGGAAGGCTTCATCCGCACCGTCTACCTGTACCCGATGGCGCTGTCGATGATCGTCACCGGTACCGCATGGAAATGGCTGCTCAACCCTGGCCTGGGCCTGGACAAGATGCTGCGTGACTGGGGCTGGGAAGGCTTTCGTCTCGACTGGCTGGTGGATCAGGATCGCGTCGTCTACTGCCTGGTGATCGCCGCCGTGTGGCAAGCCTCCGGGTTTGTCATGGCGATGTTCCTGGCCGGCCTGCGCGGTGTCGATCAATCGATCATCCGCGCCGCGCAAGTCGATGGTGCCAGCCTGCCGACCATCTACCTGAAGATCGTTTTGCCGAGCCTGCGTCCGGTGTTCTTCAGTGCCTTCATGATCCTCGCGCACATCGCGATCAAGAGCTTCGACCTGGTCGCGGCGATGACCGCGGGCGGCCCGGGTTATTCATCCGACCTGCCGGCGATGTTCATGTATTCCTTCACCTTCAGCCGTGGCCAGATGGGCATCGGTTCGGCCAGCGCCATGCTGATGCTCGGCGCCGTGCTGACCATCCTCGTGCCGTACCTGTACTCCGAGCTGCGAGGCAAACGCCATGACTAATCAACTCGGAAAATCGGGCATCAGTTTCAGCCGCATCGCGATCTACGCCACCCTGCTGTTGGCAGCGGCGGTCTACCTGATCCCGCTGGTGGTGATGCTGCTGACCAGCTTCAAATCCCCGGAAGACATCCGCACTGGCAACCTGCTGAGCTGGCCGACCGTGATCGACGGCATTGGCTGGATCAAGGCCTGGGACGTGGTCGGCGGCTACTTCTGGAACTCGGTGAAAATCACCGTGCCGGCGGTGCTGATCTCGACCTTCATCGGCGCGATGAACGGCTACGTACTGTCGATGTGGCGCTTCCGTGGCTCGCAGTTGTTCTTCGGCCTGCTGCTGTTCGGCTGCTTCCTGCCGTTCCAGACCGTGCTGCTGCCGGCCTCGTTCACCCTCGGCAAATTCGGCCTGGCCAACACCACCACCGGCCTGGTGCTGGTGCACGTGGTCTACGGCCTGGCGTTCACCACGCTGTTCTTCCGCAACTACTACGTGAGCATTCCGGATGCGCTGGTCAAGGCCGCAAGGCTCGATGGCGCAGGCTTCTTCACGATCTTCCTGAAAATCCTGCTGCCGATGTCGATCCCGATCGTGATGGTCTGCCTGATCTGGCAGTTCACCCAGATCTGGAACGACTTCCTGTTCGGCGTGGTCTTCGCCAGCGGCGATGCCCAGCCAATTACCGTGGCCCTGAACAACCTGGTCAACACCAGCACCGGGGCCAAGGAATACAACGTTGATATGGCCGCCGCGATGATCGCCGGGCTGCCGACACTGCTGGTCTACATATTCGCTGGCAAGTATTTCCTGCGTGGGCTGACGTCCGGCGCGGTCAAGGGGTAGAAAGATGGCAACTCTCGAATTACGCAACGTCAACAAGACCTACGGCCCCGGCTTGCCGGACACCCTGAAAAACATCGAACTGAAAATCGATGACGGTGAGTTCCTGATCCTGGTCGGCCCGTCGGGCTGCGGTAAGTCCACGCTGATGAACTGCATCGCCGGCCTGGAAACCATCAGCGGCGGTGCGATCCTGGTGGATGACGCCGACATCAGCGGCATGAGTCCCAAGGATCGTGACATCGCCATGGTGTTCCAGTCCTACGCGCTGTACCCGACCATGAGCGTGCGCGACAACATCGCCTTCGGCCTGAAGATCCGCAAAATGCCGACCGCGGAAATCGACGAGGAAGTCGCTCGCGTATCCAAGCTGCTGCAGATCGAACACCTGCTCAGCCGCAAACCCGGCCAGCTCTCCGGCGGCCAGCAGCAGCGTGTGGCGATGGGTCGTGCATTGGCGCGGCGGCCGAAGATTTATCTGTTCGACGAACCGCTGTCCAACCTCGACGCCAAGCTGCGGGTCGAGATGCGCACCGAAATGAAACTGATGCACCAGCGCCTGAAAACCACCACGGTCTACGTGACCCACGACCAGATCGAAGCCATGACCCTGGGCGACAAGGTGGCGGTGATGAAGGACGGGATCATCCAGCAGTTCGGCACGCCGAAAGACATCTACAACAACCCGGCCAACCTCTTTGTGGCGAGCTTCATCGGTTCGCCGCCGATGAACTTCATCCCGCTGCGCCTGCAGCGCAAGGACGGTCGCCTGCTGGCGCTGCTCGACAGCGGCCAGGCCCGTTGCGAGCTGCCGCTGGGCATGCAGGACGCCGGTCTCGAAGATCGCGAAGTGATCCTCGGCATGCGCCCTGAACAGATCATCCTGGCCAACGGTGAAGCGAACGGTTTGCCGACCATTCGTGCCGAAGTCCAGGTCACCGAACCGACCGGGCCGGACACCCTGGTCTTCGTCAACCTCAATGACACCAAGGTCTGCTGCCGCCTGGCACCGGACGTGGCGCCGGCGGTGGGGGAGACCCTGACCCTGCAATTCGATCCGGCGAAAGTACTGCTGTTCGATGCCAAGACAGGGGAGCGCCTGGGGGTGGCCGGCGTGCCGAAAACCGAAACGCACAGCGCCAACGTCGCCCAATTCAAAGGCCGCTGAAGAATAAACCTGTAGGAGCGAGCCTGCTCGCGATGGACGTCAACGATGACACTGGAAACCTGATATCCCACGGCGTTCTCAGGTTTCTCGCGAGCAAGCTCGCTCCTACAGGGGGGGATTCGCAATGCACGGCCTGTCGCGCATTGCACCGGATGTAACCGCGTTAAAAAAAAGAAAAGTTAATAACAATAAAACGAGGATGTAGGGATGAAGATGAAGAACAAGGCCCGGTTGATCTGCCAGGTTTCAGCAGCGGCAGCACTGGTTCTGGCCGGCAATGCGATGGCCGATGAAGCGTTCAGCTCCGACTCCAAGTGGATGACGGGCGATTGGGGTGGCGAGCGTACCAAGCTGATCGAGCAAGGCATCGACATCAAGATGGACTACGTCGGTGAAGTCGGCGGCAACCTGCATGGCGGCTTCAACGATGACAAGACCGCGCGCTACGCCGACCAGTTTGGCCTGGGCGCGGCGCTGGACCTGGAAAAACTGTTCGGCTGGGACAACACCCAGGCCAAGATCCAGCTCACCAACCGTAACGGCGAGAACATCTCCAATGACCGTATCGGCGACCCGCGTGCCGGCACCTTGAGTTCCTCCCAGGAAGTCTACGGTCGTGGCCACATGGTGCGTCTGACCCAGTTGTGGATTCAGCACCAGTTCTTCGACAACAAGCTGGACGTCAAGGCCGGTTACTTCGGTGAAGGTGAGGACTTCAACACCTTCCCGTGCGAATTCCAGAACCTGGCGTTCTGCGGATCCCAGGTCGGTAACTGGGCCACAAACATCTGGTACAACTGGCCGGTCAGCCAGGCAGCGATCCGAGTGAAGTACCACATCAATGACGAGCTTTATGCTCAGATCGGTGCGTACAACCAGAACCCGACGCAACTGGAACACGGTAACGGCTTCAAGCTCAGCGGCAGTGGTACTGAAGGCACCGTGTTGCCGGTCGAGCTGGTCTGGTCGCCGAAGGTCAACAACCTGCCGGGCGAATACCGTGTCGGTTACTACAAAAGCACAGCCAATGCCGACGACGTTCTCAAGGACGACAACGGCCAGGATGCCGCGACCACTGGCAACCCTTATCGCGTCCACGATAGCAAGCACGGCTACTGGTTCGTCGCACAGCAGCAACTCACCAGCCACAACGGCGATGCTTCCCGTGGCCTGAACATCGCGGCCAACGCCACCTTCCACGACAAGGACACTAACTTCATCGACAACTACCAGTCGTTGATGTTCGTGTACAAGGGCCCGTTCGACGCACGTCCGAAGGATGACGTGGGCATCGGTTTCGCCCGTATCCATGTCAACGATGACGTGAAGAAAAACGCCGAGCTGACCAACGCGGCCAACGGTGTTTCGGAATACGACAATCCGCTGTTCTCGCCCATTCGTGAAACCGAATACAACTACGAGATCAACTACGGCTTCCACGTGACCAACTGGCTGACCGTACGTCCCAACCTGCAATACGTCACTCACCCGGGTGGTGTGGATGAAGTCGACAACGCGCTGGTGGCCGGCCTGAAAATTCAGTCGGTGTTCTAACGCGTCTGCGATAAGCTTCTCTCCATGTGCGCATATTTGCGGACAGCCATGGCTGTCCGCTTTTTTTTGCGGGCCGCGCACCCCGGTGACAGATGATTTTCAGGACCGTGGCACATGCTTGAGCATCCGCTACAACGCTTCTTCAAATCCTTGCGCGAACGTCCGGTGTTCGCGTGGGAGCGCTATCAGATGCGCGACGTGCTGGTGATCGATCATCCGCTGTGTCAGGCGGTGTTCAGTCGGCAGGGCGCGCAGTTGCTGCACTTCCAGCCCAAGGGGCAAAAGCCCTGGCTGTGGTGCGCGGCAAAGTGGCCGCAGGTCGGGGCCATTCGCGGGGGGGTGCCGGTGTGTTGGCCCTGGTATGGCCGGCATCCGAGCGAAAACGCCTGGCCGTCCCATGGCTGGGCGCGGCTGCTCGACTGGAAGCTCCTCGACAGCAACAGTGACGACGAAGGCGTGCGATTGCACTGGCAGCTGAAGTTGTGCGACTGGCAGGTGGACCTGCATGCGCACCTGGGTGAGCGCATGGACTTGCGCCTGAGCACCGAGCACCAGGACGACATGCCGTGCCAGATGAGCCAGGCTTTGCACGCTTACTGGCGTATTGGCGATGTCAGTGAGATAGCGCTGTCCGGGCTCGAAGGCGCGCAGGGTTATGACCAGTTGAGCCGACAGGTTTGTCAGCAGGAAGGCGAGTTGCGCGTGGACGGCGGTTGCCAGCGGGTGTTCCAGCATGACGGCGAATTACAGCTCAACGACCACGCCTGGCAGCGGGCGTTGTGCATCGACACGGGCGAAACGGCCGACACGGTGGTGTGGCATCCCGGTTCGCGACCGTTGCTCGGCGTGACCTGGAACGAGATATCCGAATTTGTTTGCGTAGAGGCAGCAAGCGGTGGCACCGACAGCCTGTGCCTGAAGCCTGGGGAGCGGGCGCATTTGAGTTTGCAGGCGCGGGTGGGGGGTTAGATTTGTGCTGTTGCTGCTGGCCTCATCGCTGGCAAGCCAGCTCCCACAGGTTTCATTGGCGCTCGCGAATTTTAGGTTCGGCGCGGACACTGTGGGAGCGGGCTTGCCCGCGAAGAGGCCAGAGCCGGCAATAGAGATCTAGTTGAACTCATCCCCCACCGGATACCGGCTGGCATTCAAGCTTTCCTTGATCTTGCGCAAATGCGGCTGGAAATCCACGCCCCGGCGCAAGGTCATGCCCGTGGCGAGAACGTCCAGCACGGTCAGCTGGATGATCCGCGACGTCATCGGCATGTAGATGTCGGTGTCTTCCGGCAGCGGAATGTTCAGGCTCAGGGTGCTGGCCTTGGCCAGCGGCGAGTTCTCGGCGGTCAGGCCCAGCACCGAGGCGCCGTTTTCCCGGGCGATACGCGCCACTTCCACCAGTTCGCGGGTGCGACCGGTGTAGGAAATGATCACGAACAGTTCGCCGGTATGGGCCACCGAGGCAATCATGCGCTGCATCAGCACGTCGGCGTGGGCGGTGACGGCGAGGTTGAAGCGGAAGAACTTGTGCTGCGCATCCAGTGCCACCGGGGCCGAGGCGCCGAGGCCGAAGAAGTGGATCTGCCGGGCCTGGATCAGCAGGTCGACGGCGCGGCTGATCAGGTTCGGGTCCAGTGCCTGGCAGGCGCTGTCCAGCGAGGCGATGGCGCTGCCGAAGATCTTCTGGGTATAGGCCTCCGGATTGTCATCGGCCTCCACCGCGCGGCTGACGTACGCAGCACCACTGGCCAGGCTTTGGGCCAGTTGCAGCTTGAGTTCGGGGTAGCCGCTGACGCCGAACGAACGGCAGAAACGGTTGACCGTCGGCTCGCTGACCGAGGCGGCCTGGGCGAGGGCGGCGATGCTGAAGCGGGTGGCCTGCTGCGGGTTGAGCAGGATCACCTCGGCGACTTTGCGCTCGGCCTTGTTCAGCTCTTCAAGGCGATTCTGGATCTGCTCCAGTAAATTTCGCACGCGGTCCATATAAGTATCCTTGATTCACCGGCGCCGATAAGCGCGCGGCTAATGCAAAAAGGGCCTTTGGTGAGGCCCATGACGGTGGCCTATCCTACTGATGGCTCAGACCGACCACCACTCGGAATCTGTATTTTGCGAAAATGTTGTGGTTATTACTACATTTTCCCTTGAGTGATGCCTTGAAAAAAGGTATTTGTAGCTTAACTTGATAAAAGAACAAACATCATGCTCTCGATTACGGTTGAACCGTGCACCTTTGCCTTGTTCGGCGCCCTTGGCGATCTGGCCTTGCGCAAGCTGTTTCCTGCCCTTTATCAACTCGACGGCGCCGGCCTGTTGCATGAGGACACGCGAATCATCGCGCTGGCACGTGAGCCGGGTAGCGAGCAGGAACACCTGACGTTCATCGCCTCCGAGCTGCGCCGCTATGTCGGTGCCAAAGAGCTGGATGAAGCCGTGCTCGAGCGCTTTCTGGCGCGCCTGAGCTACCTGCACGTCGACTTCCTCAAGTCCGAAGATTATGTGGCCCTGGCCGAAGTGGCCGGTACCACGCAACGGGTCATTGCCTACTTCGCCACGCCGGCCGCCGTCTACGGCGCAATCTGCGAGAACCTGGCCAAGGTCGGCCTGGCGCAAAACACCCGCGTGGTGCTGGAAAAGCCCATCGGTTCGGACCTGGAATCCTCGCGCAAGGTCAACGACGCCGTGGCGCAGTTCTTCCCGGAGAACCGCACCTACCGCATCGACCACTACCTGGGCAAAGAGACCGTCCAGAACCTGATCGCCCTGCGTTTCGCCAACAGCCTGTTCGAAACCCAGTGGAACCAGAATTACATTTCCCACGTGGAAATCACCGTGGCCGAGAAGGTCGGCATCGAAGGCCGCTGGGGTTACTTCGACAAGGCCGGCCAGCTGCGCGACATGATCCAGAACCACCTGCTGCAACTGCTCTGTCTGATCGCCATGGACCCGCCGGCCGACCTGTCCGCCGACAGCATCCGTGACGAGAAGGTCAAGGTGCTCAAGGCCCTGGCGCCGATCAGCCCGGAAGGCCTGACCACCCAGGTGGTGCGCGGCCAGTACATCGCCGGCTACAGCGAAGGCAAAGCGGTGCCGGGGTACCTGGAAGAACCCAATTCCAACACCCAGAGCGACACCGAGACCTTTGTCGCCCTGCGTGCCGACATCCGCAACTGGCGCTGGGCCGGCGTGCCGTTTTACCTGCGTACCGGCAAGCGCATGCCGCAGAAGCTGTCGCAGATCGTCATCCACTTCAAGGAACCGTCGCACTACATCTTCGCTCCCGAGCAGCGCCTGCAAATCAGCAACAAGCTGATTATCCGCCTGCAGCCCGACGAAGGCATTTCCTTGCGTGTGATGACCAAAGACCAGGGCCTGGACAAAGGCATGCAGCTGCGCAGTGGTCCGTTGCAGCTGAATTTTTCCGACACCTGGAGCAGCGCACGGATTCCCGATGCCTACGAGCGGTTGTTGCTGGAAGTGATGCGCGGCAATCAGAACCTGTTTGTCCGTAAAGATGAAATCGAAGCCGCGTGGAAGTGGTGTGACCAGTTGATCGCCGGGTGGAAAAAATCCGGTGATGCGCCCAAGCCGTACGCGGCCGGGTCCTGGGGGCCGATGAGCTCCATTGCTCTGATCACGCGGGACGGGAGGTCGTGGTATGGCGATATCTAAACTGAAACTGCCGCAGGGCGTCAGCGCCCATGCGTTCAAGAGCCCGGTGTTGCTGGCTGAAAGCCTGGCACTGAATGTGGCCAAACAATTGAGCGACGCGATCGACACCCAGGGCACTGCGACCCTGGTGGTCTCCGGTGGCCGCAGTCCGGTGGCGTTTTTCCAGCACTTGGCCAAGCAGTCGCTGGACTGGTCGAACGTGGTGGTCAGCCTGGCCGACGAGCGTTGGGTGCCGGTGGAACACGCCGACAGCAACGCGGGCCTGATCAAGCGTTATCTGTTGCAAGGTCCTGCGGCCAAGGCGCAGTTCCTGAGCCTGTACAGCGCCAGCGCCAACCTTGAACAGGCGGCGGAGCAGGCCGACCGCTTGCTGTCCGAACTGCCGGTGATCGACGTGCTGATCCTCGGTATGGGCGATGACGGCCACACCGCGTCGCTGTTCCCCAACAGCCCGAACCTTGCCGAGGCATTGCAGGCCGATGGCGTGCGTCGTTGCTGGCCGATGCTGGCGCCGACCGTGCCACATCAGCGCCTGACCATGAGCCGCGCGCTGCTGGCTTCGGCCAAGCATAAGGTTCTATCGATTTCCGGTCAGTCCAAGCTGACCACCCTGAGTACCGCACTGGCCGGCGACGATATCGCCGCAATGCCGGTGCGCGCATTTCTGCAACCCACGTTAGAGATTTTCTGGTGCCCATGAGCCAAGGAACAGCCGCTATGACAAACCCATCCCCGACCGTTTCCATGGCGGACAAAGTTGCCCTGATCGACAGTCTCTGTGCGAAAGCGCGGATCCTGCCGGTGATCACCATCGCCCGCGAGCAGGACGTCCTGCCGCTGGCCGACGCGCTCGCGGCCGGTGGCCTGACAGCCCTGGAAGTGACCCTGCGTTCGCAATTCGGCCTCAAGGCCATCCAGATTCTGCGCGAGCAGCGTCCGGAATTGGTGACCGGTGCCGGCACCGTGCTGGATCGCCAGATGCTGGCGGCGGCGGAAGCGGCGGGCTCGCAGTTTATCGTCACGCCGGGCATCACCCGTGACTTGCTGGAAGCCAGCGTCGCCAGCCCGATTCCACTGTTGCCAGGCATCAGCAATGCTTCGGGCATCATGGAAGGCTACGGCCTGGGTTACCGCCGCTTCAAGCTGTTCCCGGCCGAAGTCAGCGGTGGCGTTGCGGCCATTAAGGCGTTGGGCGGCCCGTTCGGCGAAGTGAAATTCTGCCCGACCGGCGGCGTGGGCCCGGCCAACATCAAGAGCTACATGGCGCTGAAAAACGTCATGTGCGTGGGCGGTAGCTGGATGCTTGATCCGGAGTGGATCAAGAACGGCGACTGGGCCCGCATTCAGGAATGCACCGCCGAGGCCCTGGCGCTGCTGGACTGATCGCTTCACCCTACACTTCGTTGTGTGTTCTACGGCTTTACGGTGCGCTTGGTCGGTGCACCGTTTTTTTTGCCTGTCGTATTTGATCACAGGAACTAACGTCATAACTTAAAACATAATGCCGCCCTGTTTTTACTCAGTTTGGATATTCTGAGCCGGCCACCTGTATGGAACAGGTATTAAAAATGAATAGGGATATTAAAATGGAAGATTTCATTAAAGCTGCGCACTCTAACGATCTTGAAAAGACCCAGGCAACCCTGTGTGTGTTTTCGCCCGAGCAAATTGCCGGACCTTATTTCCGGAACGACCGACTTGAACGATATGACATAACCGAGGGTGCCGATGGAGTGCCGATGGAGTTGGTGCTCAACGTCGTCAACTTTAACACCTGCGAGCCTGTCGAAGGTCTGTTGGTGGATATCTGGCATTGTAATACCCAAGGGCTTTACTCGGGATGGAGTGAGGTAGACCCCGATCAGGAGGCGCCTTCCGGCGAGATTGGCTCGATACCGCGAACCGATGAGGACAGCTACCTCAGGGGTTGTGGCTTTACCAACGAGTACGGTAATTGCAGTTTTCTCTCGGTGTTTCCCGGATTCTATGCCGGCCGATCCGTCCATATCCATGTGACGGTCAGGAAGTTGGATGAACAGCATAACGACCGGCATGTGGCCTATGTTGGACAACTGTATGTGCCCGAACTTATCTCTGCGCAGATCAATGAGCTTCCAGGCTACGCTGGTCGAAAGATTGCCCGGCTGAGAAATGAACAGGACGAAATCTACAGTGAAATGCACGGATCCGGCACACTGTTGAATATTGACTGGGTCAACCGGGGCACAGCTCAAGAGCGTTTATTGGGAACGGTCGTGATCGGTGTGGATCCTGACGCCTTTTCTACTTACATCACCCCCGAAGACTTTGATAAAGACACCGTCTGACGTCAGCCCAGTTCAGTCAGTGCCCTGACCAGCACATCCATGTCGGCCGCCCTGGTCGTCAGCCCCGGTGTAATGCGGATGCACGGACCGCATGCCGCACCGCTGCGGGTCACGGTGAACAGGTTGTACTCATTGAGCAGGCGCTCGGTCATGACTTGCTGGTCGGCCTGCCGGGTAAAGCGCATCGAGGTGATGCCGCAATACAGGCGCGGGTCATCCGGAGTCAGGACTTCAACGCCCGGCAACCGCCGCGCCGCACTGACCCAGCGGTTGCGCAGGTAATTGAGCCGCGAGCCCTTGGCCGCGGCCCCTCCCATCGCCCAATGTTCTTCGAGCACCAGCGGCAGGGTCAGCAGCGCCGGAATGTTGGGGGTGCTGTACGAGGTCCGGGCGCGGATGTCGGTGAGCGGGAAATGCATCTCGCCCATGTCCGGGTCGATGTCGGCCAGGCGTTCGGGGGCGATGTAGATATAGCCGAGCGTCAGCGGTGCACCGATCCACTTGTGCAGGTTGTAGCCGGCGAAGGCGATGCCCAGTTCTGTCAGGTCAAAGTCGAGTTGGCCGAGGGCATGGGCACCGTCGAGGATGACGTCGATGCCCTGTTCCTTTGCAGCGGCCGCAATCGCCTGCACCGGCATCACCAGGCCCGTGCGATGGGTGACGTGGGTCAGGGCCATCAGCTTCAGCCGTGGGTGCCGGGCGAAGGTTTCGCGGTAGGTGTTCAGCAGGCTGTCGAAGGTGGCCGGGTGTGCGTGCTCGATTTCGATCACTTCAACGCCGCGATTACGCGCCAGCCAGTGCATGGCGCCTTTGACCGTGTCGTATTCCAGATCGCAAACCAGTACCTGATCGCCGGGCTGCAGCCGGTTGTAGTTGCGGATCAGCGACTGCAAACCTTCCGACGCGTTGCGGGTCAGGGCGATGCTGTCGCCGGGGACGCCTGTCAACCTGGCCAGTTGCGCGCGGATCTTCAGGCTGTCGCCCTGTTCGAAGCGCTGGCGCACGTACACCGAATTGCTGCGATTGATCAGCTCGATGTTGCGGTGGTACTCCTCCACGACCGTGCGCGACATGCGTCCGAAGTAACCGTTCTCCAGGTTGAGCGGGCCGGGTTCGACATCGTAGCGGTCGGCAAAGGTTTGCCAGAAGGCTTCATCACGGGCACGGCGGGTGTTGTCAGGCATGAGGGTGCTCGGTAGGTGATTCAGTGACGCGGGGCCGGTTTGCCGTGTTTGGCGCGCAGCGGTTCGAGCAAGTCCGACAAACCGTTGTGATCGATTTCCTGCATCAGGGCCAGCAGGCCGCCCAATTCGCCGTGAGGGAAACCCTCCCGGGCGAACCAGTTCAAGTAAGGACCGGGCAGGTCGGCAATGATTCGACCCTTGTATTTGCCGAAGGGCATTTCACGGGTGATCAGCAGTTCGAGCTTTTCAGGATTCATCGATCGGTCGTCTTGATTCAGTCAGTCTGGAAAATACAGGCATTCTGCATGCAGGCCAAATGACAGATCATGCAAATAAAACGGATACAGATTTTTTGATAATTGATAACTGTTTGAAAAATAACGAATAGTTAAACGATTCCGAGCTGGCATGCGGGGTGCAACGGTTATTGCATCTTTCATCAACCGCAAGGAATTGAAAAATGACTGACATGAATAAAGAAGCGATTTCTGTACTCAACGACCTGATTGAAACCAGCAAGGACGGTCAGGCAGGGTTCAAGACTTGCGCTGAAGACATCAAGCACCCGGAACTCAAAACCCTGTTTATCAAGCGTTCGACCGATTGTGCTACGGCCGCTGCGGAGTTGCAGTCCGCGGTGCGTTCGATGGGTGGCGATCCGGAAACCTCCACCAGTGTCAGCGGTGACCTGCACCGTCGCTGGGTCGACGTGAAGTCGATGTTCACCGGCAAGGACGAGGAAGCCGTGCTCAATGAAGCCGAGCGCGGTGAAGACCATGCATTGAAGGCTTATCGGGATGCCATGGAGAAAATCAACAAGCACAACCTGGTGGGCATTCGTGACCTGGTTGAGCGCCAGTACCATGGTGCGCAACGCAATCACGATCAGGTCAAGGCCCTGCGTAACCAGGCGCGTGCGCGTTCGTAAGCCTGGCCGAAACCACTGTGGGAGCGAGCTTGCTCGCGATGAGGGCCTGACATTCAACATTGATGTTGACTGATCTGGCGCTATCGCGAGCAAGCTCGCTCCCACATTGTTTTTTAACTGGTCAATCAGCCGATGCTGATCGCCGGCAGCTCCGTCAGCGTCACGCTCTGTTGTTTGCGTGGCGCGAGGATTTCCGCTTCGCCATCCACCACCAGTTCATCCCGCTGATTGAACACGCGAGTGGCAATGCGTACGCGAAACTTCGGCAGCTTTTCCAGAATTTCCAGGCGCACGGTCAGGGTGTCGCCGATCTTCACCGGTTTCTGAAAGCTCATTTGCTGGCCGATGTAGATGGTGCCCGGCCCAGGCAATTCACAGGCGACCGCCGCGCTGATCAACGCACCGCTGAACATGCCGTGGGCGATGCGCTCCTTGAACATGGTGCTGGCGGCGTATTCGGCATCCAGGTGCACCGGGTTGTGATCGCCGGACATCGCGGCGAACAACTGGATGTCACGCTCTTCGACCGTCTTGCTGAAGCTGGCGGTCTGGCCCACTTCAAGGGCTTCGTAAGGGGTGTTGGTAACCTGGGTCATCTGTCTCAATTCCTGTTACGAATTAAAAAGTCCACAAAAAACTATTCGGATCGGTGCGGCCGAGGCGTGCTCAAGGCCTGGGCGATCCAGTTCAGCACATCGGCGACGATTTCATCGCGGTTGCTCTCGTTGAACAGTTCGTGCCGGGCCTGCGGGTAAACGGTCAGTTGCAGGTGCCGGCTGCCGGCCGCCCGCAACGCGTCAGCCAGATCCTTGAGACGTTTGCCTTCGCTCACCGGATCACATTCGCCACCAATCACCAGCAGCGGCAGGCCCGGGTCAATCTGGGCGAGATTGGACGCTTTGCTGATTTGCTGCAAGCCACCGAGCAAATCGATCCACAGTTGATTGGTGCAGCGGAAACCGCAGAGCGGGTCGTTGACGTACAGGTCGACCTGCGCCGGATCACGACTGAGCCAGTCGAACGGCGTGCGTGCCGGTTTGAATCTGTTGTTGAACGAACCGAATGACAGCCATTCGATCAATGCGCTGCGGCCTTTGCCGCCCTGGCGCAGGCGTTCGAAACGGGCGATTTGCCGTGCCGCGCGATAAAGCGCCACGGGCTGGAAGTTCGAGCCGCTGAGGATGGCCCCGTGCAGGCTGGCACTGTGGTGCAGCAGATAGGCCTGGGCTATGTAACTGCCCATGCTGTGACCGAGCAGCACGATCGGTATGCCAGGGTGCTGTTGGCCGATGTGCTGGTTGAGGCACGCCAGGTCGCTGACGACCTTGCACCAGCCGTCGTCATCGGCGAAATGCCCCAGCGTCCCGTTTTCGGCAGTTTTGCCATGTCCACGCAGGTCCGGCGCACACACGCCGTAGCCCTGATCACAGAGTTTTTCCGCAAGGGCTCCATAACGGCCGCTGTGTTCGGCCATGCCATGGGCCAGCAGAATCATTGCCTTGAGACTGCCGTCGGGTAGCCACTGGTTGACGAAGAGGCGGCTGTGGTCGCTCGTGGTCAGCCAGAAAGTGTCATGGATCATGGCGGTTCCTTTGCACTGAGTCGTTGCATTGTATAGCGCATCCCGTTGCATGCGTCTGATCAGCCCACAGCAAGGCAGGAAGATTCACGCGATCAATGACGGCTTTGCGCATATTTGCCTGAATCGCCATAGCTGCTAGTGTCCGTGAAGCTCCGCTTTTCGCTTTCTGCCTTTGAGGGATCAGGGAGAAATGACAGAAATGCGGCCCCGGATAGATTCAGGTAAAGAGGACAAGAACAATGCAACCTGATTTCTGGAATGACAAACGCCCGGCCGGCGTCCCCCTGGATATCGATCTGGGTGCCTACAAGTCGGTGATCGAGGTGTTCGAGCGTTCCTGCAAGAAGTTTGCTGATCGCCCTGCGTTCAGCAACATGGGCGTGACCCTGACCTACGCCGAACTGGAACGCCAGAGCGCTGCTTTCGCCGGCTACCTGCAAGCCCACACCGACCTGGTGCCAGGTGACCGCATCGCCGTGCAGATGCCCAACGTCCTGCATTACCCCATTGCCGTGTTCGGCGCTTTGCGCGCCGGGTTGATCGTGGTCAACACCAACCCGTTGTACACCGCGCGGGAAATGCGTCACCAGTTCAAGGATTCCGGTGCCCGGGCGCTGGTGTACCTGAACGTGTTCGGCCAGAAAGTCCAGGAAGTGCTCCCCGACACTGACATCCAGTACCTGATCGAAGCGAAGATGGGCGACCTGATGCCCACCGCCAAGGGTTGGCTGGTCAACACTGTGGTGAGCAAGGTCAAGAAGATGGTCCCGGACTATTCCTTGCCCCAGGCCGTCTCTTTCAAGAGCGCATTGCGCATGGGCCGTGGCCTGGGCATCAAGCCGCTGAAGGTCGGCCTCGACGACATCGCCGTGCTGCAATACACCGGTGGCACCACGGGCCTGGCCAAGGGCGCGATGCTGACCCACGGCAACCTGGTGGCGAACATGCAGCAGGCACGGGCCTGCCTCAGCCAGTCGGCCAGCGACGGTCAGCCGTTGCTGCGTGAAGGCCAGGAGGTGATGATCGCGCCGCTGCCGCTGTACCACATCTATGCCTTCACAGCGAACTGCATGTGCATGATGGTGACGGGCAACCACAACGTACTGATCACCAACCCACGGGACATCGCCGGCTTCATCAAGGAACTGAAGAACTGGCGGTTCTCGGCGCTGCTGGGGCTCAACACACTGTTCGTCGCGCTGATGGATCACCCGGATTTCAAGACCCTGGACTTCTCCAGCCTCAAGCTCACCAACTCCGGTGGCACCGCACTGGTCAAGGCTACGGCCGAGCGCTGGGAACAACTGACCGGTTGCCGCATCACCGAAGGTTACGGCCTGACCGAAACCTCGCCGGTGGCTTGTACCAACCCCTATGGCGACCAGTCCCGGATCGGCACGGTCGGCCTGCCGGTGCCGGGCACCACGCTGAAAGTCATCAACGATGACGGCGTCGAACAACCTTTGGGTGAGCGCGGCGAGTTGTGCATCAAGGGCCCGCAGATCATGAAGGGCTACTGGCAGAAACCTGAAGCCACGGCCGAAGTGCTGGATGCCGAGGGCTGGTTCAAGTCCGGTGACATTGCGGTGATCGACCCGGACGGTTTCGTGCGCATCGTTGACCGCAAGAAGGACATGATCATTGTCTCGGGTTTCAACGTGTACCCGAACGAAATCGAGGACGTGGTGATGGCTCACCCGAATGTCGCCAACTGTGCGGTCATCGGTGTGCCTGACGAACGGTCGGGGGAGGCGGTGAAACTGTTCGTGGTGGCCCGTGAAGCGGGCGTCAGCCTTGAAGAGCTGAAGGCTTACTGCAAGGAGAACTTCACGGCGTATAAAGTACCGAAGCACATCGTGCTGCGTGAGTCGCTGCCGATGACGCCAGTGGGCAAGATCCTGCGGCGGGAGTTGCGTGATATCGCCTGATCGGTGAATGGCCGCGCTTCGCGCGGATCGCGGGCAAGCCACGCTCCCACAGATTCACTGTTGTGCACACACTTTGTGTACGACGCGGACCTTGTGGGAGCGGGCTTGCCCGCGATGCTTTTCGGCGTACGCTAGAGCCCCGAATTCCGTGGCTTTCAGGGCTTAATAGGTTTTTTGCTCTAAAATGACTGTTTGTAAGTCTTGAGTCACAAATGTGACCGTAGAGGCCGCTTTTGGCTCTAGTCGACCCTTGGCAAAGCTGCTACTCTCGGCGCGCTTTGTGACTTCTCGGCCTTCTATCAGCCAGATTCACCAATGACCAAACACCAATAATAATCGCATCAAATGCGGTGCTGAATTCGCGTTGCTGAGGAGTGGGCTTCCATGATCGAAGACTTTTGGAAGGATAAGTACCCAGCTGGAATTGCTGCCGACATCAATCCAGACGAGTATCCGAATATTCAGGCAGTGTTGAAGCAATCCTGCCAACGCTTCGCCAACAAGCCGGCGTTCAGCAACCTGGGCAAGACACTCACCTACGGTGAACTGTACGAATTGTCCGGTGCGTTTGCCGCTTATCTGCAACAGCATACCGATTTGCAGCCTGGCGATCGAATCGCCGTGCAACTGCCCAACGTATTGCAGTACCCGGTTGCCGTCTTCGGCGCCATCCGCGCCGGGCTGATCGTGGTCAACACCAACCCGCTGTACACCGCGCGGGAGATGGAACACCAATTCAACGACTCCGGTGCCAAGGCCCTGGTCTGCCTGGCCAACATGGCGCACCTGGCGGAAACCGTGGTGCCGAAAACCGGCGTCAAGCACGTGATCGTCACCGAAGTCGCCGACCTGCTGCCGCCGCTCAAGCGTCTGCTGGTCAACAGCGTCATCAAGTACGTGAAGAAGATGGTGCCGGCCTATCACTTGCCAAAAGCCGTCAAGTTCAACGACGTGCTGAGCAAAGGCCAGGGCCAGCCAGTGGCGGAAGCCAATCCGGCCAGCAGCGATGTCGCGGTGCTGCAATACACCGGCGGCACTACCGGTGTGGCCAAGGGCGCGATGCTGACCCACCGCAACCTGGTGGCGAACATGCTGCAGTGCAAGGCGCTGATGGGGTCCAACCTCAATGAAGGCTGCGAGATCCTGATCACACCGCTGCCGCTGTACCACATCTATGCCTTCACGTTTCACTGCATGGCGATGATGCTGATCGGCAACCACAACATCCTGATCAGTAACCCGCGTGACCTGCCGGCGATGGTCAAGGAACTGTCGAAGTGGAAGTTCAGCGGCTTCGTCGGTTTGAATACGCTGTTCGTGGCGCTGTGCAACAACGAAGGCTTCCGCAAGCTGGACTTCTCCGCGCTGAAAGTCACCTTGTCGGGCGGCATGGCCCTGCAACTGGCCGCGGCCGAACGCTGGAAGGCGGTCACCGGTTGCGCCATCTGCGAAGGCTACGGCATGACCGAAACCAGCCCGGTGGCCACGGTCAACCCGATCCAGCACATCCAGATTGGCACCATCGGCATTCCGGTGCCGTCGACCCTGTGCAAAATCATCAACGATGCCGGTGTCGAACAACCGATGGGCGAAATCGGCGAACTGTGCGTGAAGGGTCCGCAGGTCATGAAGGGCTACTGGCAGCGACAGGAAGCCACCGATGAAATCCTCGACAGCGAAGGCTGGTTGAAGACCGGTGACATCGCGCTGATCCAGCCTGATGGCTACATGCGTATTGTCGATCGCAAGAAAGACATGATCCTGGTGTCCGGTTTCAACGTGTACCCGAACGAGCTCGAAGACGTGCTGGCGACCCTGCCGGGCGTGCTGCAATGTGCGGCCATCGGTGTGCCGGACGAGAAGTCGGGCGAAGCGATCAAGATTTTCATCGTCGCCAAGCCAGGCGTGACCCTGACCAAGGAGCAAGTGATGGAGCACATGCGCGCCAACGTCACCGGCTACAAGGTCCCGCGCTCCGTGGAGTTCCGCGATGCACTGCCGACCACCAACGTCGGCAAGATCCTGCGTCGTGAATTGCGCGATGAAGAGCTGAAGAAGATCAACGCGAAGAAAGCCACCGCGTAATCAACAAAAAGCCCCGCAGATGCGGGGCTTTTTGTTGGTGCCGACTTTTGGCGAAGGGGCTTTGGTGGCGAGGGGGCTTGCCCCCGTTGGGCTGCGAAGCGGCCCCAAATCCTGCAGTTGCGGTAACTCAGGCACACCGCGCAGATTGAATTGGCGACGGCTGCGCCGCCGAACGGGGGCAAGCCCCCTCGCCACAAAGTTCTGTGAATTATTGGCGAAACGGCGCGAAGTTGACGTTGGTGCCCGCCGGGCGCATGTCTTGCAGGAAGGAGTCCTTGTCGGCGCTCAGTTCCAGGCTCAATGCCGCCTTGCGCTTGCCTTCATTACGTACCACCAGCCCCTCGAGCTTCTCGCGCAGGAACACGGTCGGCACCTTCAGGTGCAGCAGTTCGTCGGTGGCCGGCGTGTGCATCAGCAGGTGGATCCACTCGTACTGACCGATTGCCAGGCGCGTCACCGGGAGGTCGAACCACCAGATGTTGCGATTACGGTTCAATTCGGCGAAGTGGCAGTTGTTGACGCCAAGCACAGCACCGCCGAGTTCCTGGTTTCTGCGGGCAATGGCCTGCTTTTTATCGAGTTTCATAACATTCCTACGGGATTGGATCTTCAGCGCCATGGCCTGAACGTGTTGCGCATTCTCGGGGGTTGGCCCGCAAACATAAAGCGCAACCTGCACTGAACGATGAAATGTCGTGGTGAAAATAAATGAAACTCCCTGCAAAAGCCCTCGGTCAACCTTGTGTAACGACTTTTCTTCCCAATGAACTGTTCACAGGAGAATCACCATGAGCAGCACAACCGATAAAGTCAAAGGCATGGCCAATGAAGCCGCCGGCAACGTCAAGCAAGGGGTGGGCAAGGCCACCGGTAACGACAAATTGCGCGCCGAAGGCGTGATGCAGGAAAAGAAAGGCGAAGCCCAGCAGGCGGTTGGTAAAGCCAAGGATGCACTGAAAAAAGGCATCGACAAGGCGTGATCCGGCCTTTAATAAAGTTAAGAAGCGGCCATCCTCAGATGGCCGTTTTTGTGTCAGCCTGAACTTGAGGGAGGAAAATGTTTCAAAGTCGCGAAACAGGCTGATTTGATGTAGAAAACGGCCCCTGAGTCGCCACGACTTCAACCCAATTCCGTATGCGGCGAATGGAGACGCGAATGATTTTTCCGGACATGAGAGGCATGCCCCTGCACCGTGTGATGATGCGCACGGTCACCGAGTTCATCGCCGACGAGATGTCGACCTATGCCTCGGCGCTGGCCTATCAAATGCTGTTTTCGCTGTTTCCGTTCATCCTGTTCCTGATTGCCCTGATCGGCTTCCTGCACCTGCCGGATTTCTTCTCCTGGCTGCGCCTGCAATCGGAGCTGGTGCTGCCGCCCCAGGCGCTGGAACAGGTCAACCCGGTAATCGACCAGCTTCAGCAGGCCAAGGGTGGTTTGCTCTCGGTGGGTATCGTGATTGCGCTGTATACCGCCTCTGCCGGTGTGCGGCTGATGATGAGCGCGATGAACGCGGCCTACGACGTGGTTGAAGGGCGCCCGCTGTGGAAACGCTTCCCGTTGTCGATCATCTACACCGTCGGCATTGCCGGCATGCTGCTGATCGCCGCCGCGCTGATGGTGCTCGGGCCGCAGGTGATGGGCTGGATCGCTGCGCAAGTCGGCCTTGAGTATTTCATCGTCACGCTCTGGACCCTCTTGCGCTGGCCGGTGATCGTGATTCTGCTGATGGTCGCGGTGGCGCTGATCTACTACGTCATGCCCGACGTCAAACAGGAATTCCGCTTCATCACGCCGGGCTCGGTGCTGGCGGTGGTGGTGTGGATCATTGCCTCCCTGGGCTTCGGTTTGTACGTCAAGGAGTTCGCCAACTACAACGCCATGTATGGCAGTATCGGTGCGATCATCGTGCTGTTGCTGTACTTCTACATTTCCGCCGCGGTGCTGCTGCTGGGCGCGGAGATGAACGCGGTGATCGAACACATGTCGCGAGAGGGCAAGGACCCTGGGGAAAAAGTGGCTGGCGAGCATGGTCCCGTCCATGAGGAAAAACACCACGTCTCGGGCCTGGGCCGCGATCACTCAATCAAACCGACCATTGATGAAACCTGATCATGATTCGTGAAATTCTGAAAATGGGCGACGAACGCCTGCTGCGCATTGCCCCGCCAGTCCCGGCCGAGATGTTCGACAGCCCCGAGCTGTGGCAACTGATCGATGACATGTTCCAGACCATGGAAAGTGTGGGGGGCGTTGGCCTGGCGGCTCCGCAGATCGGCGTCGACCTGCAACTGGTGATCTTCGGTTTCGAGCACAGCGAGCGTTATCCGGATGCCGAGGCCGTGCCGCAGACGATCCTGATCAACCCCTTGATCACGCCGCTGAGCCCGATCATGGAGGAGGGCTTCGAAGGCTGTTTGTCCGTACCCGGCCTGCGCGGCGCGGTGCAGCGTTACCAGCAGATCCGCTACGAAGGCGTCGACCCCAAGGGCGAGCCCATCGTGCGCGTTGCTTCGGGGTTCCACGCTCGGGTGGTGCAGCATGAGTGCGACCACCTGATCGGCCGCCTGTACCCGTCGCGCATCACCGATTTCAGCAAGTTCGGCTTCACCGAAGTGATGTTCCCGGACCTGGACCCCAACGCGGATGAATAGACTCGCTGCATACCCTGTGGGAGCGAGCTTGCTCGCGATGGCGGTGTATCAGTCGCCAACAATGTTGACTGACCGGGCCTCATCGCGAGCAAGCTCGCTCCCACATTGGATCTCCAACAGGGTTGAGTAAGTTAAATGCCTGGCGCCAACCCCATCGCAATCATCGGCTTGCTGCGCGCATACCGGCTCAACCGTTCAACCATCGCATAAGGCATCGGTGGGTCGAAAGTAAACCCGTGCCGCTCATAAAACCCGCGCAAGTCCGGATGGCAGAACAACCACACCGGCAGTTCGCAATCCTTCACCGCTGCCGCAATCAATCCGGCGGCTATGCCTTGTTCCCGGCACTGCGGATCGACAAACAACCCGGTCAGCCAATGCCCGCCGGACACCGGACGCAAACACAGAGCAGCAACTATCTGGTCACGCCGGGCCACCCAGAGCTGCGCGTCGCGCACGGCTTTCATCGACGATTGGTGAGCGCGATAGAACTTGTTCATCAATGGCCATAACGGCTCGTCGAGCAGGGTGTAGTGGGTGTCGGGCATGGTCTCGGACTGTCGGTGGGCAAAGCGGCGATTATAAAAGAACACGCGCGCCGGGATAGGTGTATACCTGATCTCACATCCCCATGAGTGGAGTACGCATCATGTCCAAAGGTATGGATTCAAAGAAAGCAGACAAGAAAAAGCCGGCGAAAACCGCTATCGAAAAGCGCGCCGACAAGAAAGCCAAAAAGGTCAATGTGTTCGGGCATTGAACCTGCGCTGACCGATCGCTCCCGCGCAATGCGGGAGCGATCACATTGAAAATAATCTGCAAGAAATCCGGGCGTCGTTGCACAGAAGAGGATTGGTTCCCGATCCGAGCAATGCCATGCCTCATTATTTCGATGCAGCCCACCGAGAAGAAATCGAAACCCTGCGCCAACGCCTCACCGCCCGCACCGAGTGGCCGACCTGGTTGCTGTTGATCGGCGTGTACGGCGCGTGGTTCACCCTTGTTCTGGGCAGTGATTCATTGGGTCTGTGGTTGAGCACGTTGTTGCTGATTCCCGTGGTGGTGCTGTGGCTGTCGGTGCAGCACGAACTGCTGCACGGTCATCCGACCCGCTGGCCGCTGTTGAACAAAATCCTCGGCTACGCACCGTTTGCCGTCTGGTATCCCTACACCTTGTATCGCGACAGCCATTTGCTGCACCACCGCGATGAAGACCTGACCATCCCCGGTCGCGATCCGGAAAGCCGATACCTGAATGCCGAGCAGTGGCAGGGCAGTTCATTGTTCGAACAAGGCCTGCACTGGTTGAACAAAACCGTGCTCGGGCGCTTTCTGCTCGGTGCGCCAATCGCCTTGCTGACGCTGGCCCGGGAAGAGCTGCAACGCCTGAAAAGCGGCGAGCGCCAGGCATGGTCGATGTGGCTCAGCCATGGCGCCTTGACCCTGTTGATGCTGCTGTTCATCGCGCGCTACAGCGTGTTGCCGGTGTGGCATTACCTGTTGCTGGTCAGCGTGCCGGCGCTGTCGATTGCGATGATTCGCTCCTACTATGAACATCGACCTCACGCGGCGCCGGAGCAACGAACCGTGCTCAATGAAGCGGCGTGGCCGTGGCGCTGGCTGTTCCTGAACCTCAATTTCCACCTGGTGCACCACGAGTTGCCGGGGTTGCCCTGGTACGATTTGCCCCGCGCCTATTGGGCCCGCCGCGAGCAATGGCTGGCGCGTAGCGGTGGATTCCTGGTGCAGGGTTATGGGCAGCTGTGGCGAGAATACGGCGTAAAGGCCATCGACAGCCCGAGGCATCCGTTTCACTGATTTTTTTGCCAGACGCTTTCCCCCTGTGGGAGCGGGCTTGCCCGCGATGGCGATTTCAAATCCAGCACACCTGGTGACTGATCCAACGCTATCGCGGGCAAGTCGAATCGTCGCACCGCCGCTCCCACAGGGAACTTCGTTGTATGGAGATACGATGATGACCCAACACATCGCCGAACTGCTGATGTACACCCCCCCCGACCCCATCCACCAGGCCAACGAACGCTGGCTGGCGCGAATCCTCGAGCACCTGGGCGAAACCCGCGGCGATGCCGCAGGCCTGTCACTGATGGATATGTGGTTGTCGCCGCATTTGCTGCTCACCCAAACCTGCGGCTATCCACTGATGACGGCATTGCGCGGCAAGGTCCGGGTGCTGGGGCGGCCGCGTTACGAGCTGCCGGACAGCAGCGGCGGCAATCACTGCAGTCTGATCCTGGGACGGGTCGATGATCCGCGCCAGACCCTGGCGGATTTTCGCAACAGCCGAGGCGTGATCAATGGCCATGACTCCAACAGCGGCATGAATTTGCTGCGCCACCGGTTGGCGCCGTTGCAGCGTGACGGGCGTTTTTTTGCCGAGGTCGGCATCAGCGGCAGCCATCGCGAAAGCCTGCGCTGGTTACGCGAGGACCTCGCCGATCTGGCGGCCATCGACAGCGTGACATTTGCCAATCTGGCCCGGTACGCCGAGGAAGAAGTGACCGGTTTGCGCGTGATTGCCCGCAGTGCATTGAGTCCGACGTTGCCCTACATCACGGCAGCCACCGTTAGCGATCAGCAGGCTGAAGGGCTATTGCAGGCGATGAATCAGGCGTTGTGCGAATTGCCTGACGTCGCCGAAATCCTCGGGTTGCCAGAGGTGCTGCCGGCTAGCGAAAGCGACTATCAGGTTGTGTTCGATTATCAGCGTGAGGCCGAGGCGCTGGGGTATGGGGATTTGCGATAGGGCGCAAATGTCGGGTCGACAGGTCCATTTTTCGCGGGCAAGCCACGCTCCCACAGGGTTTCGGTGTACCTGTGGTTTAATTCCATAAGTGAATATAAAAATAAGTTTTAAGTATTATTAATGAATAAGGCTCCTTGCTAGGATTCGCCTCACCGGACCACCGGACATTCAGCGACCCCTAACCCAGGAGCCCCTATGTCCGGCGCCGATATTCTTCACCGCAAACACGTGGACGGACTGTTCCGCGCTCACTACCACTGGCTCTGCACACGTCTGCGTCAGTCTCTGAACGATGCCGCCGCTGTCGAAGACATTGCCTGCGAAACCTTCCTGCAGCTGCTCCAGGCGCCAAGCCTGACGGCCATCCGTGAACCCCGTGCCTTGCTCACCACCATCGCCCGGCGCCTGCTCTATCAGCGTTGGCGTCGAGGTGACCTGGAGCGCCAGTACCTTCAGCAACTGCATCAGGCCGAGCCGATCCACGCCGAATCGCCGGAGGAACTGGCTCAACGGTCCCAGACCCTGACCCGTGTGGAGCGCAGTCTTCAGCGGCTGCCCGGCAAAGTGCGCTCGACCTTCCTGCTGTCGCGGATCGACGGCCTGACCTATCCGCAAATTGCCGCTGCGCTGGGCATCTCCCTGCGCTCGGTCAGCGACTACATGACCCGTTCCCAGGCCCTGTGCGACCGGCACAGCGCCAATCAATCCCTGAACCGCCCACTCCAGAACAAGAGGTCCGCATGAGATCGATCAAAACCCTGCTCGGCAGTTCGCTGCTGGCCCTGAGCCTGTTGTCCCACCCTGCATCGGCCACGGAAAAAGCGGCGCCTATCCATTTTGGCGACATCACGTGGGAAAGCGGCAGCCTCATCACCGAAATCCTGCGCCTGATCGTTGAAAAAGGTTACGGCTACCCGACCGACACGCTGCCGGGCAGCACCGTCAGCCTGGAAGCAGCGCTGGCCAAAAACGATATCCAGGTCATCGGTGAAGAGTGGGCCGGACGCAGCCCGGCCTGGGTCAAGGCTGCCGCCGAAGGCAAGGTCTTCGGCCTCGGCGATACGGTCAAAGGTGCCACCGAAGGTTGGTGGGTGCCGGAGTACGTGATCAAGGGCGACCCCGAGCGCGGCATCAAGCCCTTGGCCCCGGAGCTGAAGTCCGTTGCCGACCTGGCGAAGTACAAGGATGTATTCCGCGACCCTGAAGACCCGAGCCGCGGACGCTTCCTCAACAGCCCCACCGGCTGGACTTCGGAAATCGTCAACAGCCAGAAACTCAAGGCTTATGACCTGACCGCCAGCTACGTCAACTTCCGCACCGGTTCCGGCGCAGCGCTGGACGCAGAAGTGGCGTCGTCGATCCGCCGTGGCAAACCGGTGCTGTTCTACTACTGGTCGCCGACGCCACTGTTGGGGCGATTCAAACTGGTGAAGCTCGATGAACCGCCTTTCGACGCCGAAGCCTGGAAAACCCTGGCCGACGCCAACAACCCGAACCCCAAAGGCACGCGCTCGATGCCGGCGAGCCTGGCCATTGGCGTGTCGGCACCGTTCAAGGCGCAATACCCGGACCTGGTGACGTTCTTCGAAAAGGTCGACCTGCCGATTGATCTGTTGAACCAGACCCTGGGCCAGATGAGTGAAAAACGCCAGAAACCCCGCGAAGTCGCCGAAGCGTTTTTGCGTGAGCAGCCGCAGGTGTGGAAGGGCTGGGTGCCGGGGGAGGTGGCTAGCAAGGTGAGTGCGAGTTTGTAGTTTTGTAATGTCTGGAAAGTAGCCATCGCGAGCAAGCTCGCTCCCACAGGGGAACTGCAGCGGACGCAGTATTTGGGAACCCCAAAATCCTGTGGGAGCGAGCTTGCTCGCGATTCGATTTGAAGTCTTACGCCAGTTCGGCGGCCAACGCCGCTTTAACCGCCGGCCGCTGATCTACCTTGATCGACGAGCAATCCCCCCCAACAAGCAGCTGAACCGTTTTTGTCCTCAATGCTGGCCGACTAGTGGCCTTGCAAGCCCAAGGTTGCTGTCTATGATCAGCTGTAACTGGTTATGTCGACCGTGATGAGGCGGTCGACTGGCCGCCAGAGTGCGCAATCAAAGGCACCAACACTTGAACACAGGGAGCTGTCCGCTAAATGGAATTTGATTCGAACCTGTTAGGGCTGGCCCGCATGCGGGCTATCAAGAGAAGGATGTCTTGATGAGCGTGTCGCTACAAGGACCCTCCGATTGATCATCATTTATCACCTGACTAGTCCTTCTTTTTGGAGGGATGCGTGTGCCTGTTCCACGGAACGTAGTGGTGGATGTGAAAGACCTGCAACTTTCATTAATCAAAAAATCGCGCGGAAGGTGATACAACAATGTTCAACCTACATCACAAGGCTGACCTGCTGGAAATCGAACGCTTCAGCTGTGCGCTGACCGAGGCCAACGCCAAGCTGGCGGCGGTCAGTCGTTCGATGGCGATGATTGAATTCACCCCGGATGGCATCGTCATCGATGCCAATGAAAACTTTTGCAGTGCCATGGGTTACAGCGCCGAAGACGTACGCGGCAAGCATCACCGGATCTTTTGTGAAGAGCAGTACTACCGCAGCGACGACTACACCAAACTGTGGCGCGACCTGGCGCGGGGCGAGCCGCTGAGCGGGACCTTTTTGCGCTTGCACAAAAGCGGCCGTGAAATCTGGCTCGAAGCCAGCTACATGCCGGTGCTGGGCCCCGACCGGCAGGTCAAGAGCGTGATCAAGGTCGCTACCGACATCACCGACCGGGTCAACAAGGAGCACGAAAACGAAAGCCGACTCGCCGCGATCGGCTGCTCCATGGCCGTGATCGAATTCACGCCCGAAGGCAAGGTCATCAGCGCCAACGACAACTTCCTGAAAACCATGCAGTACTCGCTCAACGAAGTGGTGGGGCAGCATCACAGCCTGTTTTGCCACCGTGCCGAAGCCGAGTCCCAGGGTTACCGCAATTTCTGGGCTTCGCTCAACCGCGGCGAATATCACTCCCATCGTTTCGAGCGCCGGAACAAGCAAGGTCAGACGGTATTCCTCGAAGCGTCCTACAACCCCTTGTTCGACGCCAAGGGGCGTTTGTACAAAGTGGTCAAGTTTGCCAGCGACATCACTCACCAGATGACCACCCTGCAAACCGCCGCCGAATCGGCCCACAGCACCTCGGTGCAAAACGACGTCTGCGCGCGCAAGGGCTCCGAAGTGGTGCAGCAGACGGTGCAGATCATCCAGGACATTTCCCGCGACCTGAACGAAGCGGCACTGAGTATCGATGCCGTGAGCAAACAGTCCGACATCATCGGCACCATCGTGCAGACCATCCGCGGCATTGCCGATCAGACCAACCTGCTGGCACTCAACGCGGCGATTGAAGCGGCGCGGGCCGGTGAGCACGGGCGCGGGTTTGCGGTAGTGGCCGATGAGGTGCGCAGCCTCGCGGCGCGTACCAGCCAGGCGACGCTGGAGATCGTCGAGGTGGTGCGCAAGAATCACGACTTGTCGCTGAGCGCGGTGTCGAGCATGCAATCGAGTCTGAGTCGAACCGGCCTGGGCGTGGAACTGGCGAACGAGGCAGGGGAGGTGATCCTGGAAATCCAGCAGGGCTCACGGCATGTGGTGGATGCGATCAGTCAGTTCAACTCGACGTTGCAACTGAACTAGTCGCGGTAAATGAAAAAGGGTCCCGGTAGAGGGCCCCAAAAAAAGTCGGAAAAAAGCGCGCTGACACGAGGGCCAAAAAGGTTGGGGCGTTCGGTCATTGAGCCAGCTTTGACGGAGCCCGGCAATCGGGCTCCGTTTTCACATCCAAGCCAATAAGCATTCGATCTGCAAGATTTCCCTGCGCCGTTGCCTGAAAGGAGACAGGGCCAACTTTGTCTGTTCGTTTGCCCTTGTTCCAAGCCGAGCAATGTCCCATTACCTTGATCCATACCGGGATATAGAAACTGAAACCTGGTGCCGTACATTCAATGGCCGCAGCGAATGGTTGTCAGGGGGACATGGCGCCTGGATGAATATCCTGGCAACCAGTACTTGGCCGCTCGGAGTTCGATACCTGTTAGTTCTGACAGTAGACGGATTATCGTATTGGTCGGACTATGTATGCGTGACTGGTTTACCGATAAATCTTCGGCTAAAAACTGGGGTGCTCAACACTCGCATGGACGAAATTTAATATGAAAATCAAATGGGTTGTTATTGTTTTTTTACTGATTGTCTGCCTCGGTGCAGTCTACTTTCTAAATGGGGAGCAAGAGTCGGTAGGGCAAAGCAAATACACATTGCTCAATCCATCATTGACTGAATTACAGAAGGACGAGGTTCAACAGCAGATTGATCAACAGCTCGCTAGAAAAGCGGGAACGCGGCAGGTCAGTGCTACCCAAGTGGTTTATGGAGAAGGAGCAGTCGTTATGACTTTCCTTCCCAAGGACTCCGCTCAACCGGATAATACCTGCGACTATGGTTATTTTTGCGTCTGGGAGCACCCATATTACACTGGCAGAAAAGTGTCAGTGCGCAGTAAGCAAGAACAAAGTCCGGTCAATCTTGCAGACTACGATATGAGCCTCCAGGTATCGTCGTGGAAATACAATAATAAACCCTACGCTTCGATCGTATACGGGGTGAGCAGTCGTGATGGAAAGGGACAAATATTAACTAGCACTCTAAAGGAAATTGGTATTGGTGATGAGTGTTGCCCATTCAGTGTTCCTGAAAAAACAGAGGCTTCCGGAGCGTGGACAGAAATATATTCCATCGATCACCTTCAGTCCCAGGGCGACAAGATAGTAAGTATTAGTATCTCTACACTATTTGGCGGGGATACTAAGTAAGCAGTCCGTTGAAGGAGTGTTGAGCGATGCCAAATAAATCAATTGCTTGACGATTTTAGTTGAAAAAATGAGCCGGGCTCGCGGTCAATGTTTGCCGTTGGACGGCAAACATTTGCTGCACGGCTCGACAGTTCAAGGCAGACCATTGCAGCAATGCTTCAGGAAACCGGGGTGTTGCGCCAGGCGCTTGAAATACTCATCGACGGCGGGGTAATCCGGACGCTCGATCGGGGTCATCAGCCAGCGGTTGACGGACAGGCCGATGACGATGTCGGCCAGGGTAAACCGCGGTCCGGCGACATAGGCCTTGGTGGTCGCGAGTTGGTGTTCGAGGATGGCCATCTTCTGGTTCCAGCCGCGAATGCCGACCTCAAGGCTATGTGGGTCCTGGAATTCCGGGTCCTTGCGCACCAGCGCCATGAACGGGTATCTCCAGGACGGAT
This sequence comes from Pseudomonas sp. PDM28, assembly GCF_019219115.1. Taxonomy (NCBI): domain Bacteria; kingdom Pseudomonadati; phylum Pseudomonadota; class Gammaproteobacteria; order Pseudomonadales; family Pseudomonadaceae; genus Pseudomonas; species Pseudomonas sp. PDM28. Next base: position 457,592 of record NZ_JAHUWG010000006.1, read on the forward strand.
TGAGCTCGGTGGCTTGCCAATCCATCCACTGTTCCACCCGGGCGCGGGCGGCCGGTTCGGCAGGCAGCAGCTCGGTATGATGGTGATGATGTTTGCCCACCAGGTAGCGGCAGATGGTATTGGACTCCCATAACACCCCGGCTTCATCGATGATCACCGGCACCTGCGCGTTGGGATTGAACCGGAGGAACTCCGGGCTGTGGGTGGAAGCAAAGCCGCTGCCCCAGTCCTCGCGTTCGTAGGTGATGCCCAGTTCCTCGCAGGTCCACAGGACTTTTCTGACGTTGATGGACGACGCTTTGCCGAGAATCTTCAGTACATGTTCCATGTTCTGCTCCAGCGAGAATGACGTACAGGCAATTGTAGGTGGTGGCAGGTAGGAAGGCGCTGTAGGAGGGCGGCTTCAGATGAGTTGTGCAGGTTACGCTTTCTTGCACCCTTGCCTACAACTACGCCAGAATCCGCCGACTTGTGCGCCTGGTATCCGGACTCTATCGTTCCGTGTCGCTGCAAATTCAGCGATCGGGTCTAGCAGCCTGGATACTTTAGACGCATGACGCCCACCCATCGTGATCTGCCCGCCAGTTCACGTTATGGCGGCTGTGCGTGGGAAGACCTTCGGGTCTACCGGGTTCTAGAGTCCTGGTCTGCTAGCCCGCGCACGGCTGCCACCTTATTTTCGTCTAGCAGCGAATCGTGGCAGCTCCACTACTCTAGGAGCATTGCCATGTTCAAACCCACGCCCAACCCCCCACGCAATCCCAGCCCGATGTTCTCCATCTCACCCGGCATCAATAACGAAACGCTGTTGGCGCACGCCTGCGAGTCACTGGCCTCGGCGAGCGTGATGACCAATGACTTTGCAACGTATCTGGAAGGCAGCCAGCGCAACACGGCGCTGGCGATCGCACAGATCATCATGCTGGCGGAACTGGCGGTGAATCGGGTGCTGGATAACCTCGATCCGCAGGATTGAACACTGAGCGAAGGTGAGGGGCTTTTCTGTGGCGAGGGGGCTTGCCCCCGTTGGGTTGCGAAGCGACCCCAAAAACAGACACTGCGGTCATACAGTTAAACCAAGTGAACTGGATTACGACTGCTCCGCAGCCGAACGGGGGCGAGCCCCCTCGCCACAATGTCCCTTGCCTGACCACATTGATGCAGGGGCTTATGTACTTTCGCGTACCTTCAACTCAAACCCCATGTCCTGCACCGGCCTGGCCACGGTGTTGCCGGCCATCAGCGTCAGCATCTGCTCGGCCGCGCGGCGGCCGATGGCCTCGCGCGGGGTGTTGATGCTGCTCAGGCGCGGGACCATGTGTTCGGACATGGGCAGGTCGTTGAAGCCGAGGATCGCCACTTGCTCGGGGATCTTGATCCCGTGTCGCATCGCTTCGAGCAGCGCGCCCTGGGCCAGGTCGTCGTTGCCGAAGAAGATCGCATCGACATCCGGGTGGCTGGCGATCATCTGCAGGAACAATTCGCCGCCAAGGCCGACCGAAGACGGGCGGGGCGTCAGCACTTCCAGCGCCGGGTCGTACAAACCGGCCTTTTGCAGGGCTTTGCGGAAACCCTCGCCGCGCAGCAAGGTGCGTTGGTCCAGTTGCGCGCCGATGTAGGCCAGGCGCTTGCGACCGCGAGACAGCAAGTGTTCGGCCGCCGTTTCGCCGGCCGCCAATTGCGAAAAGCCCACGCAATTGAGCCCGGCCGCACTGTCCAGCTCCATCATGTACACGCAGGGAATATTGCTGGCTTCGATCATCCGCCGCGAACTTTCGGTGCGGTCGAACCCGGTCAGCAGCAAGCCGCGTGGCTGATAGGCCATGTAGTTGCGCAGCAGGTTTTCTTCTTCATCCCGTGAGTAGTGGAAGTTGCCGATCAGCACTTCGAAGCCCTTGGGGCGCAAAACCTGATGAATGGCTTCCAGGGTGTCGATGAATAAAAGGTTGGACAGCGATGGCACCAAAACCACCACCGAATGGCTCTGGGCCGAGGCCAGGGCACGGGCGGCAGGGTTGACGACATAGTTGAGTTCCAGCGCCGCTTTCTGCACTTTTTCCACCAGTTCGGTGGCCACGGTGCTGACGCCACGCAGGGCGCGGGAGGCGGTGATCGGGCTGACGCCGGCCAGTCGGGCAACTTCGTTCAGGGTAGGGCGGCCAGTAGTGCGGGTATTTTTATCGTTCTTGGTTGAGTTCATCGACGGCTTGCCAAACAAAATTCAAGGCACTAAGGTAGCGCTGTCTCGATGCAGCTGCAAATGCGTGAGCGAGGGTTCGCCTGATCCTTGCTTTTTGGCGTTGGGACCTAACCTGCTGCAACCCATAAAATGACAAGAAAGGCGTCGGCAACTTCTGCTTTTGGTCTAGTGTCATAACTGGCAAAGGTAGCGCTGTCTGCGCGCTGAGGTGTTACATGAACCATCCCATCACCGCCCTGGTCATCATGGGCGTTGCCGGTTGCGGCAAGACGTGCGTCAGCGAGGCCCTGTGCCAACTGAGCGGCGCCACGGCCATTGAAGGCGACTCTTTCCACCCTGCCGCCAATATCGAAAAGATGAGCGCGGGGATCCCCCTGAACGATGAAGACCGCGCCGGCTGGCTCGACAGCCTGTGCGATGAGCTGCGCCGTGTCGACGCCAAGGGCGAGCGCCCGGTGCTGACCTGTTCGGCGCTCAAACACATCTATCGCGAACGTCTGCGCAGCGCCTTGCCGGGCCTGGGCTTCGTGTTCCTTGAGTTGACCCCCGAGGTGGCTGCCGACCGCGTGTCCCATCGGCCGGGCCACTTCATGCCGTCGACCCTGATCGACAGCCAGTTCGCCACCCTCGAATCGCCCGTCGGCGAGCCGTTGACCCTGGCGCTGGATGCTTCGAGCCATAGCGTCGAGCAACTGGCTGCGCAGGCTCATGTCTGGTGGCAGGCGAACGGCCTGAAACAGGCGGTATGACTGTGCTTGCAAAGACAGCGCTGTCCTCGCGGCTTCTGACTAACCCGCTTTAATAACAACAACAACCAGGAGACACCCCTAATGTTTGGCATGTCCCACGAGACGTTCCTGCTGCTCGATGCAGTGGTCACGGTGATCGGGCTTATCGTCCTGATCACCAAGTTCAAATTGCACCCCTTCCTTGCCCTGATCATCGCCGCAGCCTTCCTCGGGCTGACCTCCGGCATGCCGATCGGCACCATCATCAAGGCGTTCCAGGACGGCTTCGGTGGCGTGCTTGGTTTTGTCGGCATCATCCTCGCGCTGGGCACGATGCTCGGCAAGATGATGGCCGAATCGGGCGGTGCGGATCAGATCGCGCAGACGTTGATCCGCGCCTTCGGCAAGGACAAGGTGCAGTGGGCGATGATGTTCGCGGCCTTCCTGGTCGGTATTCCGCTGTTCTTCGAAATCGGCTTCGTGCTGCTGATCCCGCTGGTGTTCATCGTGGCTCGCCGCACGGGCGTGTCGATCATCAAGATCGGTATCCCGCTGCTGGCGGGGCTGTCCGCGGTACACGGCCTGGTGCCGCCGCACCCGGGTCCGCTGCTGGCCATCGGGGTGTTCGGTGCCGACATCGGCAAGACCATTCTTTATGGCCTGATCGTTGCGCTGCCAACCGCCATCATCGCCGGCCCGATCTTCGGTACGTTCATTGCCAAGCACATCCCCGGTCATCCGAACCAGGAGCTGGTGGATCAACTGGCCCGCGAAACGGATTCGGCTGAACTGCCGAGCTTCGGCATCACCCTGGTGACCGTGCTGCTGCCGGTGTTCCTGATGCTGCTCAAGACCTTTGCCGACGTGGTGCTGCCCGATGGCAACATCTTCCGCGCCTTCATGGACCTGATCGGCCACCCGATTTCGGCGTTGCTGCTGGCATTGCTGCTGTCGCTGTATACCTTCGGCTACAAGCAGGGCATCGGTTCCAGCCAGATGATGAAGTGGCTGGATGCCAGCCTCGCGCCGACCGCTGCGATCATCCTGATCATCGGTGCCGGCGGTGGCTTCAAGCAGATGCTGGTGACCAGCGGCGTGGGTGACGTGATCGGCCACATGGCGGTGAACGCACAGATCTCGCCGATCCTGCTGGCCTGGCTGGTGGCGGCGGTGATTCGCATTGCGACTGGTTCGGCGACTGTGGCGACCATCACTGGCGCGGGCATCGTGGTGCCGGTAGTGGGGATGATTCCGGGCGTGAACCGTGAGTTGCTGGTGCTGGCCACCGGTGCCGGTTCCCTGATCCTGTCCCACGTCAACGACGCCGGTTTCTGGCTGGTCAAGCAGTACTTCAACATGACCGTGGCTGAAACCTTCAAAACCTGGACGGCGATGGAAACCATCCTGTCGGTGGTGGGCCTGGGCTTTATCCTGTTGTTGTCGCTGTTCGTCTAAGCGATTCGACAGACACAAAAAAACCGCAGCGATGCGGTTTTTTTATGGGTGCTCGACTTCAAGGACTATACAAGACCCTGTGGGAGCGAGCTTGCTCGCGATAGCGGTGTATCAGTCGCCATTATTATTGACTGATACGACGCCATCGCGAGCAAGCTCGCTCCCACAGGAGATATGGGTCAGGTGTTGGATTTGGTGACTAGCCCATCCGCCCGGAACATCCCGCGAATCCCGCGTACGGCCTGGCGAATCCGGTCCTGGTTTTCGATCAGGGCAAAGCGCACGTGATCATCGCCGTACTCGCCAAACCCGACGCCCGGCGAGACACACACCTTGGCCTCGGCCAGCAGTTTCTTGGCGAACTCCAGCGAACCCAGGTGCGCGTAAGCCTCAGGGATTTTGGCCCAGACGTACATCGACGCTTTCGGGTTTTCCACCATCCAGCCCAGTTCATGCAGGCCCTTGACCAGTACGTTGCGGCGCTGCCGATACTGCTCGGCGATGTCGCGCACGCATTGCTGATCGCCTTCCAGGGCAGCAATCGCCGCCACTTGCAGCGGGGTGAAGGTGCCGTAGTCGTGGTAGCTCTTGATCCGCGCCAGGGCGTTGACCAGTTCCGGGTTGCCAACCATGAAGCCGATGCGCCAGCCGGCCATGTTGTAGCTCTTGGACAGGGTGAAGAACTCCACCGCAATGTCCTTGGCCCCCGGCACCTGCATGATCGACGGGGCTTTCCAGCCGTCGTAGACGATGTCGGCGTAGGCCAGGTCGTGCACCACCAGCACGTCGTACTGCTTGGCGAGGGCGATGACGCGCTCGAAGAAGTCCAGCTCCACGCACTGGGCGGTCGGGTTGGACGGGAAACCGAGGATCATCATCTTCGGCTTCGGAATCGAGCCGCGAATGGCCCGCTCCAGCTCCGCGAAGAAATCCACGCCCGGCACCAGCGGCACCGACCGCACCTGGGCGCCGGCAATCACGGCACCGTAGATGTGAATCGGGTAGCTCGGGTTGGGCACCAACACGGTGTCGCCCTGATCCAGGGTGGCCAGCATCAGGTGCGCCAGGCCTTCCTTGGAACCGATGGTGACGATGGCCTCGCTTTCCGGGTCGATGTCGACCTCGTAGCGGTCCTTGTACCAGTTGGAAATCGCCCGGCGCAGGCGCGGGATGCCCTTGGAAGTGGAGTAGCCGTGGGTGTCTTCGCGCTGGGCCACCGTGACGAGTTTTTCGACGATATGCGGCGGCGTGGCGCCGTCGGGGTTGCCCATGCTCAAGTCGATGATGTCTTCGCCACGACGACGGGCGGCCATCTTCAGCTCGGCAGTGATGTTGAAAACGTAAGGGGGGAGTCGATCGATGCGCGCAAAGCGGCGCGGCGAACCTTGTTCGGCCATTGTTGCCTCGGATAACGTAAGCGCCCGGAACCGTCCGAGCGACGCTGGTCACTGCGGTGACCTGTGGCGGAATGTAAGGGCAGCTGTGGCAGACTGTCCAGCCTCAATGTAAACAAATTTTTCCGAAGGATAGGGTTCGATGGAATTTACCAGCGGCTTCTTGCTGAGCCTTTCGCTGTGCCTGGATATCGGCGTGGCCAACATCGCGATGATCACCCTGGCCATGCAGCGCGGCTATTTCCAGGGCTTTGCCCTGGGCCTGGGGACCTGCGTCGGCGACCTGATCTACGCGGTACTGGCGCTGGCCGGCATGACCGTGTTGCTGCAGTACGAAACCGTGCGCTGGGTGTTGTGGATCGGTGGCTCGGCGCTGCTGGTGTATTTCGCGGCGAAGATGATCTATTCGGCGATTCACCACGAAGCGGTGCTGGCGCAATCGGCCGAGGTGGGGCACAACTCCCATCGCAAGGAGTTCTTTCGCGGGATCTTCCTGGCCATGTCGTCGCCCAGTGCAATTCTCTGGTTCGCCGCCGTGGGTGGCACGCTGATCGCCCGTTCCGGTGGCGGTGGCGTCCTCAGCTCCGCGCTGTTTCTCGGCGGTTTTCTTTGCGCGGGGATTCTCTGGTGTGTCGGGCTGTGCTTTGCCGCGAGCCACGGCGGCAAGTTGCTCGGCGACAAGTTGCTGCGTTATTCCTACATGGCATCGGCGGCGATCTTCTGCTATTTCGCGGTCTACGTGATCCTATCGGGTTACAACGAGTTCGTTGGTGCCGGTGCAGTCGAGCCGTTGCACGCCCTGTAACTGGGCGAATCGGGTTTGGCTTCTATACTCCCAGCCGAACCCATTTTTATGCGTCAGGAGTCGAGTCATGGATGAGTCAGCACGCGTCGAACTGACGCAACCGCGTTTCGAACACGGGCACTTCCTGCTGATTGCAGGGCTGGGCGGAACATTCACCCAGCAAACCACCGAGGGCATTCCCGAACTCTGGGAGAAGTTCATCCCGCATCTGGGCCTTATCCCGGGCCAGAAAGGCGAAGTCACCTACGGCGTCTGCTGCAATTTCGACGGCAAGGGCGGCTTCGATTACATCGCCGGGGTCGAGATCAGCAAACTCGACGACTTGCCGGAAACCTATCGCTGGGTGGAAGTTCAGCCGCAGCTGTACGCGGTGTTCGAGCACAAGGGACCGCTGGACACCCTGCCGCAAACCTTCCAGTACATCCATGGCACGTGGCTGCCGCAGTCCGGCCACGAGCTATTGGCGGCACCGGAGTTCGAACGTTACAGCGAAGACTTCAACCCCAAGCTCAACACCGGCAAGCTGGAACTCTGGCTGCCGATCAAGGCATGACACCTGCCGCGAGAGGCGGATCAGCCGATTCGTCTCTCGATGTCCCACGGCGGCTGATTTATCATCCCCAGCCTTTCCCATGCTGATCCCGAGCCGCCATGAACACCGTCATCCGCAACGTCACCCCCGCCGATCTGGACCGCTGCTTTGCCATCGAAACCCTTGCCTATGAAGGCGACGAAGCCGCGACCCGCGAGAAGATCGCCACCCGCATCGCCACCTGGCCCGAGGGGTTTATCGTTGCTGAAGTGGACGGGGTCGTCGCCGGTTTCATCAACTCCGGTGCGGCGTTTCAGGTGGAAATGTCGGACGAGGCGTTCAAGGAACTGATCGGCCACGACCCGGCCGGGCCGCATGTGGTGATCATGTCGGTGGTGGTACACCCGGATTATCAAGGGCAGGGCCTGGCCAAGCTTTTGATGGGCGAATTCATCGAGCGTATGCGTGCGATGGGCAAGGTCAGCATCAACCTGATGTGCAAGGAGCGGCATATTCCGTTGTATGCCGGTTTCGGCTTTGCCTACGTCAAGCCGTCGGCGTCCGACCATGGTGGCATGGCGTGGCATGAGATGGTGCTGGAACTCTGACCCGACATAGATCCTCTGTGGGCGCGAGCTTGCTCGCGATGGCGGCGTAACATTCAACAAAGATGTCGACTGATCATCCGCTATCGCGAGCAAGCTCGCTCCCACAGTGGTTTTGTGGTGTTGGTGGGGGCCGTGTTCAAAACACCAACCCCATCCGCCGCTCATAGCCGATCCGGCCCTTGTACGCCTCGCCGCTGTCGACAAAGCCAAACCTTTCGTACAGGGCAATGGCGGCCGCGTTGTCGGCATCCACCGACAGCTCCAGCCCGCGGATTTCCGGCCAGGCCAGGCGTGCCGCCTCCGGCAGCGCCTGCAGGCAGGCCTTGCCGTAGCCTTTGCCCTGGGCGCGTTGATCGACTTGCAATGCATGCAGCGTGGCGCTGTGCTCATTGGCCCACGCAGGCAATACGGGTGGGCGTTTGAGCAGCAGGAAGGCCACGGGAATGTCTTCGGCCAGCAGGGCAAATCCTTTGACCCCCGGGCCGGGCCTGGACAACAAGGTGTGCAATGCACCGTGGATATCACCGGAGAACTTAATCTGCTCCGGATGTACTTCAATGGCTTCGACCTGTTGGCGCTGCTGCGCATTCAGGCTTTCGTAAGACACGAGTCGGGCTGTCACGGGAGTGTCCTTTTTCCAACATGAATAGAACCTCGGATTCTAGCGATTCTGGCCGTTTGGATTATTTTTATTTCTTCTGTCGATTCGCCGGATCGCCAGACGACTAAGGGTGTCTTCCAATAAAAACCACGGAGAACCACCATGAACTCGCAAACCCAGATCCAGAACCTCATCGAGAACTATCGTCAGGCAGTCATGGCCAAGGACATTGAAAAAGTCATGGCCCTGTATGCCGATGACATCGTCTCCTTCGACGCGGTCAAGGCCCTGCAATTCAAGGGCAAGCCGGCGTATCGCGCGCATTGGCAGGCCTGCATGGAAATGTGCCCCGGTCCGCACATCTTCGAATTCCACGAAATCACCATCGAGCCGTCCCAGGAGATCGCTTTCGCTCACTGGCTGGCCCATTGCGGTGGCACCAACGAGAAGGGCGAAACCCAGGCCTGCTGGATGCGTGTCTCGCAGTGCTATCGACAGGAGGCGGGGCTGTGGCAGATCGTCCACGAACATTGGTCGGCGCCATTCGACATGACCAGCGGCGCGACGCTGTTCGACCTCAAGCCCTGATCGTCGGGAAACCGAGCCAGAATGCCAGTCAGCGACCATAGTTGATCGTTCGATAAGGAGAGCGTGATGAAGTACCTATGCCTGGTCTACAGCGATGAGCACCTGCTGCATTCGCTGCCGGAAAGCCCGAAGGACGAAGAGTGCATGGCCTATGCCGAGTCGATCCAGGGCAGTGGCCGGATGGTCGCCGCCGAGGCGCTGGAGTCGGTGCAGACCGCCACCACCGTGCGCATGCGCAACGGCAAGATGTCGATCACCGATGGTCCATTCGCTGAAACCAAGGAGCAACTGGCCGGTTTTTATCTGATTGATGCCAAGGACCTCAACGAAGCCCTCCAGGTCGCCGGGAACATTCCGGCGGCCCGGGTCGGCAGTGTCGAAGTGCGCCCCGTTCGGCAGTTGAATCCTTAAGATGCCAGGGCTGCCGGTTCAGGCGCAGGTCGAGCGGGTCTATCGCGAAGAGTCGCGGCGCATTCTTGCGACCCTGATTCGTTTGCTCGGTGATTTCGACCTCGCCGAAGAAGCCTTGCACGAGGCGTTTTTCGTCGCGGTCGAACGCTGGCAGCGTGACGGCGTGCCGGACAATCCGCGGGCCTGGCTGGTGTCCGCCGGGCGCTTCAAGGCCATCGATGCCTTGCGCCGGCGCGCCCGTTTTGCCGCGTCGCAGCCCTTGCTGATCGCGCAGCTGGAGGAGCTGGAACAGGCAGACTGGAGTGATGAAGACGTGGAAGACGATCGCCTGCGGCTGATCTTCACTTGCTGCCACCCGGCCCTGGCGGCGGACGCGCAAGTGCCGCTGACGCTACGGGAAGTCTGCGACCTGACCACGGAAGAAATCGCCCGGGCCTTTCTCTCGGCCCCGGCCACCATCGCCCAGCGCATCGTGCGCGCCAAGGCGAAGATCCGCGACGCGAAAATCCCTTATCAAGTGCCGACGCTGGCTGAGTTGCCCGAGCGCCTGGACAGCGTATTACGGGTGATCTATCTGGTGTTCAACGAGGGCTACTCGGCGTCCATTGGCGCCGAACTGATTCGCGAGGAATTGACCCGCGAGGCGATCCGTCTCGGCCGGTTACTGGTGGAGTTATTGCCGGAACCGGAGGTCATGGGCTTGCTGGCATTGATGCTGCTGCACGAGTCGCGGCGTCCGGCCAGGACTTCGGCGAGCGGCGAGTTGATTGTGCTGGACGAGCAGGACCGTTCGCTGTGGGACGCCGGGTTGATCACTGAAGGCTGCGCGCTGATCGAGCACGCGCTGGGCATGGGGCGATTCGGGCCCTATTGCCTGCAAGCGGCCATCGCGGCGGTGCATGCCGAAGCCTCGACGGCGGGGGAAACCGATTGGCCACAGATTGTCGGCCTATATGACGTGCTGCTGCGGGCGGTGCCGTCGCCGGTGATCGAGTTGAATCGTGCGGCGGCGATTTCGCAACGCGATGGACCACAGGCGGGGCTGACGCTGGTCGACGCCATTCTGGCGCGGGGCGAGCTGCTGGATTACCACCTGGCGCATTCGGCGCGGGCGGAGTTTTGTCGGCAGCTGGGTCGTATGCCAGAGGCGCGGGCGGCGTGGGAGCGGGCACTGGCGTTGACCCGGCAGGAGCCGGAGCGGCGGTTTATCGAGGCGCGGCTCAAGGCGTTGGAGTGATGTTGAATGTGATGGACTCATCGCTGGCAAGCCAGCTCCCACAGGGGGCAGTGGTGCACATAAGTTTTGTGACCGACACAATAACCTGTGGGAGCGAGCTTGCTCGCGATAAGGGCCGAAGGACCTTCATTCCAGCATCTTGCCCAGCAACCAGCTCCCCGCCGGCCCCGGTGGATTGAGCCGCGACCACAACGCATCCACCGACACCGTTTTCGGCCAGCCGCGCACCACCAGTTCCTGCAGGGTGTCGGGCCCGAAGCGCTCCACCAGCCAGCGGGGCAACGGCGCCCAGCCGAATCCGCCCTGGGCCATTTCCAGCAGCATCAGGTAACTCGGCGCCGACCAGACGCGGCCCTTCGCCCGACTTTCATAGGGATTGATGATGGTCGCCAGGCGCAGTTCGCGGTGTTGCTGCAGTACGTCCTGATCGACGTAGTCCAGCCTTGCCAGCGGGTGGGTAGGGGACACGAACAGGGCGATTTCCGTGCGCTCGTCCACCGTCGAACTGACCAGGTCCGGCGGGTAGCTGTCCTGCATTTCGGCGAAGGCAATCTGCGCCCGGCCGCTTTGCACCAGCGACACCAGGTCATCGCATTCGGCGATCAGGCATTCGAGTTCAAGGTCCGGGTAACGCTGCTCGAAGGCACTGAGTGACGCCTCGAAACGGTCCGATTGATAGGTGTCGGACAGCGCCACCGTCAGCTTCGCTTCCACCCCTTGGGACAGTTGGCGGGCGGTCATTTCCAGACGACTGCTGGCGGCCAGGATGTCTTCGGCCCGTTGCAGCATGACGCGTCCGGCCGGGGTCAGCCCGGGCTTGCGGCTGCTGCGGTCGAACAGCGTCAGGTTGAGGTCGATTTCCAGGCTGGCCACCGCCGCGCTGATGGTCGACTGACTGCGGCCCAGCTTGCGCGCGGCGGCGGAAAACGAGCCTTGGGTCGCCGCTTCGACAAACGCCAGCAACACTTCGTGAGAGGCCATGAACTATCGCCTTGATCGATGGTTATTGGTTATGAAGTATCGGTGTGATGACAGATCATGGCAACCACAGTCACTCAACAGAGTACGGCCATGAGCGCCAACAAATCCATTACTGAACGAATTTTCCAAGCCATCGGTTTCGAACTGCTGGCCATCCTGATCTGTACCCCGCTGCTGGCCTGGATCATGAAGAAGCCGATGCTGGAAATGGGCATGGTCACCGTCCTCATCGCCGCCCTGGCCCTGGCCTGGAACGTGGTCTTCAACGGTATGTTCGACCGGGTGCTCAAGCGCCTCGCCATCGCCCACAACGCCTGGGTCCGCGTGGTGCATGCGCTGCTGTTCGAAGGCGGTCTGGTCGCGCTTGGCGTGCCGCTGATTGCCTGGTGGCTGAATGTCAGCCTGTGGCAGGCGTTCCTGCTGGATATCGGCGTGTTGCTGTTCTTCCTGCCGTACACCTACGTGTATCACTGGGTGTATGACGTGGTTCGGGAGCGGGTGGTGCTGCGCCAGGTTTGCTGAACTGGTTTGAAGCTGGCTTTTTGTGGCGAGGGGGCTTGCCCCCGTTGGAGCGCGAAGCGGTCCCAAGCTTGCGACTGCTTCGCAGCCGAACGGGGCGGTGCGGCGATCCGACAAGCCCCCTCGCCACAGGGATTTTGTTTGGCCTGATGTTTAACAGTAAGCCTTACAAAAACATCCCTCCGGACGCCTCGATGCGCTGGCCATTGATCCACTGGCTGCCCGGCGCGAGCAGCAGCGCAATCGCGGCGCCGATGTCATCCGGCAAACCGGCGCGACCCAGGGCGGTGTTGTTCGCCACCAGGGTGTTCAACCCGGGGTTGTCGCGTACGGCGCCACCGCCGAAATCAGTTTCAATCGCGCCGGGTGCGAGGATATTCACCGCGATGTTGCGCGCGCCGAGTTCCTTGGCCTGGTAGCGGGTCAACACTTCCATCGCGCCTTTCATCGCCGCATAGGCGCTGTGGCCCGGCAGGCTGAAACGGGTCAGGCCACTGGAAATGTTGATGATGCGCCCGCCGTCATTGAGCAATGGCAACAAACTCTGTGTGAGGAAAAACGGCCCCTTGAGTTGGATGTTCACCAACAGGTCGAACTGCTCGACGGTGGTGTCGACGAAGTTGGCGTGCAGGCCGATCCCGGCGTTGTTCACCAGAAAGTCGAAACACTCGCGCTCGAAGTGGCTGCGCAGGGCCTTCGCGACTTCGCTGGCGAAGGCGCTGAAGCTTTCACTGCGGGCAACGTCCAGTTGCAGCATGACGGCGCGACCGCCCAGGCTTTCGATCTCGGCCACCAGTGCCTGCGCCTCATCGGCGCGGCTGTTGTAGGTGCCGATGATGTCGATGCCTTGGGCAACCAGATGCAGGGCCGCGTTTTTGCCGAGGCCGCGGCTGGCGCCGGTGATCAGTGCGATTTTACGGTTCATGGGACTTCCTCAGGAGCAGTGGGCGGTTGATGTGAGGAAGTTTATTTATCCGTGCAGGGGTGATAAACAGAGTGAAATCGGAATCACTGGTCGGATAAACCGAACAATAAAAGAGCAGGCTGATGAACAAACTGGAACTGTTGCGCACCTTTGTCCGTGTCAGCGAGATGTCGAGTTTCACCCAGGCCGGCGAAAGCCTCGGGCTGCCTCGATCAACGGTGTCCGAGCATGTGCAGGCGCTGGAGGCATTGCTCGGCACCCGGCTGTTGCAGCGCACCACGCGAAAGGTTCAGGCGACCCAGGATGGTCTGGTGTTGTATGAGCGCAGCAAGGACCTGTTGTCGCACATGGACGAGATCGAGGGATTGTTTCGCCAGGACGAGGCGTCGCTGGTGGGGCGCATTCGCATCGACCTGCCAAACATTCTCGCCCGTCGCGTGATCATGCCGCGCCTGCCGGCGTTCATGGCGCAGCACCCGCTGATTGAGCTGGAAATCAGCAGCACCGACCGCCGGGTCGATCTGCTCGCCGAAGGGTTCGATTGCGTGCTGCGCATCGGCGCCCAGCCGGACCAATCGGTGGTGGCGCGACACCTGTGTGACTTCACCATGGTCAATTGCGCCAGCCCTGCGTATCTGCAGCGCTATGGCGTGCCCGAGCGATTGGAGGATCTGACGCGGCATCGGCTGGTGCATTACGTCGGTGTGCTGGGTGCGCGTTCGGAAGGCTTTGTGTACGTCGACAAGGGGCAGGTGCAGCGACTGCCGATGGCCGGCAGTGTCACGGTCAACAGCACCGATGCCTATGAGGCCGCCTGCCTGGGTGGTTTCGGCCTGATTCAGGCACCGAGAATGGGCATGCAGCAATACCTGCAAAGCGGTGAACTGGTCGAGGTGTTGTCGCCGTTCAATGCGCCGTCCATGGAGGCGTCGCTGCTCTATGCCCGGCAGCGGCATTTGCCGTTGCGGGTGAGGGTGTTCATGGATTGGCTGGGGGAAGTGATCCGCTCGGAAACCTGAGACCGACCCGGGGCCCCTGTGGGAGCGAGCTTGCTCGCGATGGCGGTGGTTCAGTCAACAGTGATGTTGAATGTGATGACCTCATCGCGAGCAAGCTCGCTCCCACAGGTTTTCGGACAGACTCAATAATCCTGCTGCTTGCGAAACGCCCAGCGCCCGGCAATCACGGTAAAAGTCGCGACCAGCGCCACCAGGATCCAGAAACCCTCCGGGTCATCGGCCAGCGGAATGCCGCCGACGTTCATGCCGAAAAAACCGGCAATGATGTTGATCGGCAGCGCCAGCACCGTCACCACTGTCAAGGTGAACAGCGTGCGGTTGGTCTGTTCGTTGATGTTGGCGGCGATCTCTTCCTGTAACAGCTTGATCCGCTCACCCAGCGCCGTGAGGTCGTTGATGATCAGTGCAAACTCTTCGGTGGATTTGCGCAGCTCCTTCACGTCTTCCTTTTGCAGCCATTGCGGCGGCCGGTTGAGCAGGCGCAGCAATGAACCTGGCTCCAGCGCCAGCAGCCGTTGCAAACGCACCAGCACCCGGCGATTGGCGCCCAGCTCGGCGCGGTTGGTCGACAGGCGCGAGGAGAGCAACTCGTCTTCGATCTGGTCCACGCTCTGGCTGGTCTTGCGCACGATCTGGGTCAGCACTTCACCCTGGTCGCGCAGCAGATGCACCAGCAGCTCCAGCGGAGAGCGAAAGCATTCCCGGGCCTTCACCGACGAGCGCAACTTGTCCACCGAGTGCAGCGGCTGCAGGCGGGCGCTGATGATCAGCCGGCTGCGGGCGCACACCCACAAGGTCGAGACATCCGACGAGACCAGGTTGCTGAGGTTGAACACCACGTCGTTGACCACCGCCAGCAACGCGGAGTCGACATGCTCGATGCGCGTCGAGCGCGAGCCTTCGTGCAACGCCTCGAAAAATTCTTCGGGCAATTGCAGATGGCTTTTCATCCAGCGCTCGCACGCGGCATGGGCGAGATTCAGGTGCAGCCAGAGAAACTGTTCGTCGCTTTCCGGTTGTTGCAGGTACTGCAAGGCTTCGGCGGAGTTGATTTCCCGACCGGCCTCACCGGGGCGAAAACTGAAACCGTAGAGCAGGCCGAACAGATCCGTGTCGCGATGGCTTTGATCGATGCTGTGGTTCATGAGGACTCGCAAGGGGAGGCGCCTGTCGCGTGTTTTACAGGTTCACTTGAGCGGCATCATCGCAAGCGCGGATGACTTTTTTGTGACGCCAGTAGTGGCGGCAACCGCCACGCAATCACTGTTGCAGGCCTGGCAGGATGAGGGCGGCAGCACGTCCGCCTGATCAATCATCCAGACGCAAAAAAGCCGCACGACTTTCAAATCGTGCGGCTTTTGCTGGGGGGCATCAGTTGTCTTGTTTGTTCTTCAGGACTTCGCCGGTGGCGGCGTTCAAATCCACGTCCCATTCAACATTGCTGGCGTCACGCAGTTCGACTTCGTACTCGTAGATAGTGGAGTGTTTGTCCAGGTCGCTGTCGGTGATGGTGGCGCCCGGATGCAGCTTCAACACGATCTGGTTCAACTCTTCCAGCGGCTTGATCTTGCCTTCCTTGACCAATTGAGGGATCTGGTCGACAGGCACATCTTTTGCCTGGGCCAAACCCGCGGTGAGCATCAGGGTCGCAGCGGTGAACAAAGCAGTCAGGGTCTTCATGGGCTTCTTTCCTTGGGTGATCTGTTTAAGTGAGATCAGGTTAGCTTTTGTAACTTAAGCCACCCTTAAAACCCTCTACATGTCCTGCATCAATTCCTGTGGGAGCGTGGCTTGCCCGCGATAGCGGAGTGTCAGTCAACGATGATGTTGAGGCTGATGGCCTCTTCGCGGGCAAGCCACGCTCCCACAGGGTTTTGCGTGATTGCGGATCAGTAGCCGTTGTTCTGAAGCACCTGCGCCACACTCGCCGCCGGACGTTTATAGAACTTCAACAGCTCACTGGCACGGTTGGTGAAAATGCCGTCGACGCCGGCGTCCATGACTTTCTGGTAGTCCACCGCATCGTCGATGGTGTAGACGTGCACCAGCAGGCCCTGATCGTGGGTGTACTGGTTCATCCAGGGTTGCACCAGGTCCGAGTAACTCTGGTCGCCGCCCTGGGTCAGTGCGGCAGACGGGCCGGTGCCGATGGCGCCCTGGGCCTTGGCGTAGTCGACCCAGCGCTGGAATTCGGCTTTGTCCTTCGGTTGTTGTGCGGCGTAGTAAGCGGCCTTGTCCTTGGCGCCGGACTCGGCAAAGGTCACCTTGGACTTGGGCTCGATACTGCCTTCACCGACCCACAACAGCAGGATCTTCGGCACCTTCGGCATTTCCTTTTGCAGCAGTTCGAGACTGCTCTTCTCGAAGGTCTGCAAAACCACCTTACCGTTGCCCTGGCCAACCGCCAGCGCGCTGTTCGCCGGTTTCGATTCGCTCGGGTTCAGCCAGCCACGGGCCTGGAGTTTTTCCTTGAGGTCGTGTTCGATGCCGGGAAACTGCTTGGGCTCCTTGGTCTCGATGTACAGCCCGGGCTTGTGCTGGGCGCTGCCCTCGGCGATGTCGATGATTTCATCCAGGGTCAGAATCTTCAGGCCGGCGAAGGCTGGACGCGCGCGATCCGGGTAGGCGGTATTGAACCAGCTGCCCGCATCCAGGGTTTTCAGTTCGGCCATGGTGAAGGCATTGGCCGGGCTGTCCTTGCGCTCGGGGAATTTGCTGGCGACGTCGGTCGTGCGTTGCAGGTTGTTGTCGTGCAGGGCGAACAGTACGCCGTCCTTGCTGCGCTGCAGATCCAGTTCCAGGTAGTCGGCGCCCAGGTCGCGGGCTGTCTTGTAGGCCGCGGCGGTGGATTCCGGCGCATCGAAAGACGCGCCACGGTGGGCGATCACCGCCGGGTGCGGAATGCCCAGGCGAGTCGCCAGTTCCGTGGGACCGGGTTCGCTGGCGGCCTGTGCCTGGCCGAGGCCTAGCAACAGGCTCAACAACAGGGCGCTTTTAGTGAAGGTGGCGGGCATGGTCGAGATCCTTTCGCAATGAGTGAGCGGTCCCTTTTAACAACTCATCTTTGCGGGCGCTATCGCGAGACCGACATAAATCTGCCTGAAGCTGATATTCGTCAGCGTTTTTGTGCGCCCGTTTGCAGTACGCTGGCGCCCTGCAATTTCCCCGGTAGAGGGAAACGCAGGCCCTGCGTGTAAACCAACGATCACCATTGCGGGGTTTACCATGCGCATCACTTCCCAGCTCATCTGCCAGGCGGCCGACCAACTCAAAGGCTTCGTCGGCCTCAACCGCAAGACCGGCCATTACCTCGTTCGCTTCAGCGAAGACTCATTCGGCATGGACGTGGCGGACGACGGCATCATCCCGACCAGCGAGTTCGTCTGGGGCGCGGGGCCCGGGCAGGCCATGACGCTCAAGCGCGATTTGATCCAGTTGTTGCTGGACCAGAACATCGATGACCGGATCAACATCACCGAGCCGTTGCGGGTGTACATGAACCGGGGGGAAGTGCCGGAGATATCGGCGGTTCGCAGTCTGGTTCAGGGTTGAGTTTTTTGTGGTGACTGTTCTGGCCTCTTCGCGGGCAAGCCCGCTCCCACAGGTTGCCATCAATCCCTGTGGGAGCGGGCTTGCCCGCGAAGACGGCCTCAACAACACCGCATCATTTACAGACTGAACCCATAGGCCCGCTCAACCCGACACACCCTTGTATGACACCGCGCATACCAGGTCGAACGCCCACGCTCGCGAATCGCCGTATGCTCCGGATGCTGCTTCCACGCCAGAGTCGCCGCCTCACTGGCCCAATACGACACGGTTATTCCCAGCCCATCCTCACCCCGAGCCGATTCCACGCCGAGAAACCCCGGTTGCTCGCGGGCCAGTTCCAGCATCCGTGCCGCTGCTTCGGCGTAACCCTGATCGCCCTCGGTGCGCAGCGACGTGAAGATCACCGCGTAATAAGGCGCTGTTGGCGTATCGGCGATCATGACCAGCGCCTCGCACAGGCTTGGACAAAGGCGCCAACCAGCGGCGGCAAGACGCCCCCGAGTGCCGCGCGCTCGGGTTGAAACAAGGTCGCGACAAAGAACGGGTGGCCGCTGAGTTCGACCGCGCGCAGTCCCTGTTGCGAATCGTGGCCGACGGCGTGCAGCTCGCGCTTGAGCAGCTCCCCTTCGAACTGCGGATTCACCCCATAGCGGCAGCGATAGCCTTCACGAGTCTCGGCGCTTTCGTACGCCTGTGCGATCAACGAGCCTTCAGCCAGATGAATGGAATCGACGGCCTCGACCAGCGCGCACGACAGTGGCGTCAGCAACGCCCGTGCTGCATCGGGTGCCGTCTCGCCGTGTTCGGCATCCGACCAGCCCAGCACATTGCGCGCATATTCCAGCACCGCGTGTTGAAAACCGCCGCAGGTGCCGAGGAAAGGTCGCCGTTGTTCGCGGGCAAAACGGATCGCCAGCAATGCACCGTCCATGTTGCGATACGGACTGGCCGGCACACACCAGAAGCCATCGAACGGGTGCAGCGGCGTTTCGGCGCGGATTTCATCGGTGGCCAGCCATTGCCATTGCCATTGCACCTTCAGGTCGCTGTGTTCAGCGGCCATTTCAAGGGCTACGGGAATGGTTTGGTGGGCGGTGACTTGCGGGTCGTAGTCGCCGATCAGGGCGATGCGAATCGGAGGGTTTTCCATGAGGGGGCCTCTGCACTTGTTGATTCCTGAGGCCCACTATAGATTGGCGTTCACGCACTCCATATTGGCGTTTTCCCAAGTGATCAATGCAACCACGCACTATCGACTGGACTATCCGGACCTGGCACTGACCCTCGCATTGGTGCGCGGCGGCTCTCTGGCCCGGGCCGCGCAGCTGTTGAAGGTGGACGTCTCTACGGTGTTTCGAGCGGTGCGCCGGCTGGAGGCAGCGCTGGGTCAGCAATTGTTCGAAAAAAGCCGCGCCGGTTACCTGCCCACCACCCTGGCGCAGTCACTGGCCGAGCAGGCCGAGCGCGCTGAACAGGCGCTGGAGGCGGCGCGCATCGGTGTGGAGCAGGGCGGTGAAGTGATCAGCGGCATCGTGCGCCTGACCTGTACCGATTCGGTCCTGCAAGGTTTGCTGTTGCCGGCGCTGGCGCAGTTCATGCCGAACTATCCGGCGCTGACGCTTGAACTCAGCACGTCCAATGATTTTGCCAACCTCAGCCGCCGGGATGCCGACATCGCTCTGCGCCTGACCCGCACGCCACCGGAGCATCTGGTGGGACGGCGCCTGGCGGATATTGCCTACCGCGTGTGCGCCAGTGAGCGATACCTGCAATCGGTCAACACCACAGACCTGGCCTCATTGACCTGGATCGCCCCTGATGACTTCCTGCCGGATCACCCGACCGTGACCTGGCGTCGCCAGGCCTTGCCGGGCGTAACGCCGGGCTACCGTTGCAACAGCATGTTGTCGGTTACCGAGCTGGTCAGGGCGGGGCTGGGTGTCGCGGCGTTGCCGGACTTCTTGATTGGCGAGGGTCTACGCCCGCTGGGCGAGCCCTTGCACGGATATGACACCGCGCTGTGGCTGCTGCCCCGTCCCGACTGCCGAGCCTTGCGCTCGGTGGTCACCTTGTTCGATGAGCTGGGGCGGGCGCTGAAACTGCCGTGAAACCGTTCAGGCCTGTGGCTCATCCTTGCGCACGAAGTGTTGATGCATTTCCGAAGTCAGGTTTTCGATGCGCTCGGTGAGGGCCTTGGTCATCTCCGTGAGGCGGGTGTTCTGCTCAAGCAACTCCAGCAGTTGCGCGGTGTTTTTCGCGGCTTCTGCCTGCCGCTCACTGTTGGCGGTCGCCAGCGCTTCACGGTGCTGCGCATCGGCATCGGATTGGGCTTTGTCCCGCGCGGCCTGACGTGTCTGGGCCAACAGAATCAGTGGCGCGGCATAGGCCGATTGCAGGCTGAACGCCAGGTTGAGCAGGATGAACGGGTACACATCGAAGTGGGTGATTCCGGACGCGTTGAGGCACACCCAGACCACCACGATCAGCGTTTGGGCGCCGAGAAAGGTCGGGGTACCGAAGAACCGCGCAAAGGCTTCGGCGCGCAGGGCAAACTTGTCATTGCCAAAGGTCGGCGCGAGATGGGCGTGATGGCGATGGAAACGCAGGTGATCGACGGGGGCGGCGGTGGCGTTGTCTGTTGGCGTGGTGTTCATGGTGCTCTCTGCTGGGCGCTGGGACTGAGGCTCACTATAGCCCCAGCGTCATTCGAGCAGCGTAATCGCCAAGCGATCGCATCATGCGCTCGACGTTTCCAGGCTGGTGTTGTTTGTGTTGACGCTGACCTTGTTGCGTCCGGTATTTTTCGCGGTGTACAGGGCTTTGTCCGCGTCATCGAGCCAGGCCGTTGCATCGGTGAACGACGGTTGGTACGCCGCCAGACCGATGCTCAGGCTGACCCGCAGTTCGGGCACTTCCCCATGCCGATAGTCTTGCAGCACGCTGCGCAAACGCTCCATCACGTCCACGGCCTGATTCAGCGGCATGTTGGGCAGAATCACGCAAAACTCATCACCGCCATAGCGACCGGCCAGGTCGCTTTCGCGCAGGTTGCATTTGAGCTCGACGCTCAACTGGCGCAGCACGGAGTCACCGATGAGATGACCGTAGGTGTCATTGATGGCCTTGAAATGGTCGATGTCGATCAGTGCAATGACGGCCTGCTCATGACGCTGGCTGCACTCGCGAAACTTCAGTTGCAGCAAGTCCTTCCAGGCACCGTGGTTGAGCAACCCGGTCAAACTGTCGGTGCGGCTCAGGGCGCTCAGGGTACGTTTATGTTCTGAAAGCTTGATCGCCAACCGGTAGCAGACCATGCCCAACGCCAACGGGTAGAGCGTCAGCATCGGCAAGCACGCCCACACCTGCAATTGCGTGGTCGACAGGGTGAATGCCGCGCCGAACAGCGACCAGGCAATCAGCACGCCCGCCGCTTGGCTCAGGCTACCCAACAGGAACATTCGATGGCCGCCGGCGGCGACATTGTTCATCGCCATCATCGCCAGAATGGTCACGGTGCAAAGCGGATTGAACTGGAACGTCGCAACCCAAAAGCCACCGCACAGCGAATCGTAAAGCAGATTGCGGCGTTCGGCTTTGTAGGGAAAGGCCGAGCGGCTCGACAGTTGATAAGCGAGATGCGGCCAGACAAAACCGTTGAGCGCCAACAAAACCCAGACCCAGATCGGCAGGTGCAACGGGTACAGTGCGGCGGCCACACTGATACTGCCGATGCCCAAGCCAATGGTTCGAGGCATGTAGATGCGTCTGGCAAATGACAAACCCTTGCCGTGTTGTCTATCCATAATTTCCTGCACCAGATTCATTCTGAAACACTTTACTGCATGGGGGCGGAATTACCGTTCATCGGTAAAAGCGGTTCACATTGTCATTTATTCCAGCCGGAATAATCAGTGTCCTTCGAAGCCATTTAATGTCGGCAAGTGCTGTAAACGGCTGAACTAGAGCTGGTAATAGCCCAGGAACATGTCCAGAGCGGAATCCGCCACCGTGTTTTGCTCCTCGGCTGACAAGCCGGGTTGGCCCATGGAAATCTGCGGCCAGAATGCAAAAGACTTGAGCAGGCCATGGATCTGTTGAGCGGCGAACTCAGGCGCCACGGCTTTCAATCGGCCATCGGCCTGTGCGGCCCGAATCCACACCGTCAGCCCTTCTTCGCGTTCGCCCATTCGCGCCACCATATCCTGCGCCCGCTCCGGGGAATGAATGGTCGCCGCTATTGCCACCCGAGCCAGATCGAGAAAATTGTCATCGCCCAACATTTGCAACTTGGCCATCAGCAACACGCGCAATTGGTCGCGCAACGGCAGGTCGGAACGGTAGGCCGTTTCCTGTTCTGCCGTCACCCGGATCCATAGTTGATTGAGGATCTCGGCGAACAACTCTTCCTTGCTGGGAAAGTGGTTGTACACCGTGCGCTTCGACACGCCGGCAGTGGCCGCAATCTTGTCCATGCTGGTGATCTCGAAACCGTTGTTACGGAACTCGATGATCGCGGCTTGAATGATCGCTTGGCGTTTTCGGTCGGTGAGGCGCTGTGGAGCTGTCATAAGTACGCTTCGGCAGGAAGAAAAGGGAAACTACACTCAGCAGTTTACTTGTCATCGACTTTGATGCAACCTAGAAACTACACTGTGCAGTGTAATGTTTTGTTAATCCTGCCCGGTAAAAATAGAAAGTCCGGCTGATGCGTGCGTGCCTTGGCCATTTATCGTCCCAAAGAGGTAAATCGCGTCAAACGCGGTTTTTCTGGAGTCATTCAGTCATGGCCAATTCAAACTCCCCGGCGGACAACGCCTCCACACCTGAAGCGTCCCGACAGGCTCAAGGCCAGTATCAGAACTTCACGCCGGTTCAACCTTTGAGCTTTGGCAAAACCATGGGCATCCTGTGGAACGCGCTGTTCCACAAACCGCAAAACACCCGCCCGAGCGCCCCCGTCCCGGTGCAAGCCCTGACGCAAGCCGCGCTGATCGCAGCGCCCAACCACAGCGTCTATCGCCTGGGCCACTCCACGGTGCTGCTCAAGTTGCGCGACAAATTCTGGATCACCGACCCGGTCTTCGCCGAGCGCGCCTCGCCCGTGCAATGGGCCGGCCCCAAGCGTTTCCACCAGCCACCGATCAGCCTGGAGGAATTGCCGCCGATCGAAGCGGTAATCCTGTCCCACGACCACTACGATCACCTGGATCATGCGGCTGTGTTGAAACTCGCGGACAAGACCAAACACTTCCTGGCCCCGCTGGGCGTAGGCGACACCTTGATCAAGTGGGGCATCGCCCCCAGCAAAGTCCGCCAACTGGATTGGTGGCAAGGCACGGAAGTCGAGGGCATCCGGTTCATCGCCACCCCATCGCAACATTTCTCCGGCCGTGGCCTGTTCGACAGCAACAGCACCCTCTGGGCCTCGTGGGTGATGATTGACGGTGACACGCGCATTTTCTTCAGCGGCGACAGCGGCTACTTCGACGGCTTCAAACGCATCGGCGAACAGTACGGCCCATTCGACCTGACCCTGATGGAAACCGGCGCCTACAACGTCGACTGGCCGCACGTGCACATGCAACCCGAACAAACCCTGCAAGCCCATATCGACCTCAAGGGCCGCTGGCTACTGCCGATCCACAACGGCACCTTCGACCTGTCGATGCACGCCTGGTACGAACCCTTCGACCGCATCCTGGCCCTGGCCTGGGAGCGCAATGTATCGATCACCACACCGCAGATGGGAGAGGCGTTCAATTTGATGCATCCGCAGCGTGGTGGTGCGTGGTGGCTGGCGGTGGAAGGGGAGAGTGAGCGGGTGGTGCAGAACGCGTAGAGTGATTGGTTGAGTTGTAGGCCTCAGCTAAAAAACACTTCAATTCGGCCCTCTTTGCGTGAGCGCGGGGCCGACTTGACCACGATTTGCACATCCCGTCCGAGAAGTAACAGGCATTCCATCATCTTGGCCTCACTGATCCCACGAAATTTTCCGCGCAACATTTCAGATAGCTTGGGCTGTGACAGACCTAAAATTTCGGACGCCTGAACCTGGGTCAAATGGCGGGCTTTGATGATTTCGCCAATTTTTGCGGCCAACTGGGATTTGACTCGCATTTCATTGGCGTTGGGTGTCCCGAGATCTTCGTAGACGTTGCCACTGCTTTCTTCGATTTCAATCATGTTCTGATCCTTTTGCGTGTTCCTGCGCCGCTTGAAGTCTCTTCCTGATCAAATCGATGTCGCACTGCGCGGTTTTGATTCCCGTAGTCGACTTTTTCTGAAAACAGTGCAGAACATAAACGGCATTGCCAAAACGAACCGTATAAACGGCGCGATAGGTGTTCGTATCGAAGTCCTCAATCAACTCAAGGACTCCGGCACCACCAAAGCCTTTCAGTGGTTTTGCATCTGGGTGCTTCTTGCTGCTTTGTGCCAGATCAAGAGCGTGGCCAAAAACGTCCTGTACATCTGCGGGCATCTGCTTGAGATCTTTTTTGCTGCTGCTAACCCACAGGAGTGGCTTCCTTGTACTCATGTGAAAATATACCTATTTAGGGATAATCGTCAATCAATGAATTGGCTCACTCCACCATCGCAAAATCCGCCCGCCCAACCGGATTCGGCGTCGACCCTTTCACATTCATCCCTCGACCCGGCGCAAACCCGGGGAAGAACACCAACCCTTCTGATTCGAACCGATAGGCCAATGCCAGGCGCGTGACATCCAGCACCTCCTGGCGTGCCTCGAAGCGTTGAATGGCCTCCACCGAGACTCGGGATTCGCGCGACAGCTCTTCCACACTCCAGCCCAGCATCGCTCGGGCCTGGGCACAGTGGGCCGGGGTGAATTGGAAGAGGGCGATACGTTCCAGGGTGATTTTCATCGCTTGAGAGGCCATGGTGTTCTCCGGGCTCGAGAGTGTTGGTCAAAATATACTGTGTTTTTGTACAGTTGTTTTGAGCCCGGATCAAACGCAATTTTTGATTATTCTTTTCAGGCAGACGAACGGCACTGCATCTATTTGTCCGCCAACCCCGGCGCTTCCCGCACGATAAAGTGATCCAGATTCTCGATGTTGGCGCTGAACACCCCGAACGTCTGCTCGGGGTTTTTCTTGCTCGGCACCTGCTTCAGCTCAGGCGTCACGCCATAAAAGAAGCAATACAATTCCCGCCCGCTCTCGATGGCGTGCTTGATCTCCTCGAGGAACGCCTTGCGCTTGCGGTAGCTGTCGATGAGCTTTTTGCTCAGGTAGACATTGACCGAGTAAGGCCTCTTTTCGAACCAGACCTTCTTCTCGAAATCGATGCGAAAACTCTGGGTGTAGTCCTTGATCTCCTTGACCTTGCCCCAGTAAATCAGTCCCTTGTTGTCCTGCAGGTATTCGATCTTCTTGAAAAACGAGCCGTAAGGCGCGGTGTGCTCGCCAATCTTCAGCGGCACGCGCTTGAGTAAATCCTTGTCGTCGAAGTTCGACACGAAACACTCAACCGGATGGGCGAAGACGCTGGTCTTGTCCGGGGCCGATTCCCTGCCCGGTTGTTCGTCGTTACGGGTCATCGAAGGTGTTGGCGACTCATCCCGCACCCCGTCCGCCGCGACCTTCGGGCTGGACGGCTTGCGCACATACTCACGCCGAGTCAGTAACAATTCCGACGGGAAATGTTCTTCGCGGCTGTCATCCGTTTCCGCCTCATCCACACCTGACGCCGGCGTCTTCAAGCTGACATAAGGGCAGCCCTCGACATGCCGCGTACTCGGCAAGTTCTTGAAGTGCGGCGTGCGCACGTAATTCACATTCTTGGCGTTGAACGTGCCCAACTCGTTGGCCGCATCGAACGCCAGGCGACAGGCATCGTTGGGGCACTGGAAGTGTTCCCGGGCGGAGTCGAAATCCATCGTCTCGTCGAAATTCAGATCCCGAACGTCGTAGATCGACAACTTGTCGTTGAGGCTGAGGCAGTAGGCGAGGTCGAATTTCATGTCGGCTTCCAAGTCCTTTAGGTGAACAGCTTCCAGTGATGGCGCATTCGAAGCAATAGCTACACTGAGATCACTTCGATATCGCCGAGCCTGCACAACCCATCAACGAGGGAATGCTCCATTGTGGGAGCGAGCTTGCTCCGGGCGGCGTTCCGACGATGGTCGTTAACGATGCCGCGTGTTTACTGACTAAACGCGGCGCTCTTGAGTCCATCGCGAGCAAGCTCGCTCCTACAAAAATTTTAATGAACAGCATTACATCAACGAGGGCGGTTAATGAGCCATTCAGATGCTTCGCCGCCCGTTTCGGAACCGGGCCGCATAGCCCGCCGGGACGAACAGACCGGATGGCGCCGCTGGCTGCCGGGATTGGGCGTGCTGCGCGAATACCAATGGGCGTGGCTGCGTTACGACATCGTGGCCGGCCTGGTGCTGACCACGATGCTGGTGCCCGTCGGTATCGCCTACGCGGTGGCCTCGGGCGTGCCCGGCATTTATGGCCTGTACGCGACCATCGTTCCGCTGCTGTTCTATGCCCTGTTCGGCCCCAGCCGGATTCTGGTGATGGGGCCGGACTCCTCCCTGGTGGCCGTCATCCTGGCCGTCATCATCCCACTCTCCGGCGGCGATCCGCAGCGTGCCGTCGCCCTGGCGGGGATGATGGCGATCGTCTCGGGAGCGGTGTGCATCCTGGCCGGTATGGCGCGCCTGGGTTTCATCACCGAGCTGCTGTCCAAACCGATCCGCTACGGCTACATGAACGGCATCGCACTGACCGTATTGATCAGCCAGTTGCCCAAGCTGTTCGGTTTTTCCATTGAGTCCGACGGCCCATTGAGCAACATAGGGGCCATCGCCTCGGCGCTGATGGAGGGAAAGGTCAACTGGACCACCTTCACCGTAGGCGGGCTCACCCTGGCGGTGATCCTGCTACTCAAAAGATGGCCACGACTGCCGGGCATCCTGATCGCCGTGGTCGGCGCGACGGTCGCCGTGGGGGCCCTCGACCTGGCGACACGCGCCGGTGTGTCGGTCCTCGGTTCGCTCCCCCAAGGCCTGCCCGGATTCGCCATCCCCTGGATCACCACCGCCGACATCGTCCCGGTGGTGGTCGGCGGGTGCGCCGTCGCACTGGTCTCGTTCGCCGACACCAGCGTGCTCTCCCGTGTCTATGCAGCGCGGACCCGAACCTACGTCAACCCGAACCAGGAAATGATGGGCCTCGGCATCGCCAACCTGGCGGCCGGATTTTTCCAGGGCTTCCCGATCAGCAGCAGCTCGTCGCGTACGCCCGTGGCCGAAGCCGCCGGCGCCAAGACCCAAATGACCGGCGTCGTCGGCGCACTGGCGGTTGCCTTGCTGCTGGTGATGGCACCGGACCTGCTGCAACATCTACCGTCCAGCGCCCTGGCGGCGGTCGTGATCGCCTCGGCCATCGGCCTGATCGAAATCACCGACCTGCGCCGGATCTATCGCATCCAACGCTGGGAATGCTGGCTCTCGATCGTCTGCACCGTCGGCGTGGCCGTGTTCGGCGCGATCGAGGGCATCGGCCTGGCCATCGTGATCGCGATCATCGAATTCCTCTGGGACGCCTGGCGCCCGTACTCCGCCGTATTGGGCCGCGCCGACGGGGTCAAGGGCTACCACGACATCAAACGCTACCCCGACGCACACCTGATCCCCGGCCTGGTCCTGTTTCGCTGGGATGCGCCCTTGTTCTTCGCCAACGCCGAACTGTTCAGCGACCGCGTGCTGGACGCCGTGGCGGCATCGCCCACGCCCGTGCGCTGGCTGGTGGTCGCCGCAGAACCGGTCACCAGCGTCGACGTGACTTCCGCCGACATGCTGGCTGAACTGGACGACACCCTGCACGCGGCGGGTATCGAGTTGTGCTTTGCCGAGATGAAGGACCCGGTGAAGGACAAGCTGAAGCGGTTTGGGTTGTTTGCGCGGCTGGGGGAGACGGCGTTTTTTCCTACGATTGGGGCGGCGGTGGATAGTTATGTGGCGATGTATTCGGTGGATTGGCTGAAAGGATAGGGGGCCCGCAATTGGACAAGCCCCCATCGCCTGACTAGCGTTGTCTGGCAGATTGAATCGCCGCATGCCCCATATTGTCCAGCCATCCAAGCCTTGATTGCGGTGAAACCCGAGAGGTCGAAATCGAGACTTCACATCAAGGAGCGCACCATGCCGAACAACTGGCCCGACGGAATTGAGCACGTTGTCGTGTTGATGATGGAAAACCGATCATTCGATCATTTGCTGGGGGATTACACCCGTATCAACCCTGC
Organism: Pseudomonas sp. PDM28; assembly: GCF_019219115.1. Taxonomy (NCBI): domain Bacteria; kingdom Pseudomonadati; phylum Pseudomonadota; class Gammaproteobacteria; order Pseudomonadales; family Pseudomonadaceae; genus Pseudomonas; species Pseudomonas sp. PDM28. The sequence goes on from NZ_JAHUWG010000006.1 coordinate 485,431, forward strand.
GTGTGACGGTATCAACCGCAACGCGCCCAGCACCAATCCGCTGAAGCTGGCCAATGGCAATTCGACGGTGATCACCCAGGCGTCGGAGTTCCCGGAAAACTACAACCTGTGGGCGCCGCCGCCCCCTCTGCCTCCGGCGCTACCACCGAGCAACAGTGAGGGTTTCGACCTTGGCCATGAGTTCGTCAACGTAGAGACGCAGCTGGGCGTCTCCTTCAAGAGCAGCCCGGCCAATCCCAAGCTCGATGGTTTTGCCCAGGATGCCTACGACAAGGCCCGCAAGGACCTGAAGGTGTACAAAACCTGGTCGCAATCCATGGCCCAGCGGGCGATGAACTACATCCCGTTCGGCGCTAAGCCGGCCGACGATACGCTGCCGGCCATCCACGGGTTGGCGCGCAATTTCACCGTGTGTGATCGCTGGTTTTCCTCGGTGCCAGGCCCGACCTGGCCGAACCGTTTTTTCGCCATGCTTGGCAGTTGCAATGGCCACTTGCTGATGCCCTCGACCGGCACGGTACTGGCCGGCATCAAAAGCCTGATCGCACAGTTCGGCGGCGAGAGTATTTTTTCGCTGTTGCGCAGCAACGGCCACGACGCGCGCATTTACTCCGACGGTGCGGTTCCGCTGGGGGCGCTGGTCAAGGGTGGTTTGCAGCACCTGAGCATCGAGGCCTTCAAGTCGGACGTCGCCGCTGACAAACTCCCCGAACTGTCCTGGATCGAGCCGAGTTATGGCCTGCTCAACGGTAAACTCGGGCCAAACGTGTCCCATCATCCACCCGAGGACCTACGCTTTGGCGATCAGTTTGTCGGTGAGGTGTTCAACGCCTTGTCGGCCAATGCCGCGGTCTGGAACAAAACCCTGTTCGTGCTGCTGTACGACGAACACGGCGGTTTCCATGATCACGTGGTGCCGCCGACTTGCGTGGCGACCGGTTCAACGGTCGATGTGCCCTGGAAAAATCCCTTCACCCGCCTCGGCGTTCGTGTTCCGGCGATCCTGGCTTCGCCGTGGCTCAAGCCCGGCTTGATTCCCTGGACGGGCAACGTCCAGGCGCAGCATTACGATCACACCAGCCTGCTGGCGTTTCTTTGCGACCACTTCAAATTGCCGCGCAGTGCCCTCGGCCCACGGGTAATTGCGGCGCAGCACTTCGGCAATGCGCCTATCTGGCGCGCTGCACCGGGCGTAACGGCTGCGCCGACATTGGCGGCCACCGTGGTGCCAAGTCGTGCCGGGTTGCCATTGATCGAGTCCGAACTGGCGACCCAAAGTCGGCAGGTGGTGGACAGCGTCACCGGTTACCTCGACGGCCTCGATCCCGAGCAGATCTGGAAGAGCAGCGCCCAATGGGTCAGCGGGTTTCTCGGCAACCGCAGCCGAGCCTTGGCTGATCCGGCTCAGGCCGCGCTGACACCCGCCGCGCCCAGTGCCGACAGCCTGGAGGCGAAACTGCGGCGCTTGCAGGATTTGATGGTTACCGCCCAAGGGCAAGCTGTTCCGCCAGTTGCGGCGCCTGCCAGTAAAGCCTTGGCAGAACCAGGGTTGGACGTCGCGCCAACGCGGCTGCGCGTCCTGTGCCTGCCCGGTGTGGGGTTCAGCCGGGCGACGGGCGGGCAGGGTGGCATCGATGCGAACTGGCAGGAGCAGTGGCGCACGTTGATCCGAAATCAATTGGCGCAGAACGGTCGGCTCATCGATGACCAGGACATCGAATTTCTGTCTTTCGATGACCAACTCAAGGACGGGCCGGACTTCGCCCAGATCACCCGAGGCCTGGCGATGCTGAGGGCCGACGCAGGCGGCAAGGCCGACGAGAATTTCGGCAGTTGGGGCCTGCCGGTCAATCAGATGTTGCGCACCACGGTGGGCGCCATCGTGCAATGGATCGAAGACGCCGATTTGCGCACGGCGTTGACTCAACATCTGCTGGCAAAGATCGAGGCATTCAATCCGCAGATCATCTTCGCCCAAGGCCTGGGCAGCCTGATCGGCTACGACGCCCTGCGCCGTTCAGTGGTGAAAAAAGGTTCGGCGCTCAAGCGCATCGATGGCCGCGTGTTCGTCAGCTTCGGTTCACCGATCGCACTGCCGCTGGTGATGCGCGAAGTGTGGGGCGGGCGGGTCCTGCGCCTGAGTGAAAACGGCCGAGGTATCCGCCGTTGGTTCCACCTCTACAACCCCAACGACGGCTTGCTGAGCCGGCCGATCACCTCGCCGGATTCGGCGCGGGTCGACCTGCAAACCGAGTTCAGTGTGCCACTGCGTGATGACCTGCTCGACCTCAATCACGCCGCCCAGGCTTACTTGTCGTCAGCCACCAGCCAGACCGGCCTGTGGCCACAACTGGCCCGCGATGTGGTGGCGGCGCGGGCACTGGAAGTGCCGGCGTTTCTGTCCCGCAGCGGCCAACGCAAACGCCGCGCGCTGGTGGTCGGCATCAACGATTACCTCGACCCGAGCGCACGCCTCGACGGCTGCATCAACGACACCTACCTGATCAGCCGCATGCTCCAGGAAAGCGGTTACGACGCCGGCGACATCCGCTTGCTGCACGACGCCCGAGCGACCCGGGCCAACTTCGTCGAGCGCCTCGAATGGCTGGTGGAAGGCGCCCGCGCCGGGGACGAGCGCGTGTTGTTCTACTCCGGCCACGGCACCCAACTGCCGGTGTACAGCAGCAGCGGCGAAGCCGACTGCATGGACGAAACCCTGGTACTCCACGACTTCGACTGGGACGACGAAAGCACCCACTTCACCGACAAACTGTTCCGCCAGTTCTACAGCCACCTGCCATTCGACCCGGACGGCCACGGCGCCAAACTCACCGTCCTGTTCGACTGCTGCTACGCCGGCGGCATGACCCGCGGCAACGGCCGCGTGCGCGGCATCACCCCACCCAGCGACATCCGCCACCGCATGCTGCGCTGGGACCCCTACGCCGGCGACTGGGACCGCCGCGTCTACGCCGTCGACACCGACCGCCGCGACTTCAGCGAACAAGACAACAAAACCCGCGGCCTCACCCGCACCCGCACCACCCAAGGCGCCGCCACGGGCCTTCGCCCCGAGAAAAAAGCCCAACTGCTGCGCCAGGGCAAACTCTACGGCCACCATGGGCCTTACATGCCCCTGATGCTCTATGCCGCGCGGGAGAACGAAAAAGCCAGCGAATACGAGGTCGGCTCCAACAGCTATGGCGCCTTTACCTACGCCCTGGTCGAACAACTGCGCAAATTGCATCAGGAGGATGCGACGTTGGGGTTTGATCGGTTGATTGAGCGGGTGGGGGGAGTTTTGAGTGCGAGGTCATTGGGGCAGACACCGGAGATTGTTGGGCCGAGTGGGGTTAGGGCGGCGGTGTGTCCGTGGCGGATTAGTGGGTTGGGGAAATGATGCTTTAGCGGTATCGCGGGCAAAGAAAAGGGCCGCAGGAAAATCCAGCGGCCCTGATAACACCAACGTTCCCAAGCCAGCCGCCGAACCCCTGTGGGAGCGAGCTTGCTCGCGATTCGCAAGATCAACACAACAACCAAGCCAGCCACCCACCTTGTGGCGAGGGGGCTTGCCCCCGTTGGGCTGCGAAGCAGCCCCAAAATCCGTAACTCGCGGAGTATCAGACAAACCGAATTATGCGGATTGACGGCTGCTGCGCAGCCGAGCGGGGGCAAGCCCCCTCGCCACGGGTTCTGTTTTGCTCGGTTATTCGGGTTTCAGCCGTTTCACCTTTGTATAAAGCGAAGCGGTGAATTCATCCCGATCACTCGAATGGTGGCAACGTCGATGACAGTTCGGGCACAGCGCTACAGCATTGCTCGGACGGTCCGAACCTTCTTGGGCTAAATGTTTAACGTGATGAACCTCAAGAAACGGCCTGCCTGACTTTTCAAACGGAGCAGGGTTGCCACAGCCTTCGCATTTACCTTCAGCCTGTTGGCGCACCCACGCTCTCACTTCAGGATCACGAACATACGACTTTCCGCTGGACTGAGTTTGCTCTGGTTTCTCAATCCCCTTCGGCTCGACTTTGATCGGTTGTCGCTCAAGCTTTGCAGCTCGCTGCTCGAGCGTCGTTTCGTCCGCTGTCGGGACAAAGTCTTCGGGGGTTACTGGACCTGGAGCATAGAGTGCTTCACGAATGCTCTTCGCAACATTGGCGCCGACATTTTTGGCGGGTTTGTAGCCCTCAATGCGATCACGCCCGAGTTCAACCAATACGGTAGAAATGTTCTGCATCCGAAACTCAACAGAACCTTTGGTCCGACCCGCCAAAGCACCCTCGCGCAGGACGCGATTTTCATGAGCCTTGTTGATCGCCTGACCGTTCTGCTCACGAGACAGCATGCTGAGATAGGCATCCACCGCAGCCTGGATCTCTGCCTCACTCCAATCGCCGTTGCTCTTTTCCGTATCCATACAATCGCCGAGGGTTAAATACCCTCGGACGATACTGAGTGGCCACTACGACTGTCTACGAAAATTCCTACACAAAGAAGAGAAGATTCTTGCAGGTGGTCCTACATGCTAGGAACCTAACCCATCGAGTGCTTCGACGACTTAAACACCCGCGCAACCTTACGCCACCAAGGATTAACCCCCGGCGCCCTATGCGGCGTGTGATCGAGCAACAGGTAAGGCATGTCCCGCAGCCGAATCCAACCTTCATCTTGCCAATGCAGCAGGCTCAGCGACATTTCTGGCCAATCCAACAAACTCAACATCGGCCGATCCGAATTCTCCGACTGCTCCGCATCACGTAAGGCCGGCACCACTTGATGGGTGATCCACTCTCGCAGCAAGCGATTTCCTGGTGCGTAGTGATAGAGCAGCAGCGCATAGACACCGGACTCACTGAGCATCAGCTGTTTTTCCGGTTGCCGGTAATACTCAATCCACAACGGGCGGTGTTGGTCCTTGTCCAGTTTGTTGACCATGCGTTCACTTAGATGGAAACCCATTAAGCGGCCGATATCGCGGGCACAGAACCACGGTTGGTTTTCCAGGAGGAGAGCATGGAGAGGGAGATTGTGGCGGGTGAAGACTGTTACAGAAAAGAGATCAGACATGGCCGATCTCCGTGGTTCGGAGAGTGACGAGAAGGTTGTGTTCCGGCATATCCATTACCTCTACGTTTGGACTTTGACGGGCCTGACCCCAACGTAGAGTGGACATAAGAAGCTCCAACGAGCAGAAGCCTCACACAGCCGTACGATCAATCACCAAGGGTGACTGCTCTTCTGTGTAATTGGCTAGCTTTCTACGTTGGGCGTTTCTTAGGCACCTGCAGTAGAGCTTAGGGCCGAATGGAATGGCTCTCAATACAGAGGGTGCTGGAATACATGTAGGAGGTTTAGCTACTACTGAGATTGCAAGTAAGAGTTTTCCTACCCCACAAAAAAGCCCCGATCAGATCGGGGCTTTCAGATGTTCGATTTGTCGATTCAAGTCGTCAAATCGCGGCTAGCGTGGGAATCAATCCCAGCTAAGCGCACCACCAGTCTGATACTCAATAACCCGAGTCTCAAAGAAATTCTTCTCTTTCTTCAAGTCCATGATCTCGCTCATCCAAGGGAACGGGTTAGTCGTCCCTGGGTATTCTTCCTTCAAACCAATCTGGCTCAAACGACGGTTAGCGATGAACTTCAGGTAGTCCTCCATCATCGCCGCATTCATGCCCAACACCCCACGAGGCATGGTGTCACGCGCGTATTCGATCTCCAGCTGAGTGCCCTGCAGAATCATCTGCGAAGCTTCTTCCTTCATTTCAGCATCCCACAAATGCGGGTTTTCGATTTTGATCTGGTTGATCACGTCGATGCCGAAGTTCAGGTGCATGGATTCGTCGCGCAGGATGTATTGGAACTGCTCGGCGACGCCGGTCATTTTGTTGCGGCGGCCCATGGAGAGGATCTGGGTGAAGCCGCAGTAGAAGAAGATGCCTTCCAGGACGCAGTAGTAGGCGATCAGGTTGCGCAGCAACTCTTTGTCGGTTTCGACGGTGCCGGTTTCGAACTTCGGATCGGAGATCGAGCGGGTGTATTTCAGGCCCCAGGTGGCTTTTTTCGCGACCGATGGGATCTCGTGGTACATGTTGAAGATTTCGCCTTCATCCATGGCCAGCGATTCGATGCAGTACTGGTAGGCGTGGGTGTGGATCGCCTCTTCGAAGGCTTGGCGCAGGATGTACTGGCGGCATTCCGGGTTGGTGATCAGGCGGTACACGGCCAGGACCAGGTTGTTGGCAACCAGGGAGTCGGCGGTGGAGAAGAAGCCGAGGTTGCGCATCACGATGCGGCGTTCGTCGTCGGTCAGGCCTTCCGGGTTTTTCCAGAGGGCGATGTCGGCGGTCATGTTGACTTCTTGCGGCATCCAGTGGTTTGCGCAGCCGTCCAGGTACTTCTGCCAGGCCCAGTCGTACTTGAAGGGTACGAGTTGGTTGAGGTCGGCGCGGCAGTTGATCATGCGCTTTTCGTCAACGGCGACACGGGCGGAGGCGCCTTCGAGTTCGGCGAGGCCTTCGGCGACGTCGAGCGAATCCAGGGCGGCTTTGGCGCGGGCAACGGCGGCGGAGTCAGCGGCGGTCACGGCACGGGCTTCCAGGGCGGCGGCACCGCCGGCGCTGTCGAGACGGTCCATGTTGGCTTCGGTGGCGTGGCCAGCGTTGGCGCTCTTGACTGCTACTTCCGTGTCTTCTTTGTCGAATTCGTCCCAGCTCAGCATGACGTGTCGTCTCCTGCGTGAGGGCCAGAGTGCCCGTGTGAAAATGGATAGGTTGGTTTTTCACACGGCCTTACTGGCCGCGTTGGATCTAAAGGAATCGTTTTTTGCAGCAGCTATACGCAGGCATCAAACAGAATTTTGTACGGGGTTCCGAGAGCCACTGATGGGCGCAGCAAGCGGCAAGCGCCTGTGCGGGGCTTCAGACTGGCTTTTCATCCCTGTAAGGGGATATTGCAGGCCCGTTTAAGGCCGCATTATAGGGAAGTTTTGCGTGCTGTGGTGCGGCGAAATGGCTCACGGATCGGTCGACAGGGGCCGTATTTCGGTCGGAGCGAGGGTTTACAGGGCTTTGAACGGTTTTGGTGGGGGAAGATTTTTTTTCTTAATTTTTTGCCCCGGGAATTTTTTGTACAAGAAATAACCAAAAAGGGCGTTTTTTACTACATCTTGTGTTTCGGTGGGGTTTTCTCAGGCTCCAGACACAACTAAGCCCGACCGAAGTCGGGCTGTGAAGTCACGCGGGTGGATCAGCTCAGGCGACCTGCACCGACGTGATCGGCACCATCGGCGGCGAGGCGGGCGGCACCGGTGTGGTCAGCGCCGTCGGAAGCCAGTTTGCCGGCGCCCACATGGTCGGCACCATCGGCGGCGAGGCGGGCGGCGCCAGTGTGGTCCGCGCCGTCGGAAGCCAGTTTGCCGGCACCTACATGGTCTGCGCCATCGGCGGCAAAAGAGGCTGAACCGGTGTGGTCGTAACCGTCGGAAGCGACAGCCGCTTCAGTGGTGTAAGCGGCCGAGCCGGTGCGGTCGTAACCATCGGCGGCGAAGGTGTTGGCAGCCAGGACGGAGAGGGTCAGGGCGAGGATCAGTTGGGTTTTCATGGTCAGTGCTCCGGATTCGTGGGCGTTGTTTGTCTTGGGTTGAATTGGATGCTACGCCGATTAATTCGATTAAAAAGCGCAAATAAATGCTTAAAGCAATCGAGTTAATCGATAATAAAGGTTCGGCGCTTCTTCTGCCTGATCGCGGCGGGTGGGGCGAACCTTATTGGGGGAGGGTGAAGCAGGGGTCAGCCGTTAGAGCAACCGTTGCCCATCGCGCTGTAACGCAGGATATGCCGTTGACCGTTGGAATCTTCGTATTCCATTTTCATGGGGACAACTTCACAAACATTCGGCGCTTCGCTCATCGAGATCACTTTGGCGATGTCCAGATTCATCGAGTAAGTGTATTCCTCAATAGGCGGTTGTTGCTGCGCGACATCAGTCGGGGCCTCGCTTGCCATGGCGGTTACGCACACGCTGCCGAGGGCCAGAACCAATAAAGCTTTCATTTGAGTTTTACCTTTCTAAGGTCGAGAGGGGGCACGCAATCCTTTTGAGATTGCGTGTGGAGCTTCAGTACCTGGGTGTTTGATTAACTGCCTTCGTGGGGGCTGTAACTTGGTTAATCAGGTTGCCTTGTTGGCGTGGCAGATTTTAGGGGTGATGGATACGTTCATATAGACGTGGTTTTGATAAACACCTTTGACAGATCCTGTAACAATCCCTGAATAGCCTCTTCTTTTGTAGGAGCGAGCTTGCTCGCGATGAGCCAGAGAACACCGCGGGGTGCCAGATTGGGCGCGTTATCGTTGACGACCATCGCGAGCAGGCTCGCTCCTACAGGTACCGCTTTTGTAGGAGCGAGCTTGCTCGCGATGAGCCAGAGAACACCGCGGGGTGTCAGATTAGGCGCGTTATCGTTGACGACCATCGCGAGCAGGCTCGCTCCTACAGGTACCGCTTTTGTAGGAGCGAGCCTGCTCGTGATGAGCCAGAGAACACCGCGGGGTGCCAGATTGGGCGCGTTATCGTTGACGACCATCGCGAGCAGGCTCGCTCCCACAGGTGCCGCGGTGGTATTGGGTTTGACGGGTATTCACGACATTTTGTGTGGGCTTGTTACTACCATCGTCGAATGGTTCTATAGGCCCGGCCCGGCTACAACAGGGTCATACAAAAACAACTATTCCACCGAGGTAAGAAAGATGAGTGCGGCTTCCCTGTATCCCGTTCGTCCCGAGGTTCTGGCCAACACCCTGACCGACGAGGCGACCTACAAGGCCATGTACCAGCAGTCGGTCGTTAACCCGGACGGCTTCTGGCGCGAGCAAGCCAAGCGCCTCGACTGGATCAAGCCTTTCACCACGGTGAAGCAGACCTCCTTCGATGACCATCATGTCGACATCAAGTGGTTCGCCGACGGCACCCTGAACGTGTCCTACAACTGCCTCGACCGCCATCTGGCCGAGCGCGGCGACCAGGTCGCGATCATCTGGGAGGGCGATGACCCTGCCGAAAGCCGCAACATCACTTACCGCGAACTGCACGAGCAAGTGTGCAAGTTCGCCAACGCCCTGCGCGGCCAGGACGTGCACCGCGGCGACGTGGTGACGATCTACATGCCGATGATCCCCGAAGCCGTGGTCGCCATGCTGGCCTGTACCCGGATCGGCGCGATTCACTCGGTGGTGTTCGGCGGCTTCTCGCCGGAAGCCCTGGCCGGTCGCATCATCGACTGCAAATCCAAAGTGGTGATCACCGCCGACGAAGGTATTCGTGCCGGCAAGAAGAT